>NZ_CAJXIV010000025.1 GCF_913054185.1 uncultured Shimia sp.
CTGCGCATAGCGGACCTCCGCGCCCCCAAAAACCAACTCCCTACCCCACCGTCCCCGTGCAACACATGCCAAAACCACAGACCTCCGCAAAACAGCCGCGATACAGACGTGTTACCGACGTGCCAATTGCCCGTTGCGCCCTAGCCCATCAAATCCAACCGGTGGTCTTTCAATCGCCACCCCGCTTCTGTCTTCACGACAGTTTCCACATACCGCCCCACGGCAAAAATCTTGCTCTCGCCCTCCACTGTCTGCAGCGCCTGACTGACACAGCGCACCTGCGCTGAAACACCATCGCCGTCGATCACAAAATTGCTCTGCACATGGGTCAACCCCGGAGGAACCAACGCGGCATTGTCTTTGACCCAGGCCACGATGTTGTCCCGCCCACGTAGATCAAGCCCCATGCCCGGGAAAACAAAAGTTGCGTCTTCTACAAACAACGCTCCCATGGCCTCCGGCCCCTCAACGTCCACCGCCAGGGAGAACCGTGCGAACAGTTCCTGGATCTCTACTCTATCTGCAATCGTAAGTGTCATACCTTTGATCCCTCATCGTGTACTGCGCCGCCGCAGCGGGTCATTCCGTTGTTTTTATGAGAAATTTGTGGGTTAAGCCGCGATACTGAGCGGGGTGGTCACATAGTTCACCACTGCCGGTACACTGTCTGGCACCTGCGCCGGGTCACGGCTCATCGCACTGTGCAGCACAAACGGCGGCAGGTAGCGCATACCCAACATTTTGGCGGTCTGCTCAAACGGGCTTAGAAACACCTGCATCGGAAAACTGTTCATCCCACTTGCTGCGTAGCTCTCCGCCGGCCCGCCTGTGGACACCGCCACCCCCAGCTCCTTGCCATGCATCTTGTCGCCGCCCGGCCCATAGGCAAATCCCGGCAACAGAACCTGATCCAACCAGGCTTTCAGCACCGGCGGCGAAGAGTACCAATAGAATGGAAACTGCAACACAACCCGATCCGCAGCCTGCAAAACCGTTTGTTCCGCAATCGGATCAAACCGCATTTCAGCCCCACCCACGGCCGTCAAATCCCGCGTGGTGACGCCATCGATCTGCGAAAGAGCGTCAAACCATTGCCGATTTACGGTTGAGGTCTCAAGCGCCGGATGCGCGGTCAAAACTACTGTCTGCATGGTGGTCCTTTGGGCTGTGGCCTTCACCGCACGCGCTGCGCGATTTGGGCATTTGCGTTGTTGCCCAAACCTATCGCCGACGCCATATTGCAACAATTGACCAAATTCTCACAACTATGGTGCAGGAGACTCACCAATGCGCTTGCCACTCTCCACGCTTGAAGTGTTCAACGCCATTGCCGCCGAAGGCAGCATGACCGCCGCTGCACAGGTTTTGGGTGTGAAACGTTCCACCGTCAGCCATCAGCTCAAAGCGCTGGAGGACCAACTTGGCACAGCCCTCTTCGTGCGCTCCACCCGCGCCATCAACCTAACCGAAGCGGGCCGCGCCTTGGCCCGCGCCTCCGCACCCGCGTTCCAACAGCTGACGGATGGCCTGGAGAGCGCCCGCACCGTTGGCCACGCTGCCCGTGGCACCCTAAAGCTCGCCGCACCGGAGATCGCCTACCACCTTCTGCTGCGGCACCACCTAACCGCGTTTCAACACGCCTATCCGGAGATCGAGGTCGAGCTTTCCCTCACCGACGCCCTGTCCGACATCTTGCAAGAAGGGCTGCACGCGGGCTTCCGCCTCGGTGGATTGGTGGCACAAGACATGATCGCGCTGGCCTTGACGCCCCCCTTGCCCACCGCCGTGGTTGCCAGCCCGGGCTACCTCTCGGCCCATAGCCGCCCCGAAACGCCTTCCGATTTGCTACAACACAATTGCCTGCAGTATCGCTTCCCCAGTTCCGGCCAGATTGCGCCCTGGACCTTCACTGGCAAGGATGGCGATTACCAAGTGGCCGCGCCAGGCCACATGACCACCAACTCTGTGCCAATCACCTTGGAACTGGCCACCCAAGGTCTGGGCATTGCTTATACGTTCCGCAATCACTGTGCGGACACGATCCAATCTGGCATCCTCGAAGAGCTTTTGGTCTCACACCGCGCCACCCTGCCCGGCCTGCATATCTATTTCCCCCAAGAATACCGCAGCTTTGTTCCCTTGCGACTGTTCACGCAATTCCTGCAATCCCGTCTGCGAACGGATTAGGCCAACTCACCCTTGTCTCAGCAAAAACCCGTCATCACCTGCTGCCACTCAAGCAGACCTCGCAGGATTTGATTGCGCCAAATACCTGTACTGGTTTCTCGCCCAACACATGCTGGAACCCGCGCTTGGGCGCGAATCTCCCCGCTGCTTGGCGATGCCCCTCAAAAACTGCACTTATAAAACCCAACCAATTTTCACACAAAGTAGTGCCCTCAAGACGGCAGCTCAATCAATGCGTGTATATCATCCTTCCACACACGCATTTGGCTTGATGCCCGCACAAACTTACGTCTAGCTGCACGCATATCCTCCAACAGGACGTTTCTCATGACCCCCTCTCTGTCCTCCGGGACCGTGCGCCTCATTATGGCGCTGTTCTTCTTGCACCCATTTGCGCTTGGCGGATGGTTGCCACATATCCCTTATGTGCAATCCAAGCTCGACCTGACCAACGCGCAGTTGGCCCTGTCCCTTCTTGGCTTGCCACTGGCTTTTGTGTTCATTTCGAAATTTGCCGCAAAAGTTGTGGCTCAATACGGCGCACCAAAAATCTTTCTGGTCTTTTTCCCAATCCAGGCGGCCACCGTTGTGTTGCCGCTTTTTGCCGTCAGCCAAATCACGCTGTTTTTGGCCTTGCTGATCTTTGGCGCATCGATGACTTTCCTCAATGTGGCGCTCAACGTCTACGCCGGCCAGCTTGAGAAAGCCGCCAAGAAATCCGTGATGAACCGCTGCCATGGCTTCTGGGCGCTTGGCTTGACGGTTGGCTCCTTCCTGGCCGCAATGTTCACTGTGTCCCTGTCACCGGCGTTCACCGTGCTTGCTCTCTCCGCAAGCACCACAGTCCTGGCTGTCTGGCTTGCACGGTCTTTGCCCAATCTACGGCCAAAAACCTCTGACACCCAAAAGGCAACCAAGCGGCGCAAGCTTCGCGATTACCCAACAACCCTGTTTCTGATCGTGCTTTTTGTGGTCTCCGTCACCATGGCCGAGGGTGCGATGGCCAACTGGGGAGCGGTCTATATGGCGGAACGCCTGCCCGAAGGTGCAAGCACAGCTGGCCTTGCGATCACTGTGTTTTCCGGCTTTGTGGCCTTTGGCCGCTTCATTGGTGACTTCTTGAAAGTCCGCATGGGCAGCACCAACCTCGCCCGCATGAACGTTGGCTTGGCCATCATTGGCTTGGTGATCCTGGTGGCGCCATTCCCGCCACTGATGTCTTTTGTTGGCTTTGCCTGCATTGGTCTGGGCCTCTCGGTTGGCTTCCCGCTGGCAGTGTCCGCCGCCGCCGCACTGGAGGATGAACACGACGCTGACAATATTGCTTTCCTATCGGTCATGGCTATCGGCACCAACGTGGTCGCCCCGCCCATCATCGGGCTTCTGGCGGACAATGTTGGCATTTCCCTTGCCCTGGCCGCTCTGCTGCCGGGTCTCTGTCTCAGCTTTGTGATGGCCCGCCATTTGACCCCAACACCAGAGCTGCCCAAAGCGGCCCCAGCCTAGGTCCAGGCTTGTTCCAGCATCAATCACCCTCAGTGCCCGCGTTTTTTTAACATCACGCGGGCACAATTGTTTTCACTAATCTCAAACGCCTACGCCTTTTGGCGAGGGCCAATCGCCCAAAGGCCATCCAAACTGGCCAAAAAGTGAGTTGCCGGAGAGCTGATCCGCAGTACACTGAACCTCCACTATCGCTCCTGTTCTCTTTTTTCCCCGCGCCCGCTCAATGGCGCCGTTGATGAGTTTTCACGTGCTGACCAGTTTAAAAATCCAATCTTTTCTCACCGTGGCCAAACAAAGCCTCAAACAACGCATGCGCCCGCAAGTTCGGGCGCGTCGCAAGGCGGGCATTGCCCCAAACGGTCCCCCCGCTGATCCCACCGCATTCTTTTTCTGGAGCTTAGAGCGTCACAAGGAGGCCCGTGCCAAACGAAAAGTGATCTCCGGGGACAACGGCTTGCTGCTACCCGAAATTGCCGAGTTGGATCCGCATTTGCGCAAACTCTGCATTCGCCACACACCAATCACTGATGTCTCCGCCCTACGCGGCCTGCCCAGCTTGGTTGAGTTGGAAATCATCGCCTCGCCGGTGGCAGACCTGTCTCCACTGGCCGACCTGCCCAATCTGGCAAAGCTGACCCTTTCGATCCCGCCCGAGACACCGGTCTCCCTCCCCAATTTGCCAAACCTTCGCTTCTTAAAACTGTCCCACCCCCGCACTCCAGTACGGCTTGGCAACATGCCAAATTTGCAAAGTGCTGACCTTCTGGCGCTCTGTGAAGACCTCTCACAACTGGTGCAAAGTCCCGCGCTAACGGAGCTTAAACTGCGCCTCTCTGACGGGCAGACGCTGGCGCCTCTGGCACAGGCACAAAACCTCTCCAGCCTGTCTCTGCGCTGTGATGGAGCAGTTGACCTTACCGCCCTCTCTGCTCTCAGCCAACTGGAAACCTTGGACCTGTTTGGCGCTAAAACAACCGACCTTTCCGCACTGAGCGCACTGCCGCGTTTGAAAACGCTCTCCCTTTGGAACACACCTGCGAGTGATTTTGCCTCACTGGCGGCGTTGTCCACCCTCAAGAATCTCACAATTCAATCACTGGTGCCAGTGTCCGACCTGTCGTTTGTCGCCGCACTTACAGGGCTCAACCACCTTTCACTGGGACAGGTGTCACAGACAGACCTGTCGCCTTTGTCCCAGTTGAGCAAGCTGACCTACCTGTTGCTGCAAATCGCGGACCCGGGCGTTGATCTTGCCCCCCTGTCACATTGCACCGCGCTGCAAACCTTGCACGTCCGGTTGGCCGAATCCGTGGAAGGCCCCATGACCTCCGCTTGGCCACACCTGCCAAATTTGCAAAGTGCCAGCTTATCCGGGGCCGGCATTGTTTCCTTGAACGGGCTTCAGCGCTGCCGAGCCCTCCAGTGTCTGCAATGCACGGGCACGGCAGTCAAAGACCTCTATCCCCTGCACTCACTTCCGCAGCTGGAATTTCTGGACATCACGGACACGAGTGTTGTTGATCTGTCGGTGCTGCTCACCTTGCCAAAATTCACCAAGGCCAATGCCAAGGCGACGCTGGCGATCAACGGCACGCCAGCCCTTCAATCCATGCATGATTTAGAAGCTTTGGCAGCCTGCGCAAACGGGCGTGAATTTAATCACTACCGCCATGTCATGGCCAACCGTGTGGTCGATCATTTACGCGACGCTGCCACACCCTCGTCAGAAACAGCTGACGCCTAAAATCTGAACACAATGTTGCGGCACCGTCGCGCCGCAACATATTCAAAAGCCACGGACAGTCGCAAAACAGCCGGGAAACAGACGCAATACCGACGTGAAAATCAGCCGTTGCTGTCCGCTTTCTCCTCGAGCATCAGCCATTCTTCTTCGGCTTTTTGCAAGGCAGTGTGACGCTCCACCAATGCCTCTGTGGCCTTCTGGAATTTCACCGGTTCTTTGGTGAACAACTCCGGGTCAGCCATGAAACCTTCCAGCTTGGATATCTCCGCCTCCAGCCGTTCCATAATGCCCGGTAGTGCCTCTAAGCGATGCTTCTCGGTAAAGCTCAGGCCAACCGCAGGGGCGGCCTTCTCTGCCTTTGCCTTTTCGCCCTTAATCTTTGATTTTTCGGCCTTTTTGGGCGCGTCAGCCTGCCGCTGCGTACGGTAGTCGGACCACCCGCCTGCGTAGGTCACCGCGTGTCCGTTGCCTTCCATGGCAATGGTGGTTGTGGCAACACGGTCGAGAAAATCCCGGTCGTGGCTCACCAGCAAAACGGTGCCATCATAGTCATCCAACAGCTCTTGCAGAAGATCGAGCGTCTCCACATCCAGATCGTTGGTAGGTTCGTCCATAACCAGGAGATTGCTGTCCTTAGCCATCAGTTTTGCCAGTAACAACCGCGCCTTTTCACCGCCGGACAAAGACCGCACAGGCGCCCGCGCTTGACGATCGTCAAACAGAAATTCTTTAAGGTATCCAACAACATGCTTGGGATTACCTCGCACCATGACCTGATCAGCTTTGCCCGAAACCCGCATGTCCGGATCACCTGTCAGGCTGTCCCACAACGTCATGTCCGGGTCCAGTTTGGAACGCGCTTGATCAAACACCGCTGACAGCAGATTGGTGCCCAACGCCACCGTTCCCGTGTCAGGCGCCACCTCGCCCATCAGCATTTTAATCAGCGTTGTTTTGCCCACACCGTTGGGCCCAACAAAGGCAACACGGTCGCCGCGTTGCACGGTCAGAGAAAAGTCCTGCACAATGCTCTTGCCATCGTAGGTTTTCGACAAACCTTTGGCGTCTATGACCTTTTTGCCCGACTTTGGACCCGCAGACAGCTCCATGGCCGCTGACCCTTGGCGCGTGATCATCGCAGAGCGTTCGGAGCGTAGATCCTTTAGCGCCCGCACGCGCCCTTGGTTGCGCTTACGCCGCGCACTGATGCCTTCCACAGCCCACCGCGCCTCTGCTTTGATTTTGCGATCCATCTTGTGACGTTGCAGGTCTTCTTCGTCCCAAACTTTGTCTCGCCATGCCTCAAAGCCCTCAAAGCCCTTTTCCTGACGACGCACCATTCCCCTATCAATCCAAAGGGTTGCGCGCGTCAGGGCACGCAAGAACGCGCGGTCGTGACTGATCAAAACGTAGCCCGCCCGAGTGGCATTTAACTCCGCCTCAAGCCAGGCAATGGCTTCAATATCAAGATGGTTGGTCGGCTCGTCCAGCAACATCAACTCTGGCGCTTCCGCCATCAAACGTGCCAAGGCCGCTCGCCGCCGCTCCCCCCCAGATGCGGTTTCCACCGCACGTGCCGGATCAAATTTCAGCCCTTCGCCCGCGCGTTCAACTTTGTACATCTCGCCTGGATCCAAGGCCGCTGAGGCAAAATCTCCAAGCGTGGCAAACCCTTTCATATCAGGGTCTTGCTCCATGTATCCTACGCTCACTCCTGGCGGCACAACAATGTCTCCGCGGTCCGGCTCCACCAAGCCAGCCATCACTTTCAGCAAGGTTGATTTGCCAGAGCCATTGCGCCCAACCAATGCCACCCGGTCTCCGGGTTGCACCACCAGGCCCAACTGATCAAACACAGGATCCCCGCCAAAGGTCAGGGAAATATCATTCATCTGTAAAAGGGGTATACGTGCCATGCCCTGCGCCTAGCCCGCACAGGCTTTCCCGTCAACCACGACAGCTGCGTCTAACTGGCCAAAGCCCGCAAAAGCCGTTTTCGCGCCGCAGGAATGGCCTTTACCTCAACACCAGTAAACACATGCAGCGTATTCATTTTTTGATCCACAACCGCATGGTCACTGACCCACCCCCCCATCAAGAGATAGCTGCGCAACATCGGCGGCATGCTGAGTTGTGCGGCCTTGATATTGGGCTTACGGCGCAACCGTGTTGCAAACCGAAAGACTTTGGGCGCTTTCACTTTTGGCAGCCACCGTGTTGGCGCCAAGTGGCGGTCTCGCAACATGGCAAAACTATCAAGGTAGGAGCTGGTGTCCGTGCCCGCAAAGGACGCACAGCCAAACAGAAGTTCTACATTGTTTTCATCCACGTAAGCAGTCATGGCGCCCCATGCGATGCGCAGGACATCTGCATCATGTACATCGGGATGCAGACAGAACCGCCCCATTTCGACCATGCGCCCCGGGTACGATTTTAACGCATCCAGTTCATAAAACTGCGCCGAATAACTGCGGCCGATTTCATCACCACCGTTCAGCGGCAACATCCTAAAGCCACAGACCAACCGGCCACTAATCGCTTCTTCGATCATGTAATGGGTACAAAGGGAATCGTAGGCGTCAGTATCCAAATCAGAGTCGTCGCCGTGAAAAGCCAAACTCCGCAACCGTTGCGCAGCGTGCAAATCCTGCACGCCATCCGCCACACGCACTCGGTAACGCCCCAACTCAAGCTTATGACTGCCCATCTGCGCTCCTCTCACACAAGCAGTCTAACAGAGGTGTCGCGACATCCGAATGACAAACCGACACCCATCAGATCGAGCTGGCAAATTAGAAGCTTCCGTTGCTCGCGGTTGGCGCACCAGAGGGCCCGAAGTTCCCGATATTGGCCCCGAGCTGACGCAACAAGCCACCGGTTTCAATACCGTTGTCAGTTATCCGTCGCTGCAACGGCACAAACCGCCCGTCTTCCAACGCGTAATGCTCAATATTGCGGGCGATACCTTTGCCATCAAATCCGATCACAACAACCTGCCGATCCACCACTTCGGGACGAATCGGGCCAAGATGCCTGACCCTAGAGCGCACGTAAATGTACCCGCTGTCATCCAATACACCAGACGCAGACGGCGGCCCAAACGTTTCGGCAACCGTGTCCCGGGTGTCCACACCCAAGGTGATCGAGGCCAGTTCTTCCTCTGTAGGCACATAACCATGATTGCGATAGCGGGTAGAACAGGCTGTCAGCGACAGCAAAACCGCTCCCATGACCGCAAATTTGATCACTTTGGTTCGCGTCTTCATGCCTGCCCTCTTGTCTTGGCGTCTCTTGCCTTTTATCTCGCTTACAGAAGGAACGCGTTTGGTTCAAGATGACAACCGCGTCCCTAACACCAACCGCCCTAAATCCGAAGTCAGAAACATGTCCCCAAGTGCCTCTCCTTCTACCGTCTTCCGCGTGGCAGATCTCCAACAGAACCGCCCCACCCCTTTTGAACTGCGCCCCGGCCCAAAAGACTTGACTGCTTTGGCTGATGCCTTGTCGCTATCAGCGGTCCGCAAAGTAGTCTTTGCAGGTGAAATTCGTGCCCACGGCAAATCTGATTGGGAGCTGATCGCAAAGCTCGGCGCCACTGTTGTACAGCCCTGCGTTGTCACGCTTGAACCAGTCACAACACGTGTTGAGGACAAAATCGAGCGTCGCTTTGTCGCCTACTTGCCTGATCCCGACAGTGACGAAGAAGAAGTTGAGATGCCAGAGGACGAAAATGCGGAACGCTTGGAATCACACATTGATGTGAAGGCCATCCTGCATGAGGCTCTGGCATTGAACATTCCGCAATTTCCGCGTGCCCAGGGCGCGGAATTGAAAGATGCGGTCTTTACGGAGGCTGGAAAAAAGGCCATGACGGACGAAGACGCCCGCCCCTTTTCCGGATTGGCTGCCCTGCGCGACCAGTTGGGCTCAAAAGAGGACGAATAGGGCTTGCGTTGCGTGGAAATCGCAGTATTTTCGCGCGCTCATTCGAATTTAGCGTTGGACTCGGGCGCGCTTACCGCGTAGAGGCTCCCAACGCTCAAGAAACCGGGCTCCGGCCCCCAAGTATATCAAAGGTTGCGACATGGCTGTCCAGCAGAACAAAGTATCGAAATCGCGCCGCAACAACCGCCGTGCACATGACGCCCTGGTTGCAGCGAACCCAAACGAATGTGAGAACTGTGGCGAGCTGAAGCGCCCACACCACGTTTGCGCTTCTTGCGGCCACTACAGCGACCGTGAAGTCGTTGCGATGGTCGAAGACGTCGATCTGGACGAAGACGCAGCATAAACAACGGGATCTGAGCCCGCATGACCGGTTTGGCGCAAACAGCAAACCCCGGCAGCGGGCGCACAGTGATCTCAGTTGACGCCATGGGTGGCGATCGCGGGCCGGCAGCTGTAGTTGCCGGCATTTCGCATTCTGCGAAGATTAATCCAGACATTGCTTTCATCCTGCACGGCCCCGAAGACGAGCTGACCAAGCTTGTGGCACGTAAGCGCATATTGGACGGCCGAGTCGAGATTCGGGACGCCTCTGACGTGGTGTCGATGGGAGACAAACCCCGTGAAGTGATCCGATCAAAGACCACTTCGATGTGGTCCGCATTGGAATCACTGCGCAGCGGAGAAGCAGCCGGCGTGGTCAGCTGCGGCAACACCGGCGCCTTGATGATGTTGTCGGTGGTTCGCCTCCGCAAAATCCTCGGCGTCGACCGCCCGGCAATTGCCGTACTCTGGCCTTCGCGTGCGCCGCAGGGTTTCAACATCATGCTCGATGCCGGCGCAGATATCAGCGCCGATGAACATGACCTGTTGCAATACGCGCTGATGGGTGCCTCTTATGCTCGCAACGGCATGGACCTTGAGCGCCCTCGCGTTGGTTTGCTCAATGTTGGCACCGAAGAGCACAAGGGTCGCACCGAGCTCAAGCTCGCGCACGATCTGATTGCGCGCAATGCCAGGAACGCAAACTATGACTTCGTCGGATTTGTTGAAGGCAATGACTTGCCAGCCAACAAAGCGGATGTGATTGTCACTGACGGGTTCACCGGCAATGTTGCGTTGAAAACCGGCGAAGGCACTGCTGGCTTGATCGGCTCCTTGCTGAAAGAAGCTTTCAAGTTTTCCCCTCTTTCCCGACTGGCCGCCTTGCTGGCTTATACGTCACTGAACCGTCTGAACAAACGCATTGATCCCCGACGGGTCAATGGAGGTGTGTTTTTGGGCCTCAACGGCACCGTTGTAAAATCCCACGGGTCATCGGATGCAACAGGCGTGTCCGCGGCAGTAAAACTCGCCTTCAAACTGGCGCAATCCGGGTTCTCTGAAAAGCTCGCAGCGCGGGTTGCATCTGCTGTTTCCCTGCCGCAAGATGCTGACAGCACAAACGAATAACAATAATATAGCAAGGCACTGATATGACGACACGCGCCGTGGTTAAGGGCGTTGGCCACTACTTGCCGGAACGGGTCGTTCCCAACGCCGAATTCGAAAAAACTCTGGACACGTCGGACGAATGGATTCGGACGCGCTCAGGCATTGAGCGCCGCCACTTTGCCGCTGATGATCAAACCACCTCAGACCTCGCCAGCCTGGCCGCCAACGCGGCTCTTAAGGATGCGAATCTAGAGGCCGATGACATTGATGCAGTGGTTGTGGCCACCTCCACGCCAGATCTCACCTTTCCTTCTGTCGCCACTATGGTGCAGCAGAAAATCGGCATGACCCGTGGCTTTGGCTTTGATGTACAAGCCGTCTGTGCCGGTTTTGTCTATGCGCTGACCAATGCCAACGCGCTGATCCTGTCCGGACAGGCCAATCGTGTTTTGGTGATTGGCGCGGAAACCTTTAGCCGCATTATGGATTGGACCGATCGCGCCACCTGTGTGCTGTTTGGTGATGGCGCAGGCGCACTGATCCTCGAAGCCCAAGACGGAACTGGCGATAACGCCGATCGCGGCGTTCTGAGCGCAGACCTGAATTCTGACGGCCGGTACAAAGACATGCTCTTTGTGGACGGCGGTGTTTCCACCACAGGCGACTCTGGAAAGCTGCGCATGCAGGGAAATGCCCTTTTCCGTCAAGCGGTTGAGAAGTTGACCTCGACAGCTCACACTGCCCTGACCAAAGTTGGCTTTACTGACGACGACGTCGATTGGATTGTGCCACATCAAGCCAATATCCGCATCATTCAAGGCACCGCCAAAAAGCTCGGTGTCCCAATGGATCGCGTGATAGTGACCGTTCAGGATCATGGCAATACATCCGCAGCCTCGATCCCGCTTGCACTGTCCACCGGTGTGGCAGAAGGCAGGATCAAGCGCGGTGATCTGCTGGTGACCGAAGCCATTGGTGGCGGCCTTGCCTGGGGTGCTGTGGTCATAAGATGGTAAGAACCAGCCTAAGTCGTTGGCGAATATTGCAGATAATCGTCTCTGAGACGGTGCAAGTCATTGACTCACAAATTCGCTTGCTTCTATGGTTTTTCAAACGTGTACCGGCAGGGGGGACCACATGACTGATAAGACATTGACCCGGATGGATCTAAGCGAAGCCGTGTTTCGCGAAGTGGGCCTGTCCAGAAACGACTCCGCTCAATTGGTTGAGAGCATTCTGACCCACATGTCTGACGCACTGGTGCGTGGCGAACAGGTCAAGATTTCCTCTTTTGGCACCTTCAGCGTGCGCGACAAAGCTGCACGAGTTGGCCGTAACCCCAAAACCGGTGAAGAAGTTCCGATCCAGCCGCGCCGTGTCCTTACCTTCCGGCCCTCGCATCTGATGAAAGATCGCGTCGCCGCTGGCAACAAAAAATAAGACGAGACAAACTCCATGGCCAAATCGCGTGAAGCATTTCGCACCATCAGCGAAGTTGCTGACTGGCTTGACGTGCAAACCCATGTTCTGCGTTTTTGGGAAAGCAAGTTTTCACAAGTCAAACCCGTGAAGCGTGCTGGCGGGCGGCGCTATTACCGTCCCCAGGACATGGAGCTTTTGGGTGGCCTGAAAAAGCTGCTGCATGAAGACGGGCTGCCCATCAAAGAAGCACAACAGCTGCTGCGTGAAAAAGGCGTGAAACACGTCTCGAGTCTGTCTCGCCCCGTCGACCAGGATCAAGACGATCTCGAGGACGTCGCGGAAGTGGCTGCAGACGACACTGTAACGCCGCCAGAAGACGACGCGGTTCAAGAAGAAATCTCGCCACCCGAAGAAGCTGTAACCGTCGACGCTGCTCAAGCCGTCGGAGAACCCGCGCTATCTGAAGACCAGACAGACGCCATAGACCATCAGAGTGAAATTGTGTCCGAAAGCCTTGAGGCTGAGGTCGTCAGCAAAGATTCTGAGGCTGAACTCGACACAACCCCAGACGAAACGGCGACGGACCTGCCCGATGCAGCCACGGAGTCAGCAGAAGATGACGGCTTTCTTGATGATCTTTTGGTCAAGGTTGACCACGAAGGGACACCGGCAACCTCAGAGCCTGAGATTGAGACAACGCCTCAGACCGCCGCCTCTGCAGCTGACGACTCAAGTGCTGTACCCGCAGATGACGTGGCTCACGCCGCTTCAGCACCGGAACAACAAGCTCCTATCGACCAAGCCACACCTGACCAGACACCGCCGATAGATGACCTGTTTGCCGCCGTCGATGCTCCCACAGAGGGCACACAAACGACGCAAAGCAATCCAGATGTCGAGGCGTTGGAAGCCGCTGCTTCGGAGGATACGCTGCCGCTTTCTTCCAACGCGCAGGGCTCCGCCCCTCAAATCGATCCGGCTGGCATGACCACAGAAGCCGCTGACGCGAACCAAGCCGGAGACACCGCGATCACTGGAAGCTCGGCTCTTATCTCCCCTGATGGCACTGTTCTACCGTCCGCCGACCTGACACCAGCCGAAGGGGCACCGGTGACAAAGGATCCAGACGTTGCTGCGCCTGTAGAACCTAAACCAGCGGCACCCAATGAAACTGCAGCATCAGCGGGACGCTCCGTATCGACAAGTAAACCGGCATCAGCCCCTGACGCAGCGTCCAACACACAAGCCGCCTCGAATGCCGCAGCCAAACCTGATGTGGAAACTATGATCGCGCGCGAAAACACACGTGACGACTTCTTGCTGATGCTGACCCAGCCGGTGACCGTCGCCCCCAAAGACGCGTCTCGCGCCGCCGATCTTCTGGCTCGCCTTCAGGCGCTTCACAGCAAAGCTGGCTAATCATTCAGGGCGAGACAAAACTTGCATTTTAAGACTTGCTCCCGCCCGCAATTTCGTTATGAACAGCCCATCGTCGGGCTATGGCGCAGCCTGGTAGCGCGTCCGTCTGGGGGACGGAAGGTCGCAGGTTCGAGTCCTGCTAGCCCGACCAATCAAAACCGCCCGTGTGCCGCAAGGCCCGGGCGTTTTGTGTATCTGGAGACTATCCAATGACCGGCGTTATTCCGAGCCAAACCATTGAAACAATGCTGAAAACCGGCGAAATCTCGGTCACACAGCCTGTGGCAGAGGGTCAGGTACAGCCTGCCTCACTGGATTTACGTCTTGGCACAGTCGCCTACCGCGTACGTGCATCGTTCCTGTCCGGCAGTGGCCGCAGCGTGCAGGATCGCCTCGCAGAATTCGAGATGCACCGCATTGACCTCACCAACGGTGCCGTTCTGGAAAAAGGCTGCGTCTATGTGGTGCCGCTTATGGAAAGCCTCGCGCTACCAGACGGAATACAGGCTGTGGCCAATGCCAAAAGCTCCACAGGACGCCTTGACCTGTTGACCCGCACCATCACCGACGGCGGCACAGAGTTTGACCGCATTGCCTCAGGCTATACCGGGCCTCTTTACGCCGAGATCTGCCCACGCAGCTTTTCTGTATTGGTGCGTCCAGGCATGCGCCTTAACCAAATTCGTTTCCGCCAGGGCCAAAGCGTGTTGACCGACGCAGACCTCAGTGCGCTGCATGATCGCAGCCCACTGGTGGATGGCGACGCCGTGATCGACGATGGACTTGGATTCTCGGTCGATTTGAAACCTGATGAAGGCACACTTGTTGGCTATCGTGCCAAACCCCACACCGGTGTCATCGACCTCGACAACATCGGTCACTATGATCCTGCTGAATATTGGGAAGAACTGCACGCTTCTGACGGAAAAATCATTCTGGACCCCGGCGCATTCTACATCTTGGTAAGCCGCGAGGCCGTCAGCATTCCGCCTGCCTATGCTGCTGAAATGGCACCGTTCCTGGCGATGGTTGGAGAGTTCCGCGTGCACTACGCAGGCTTTTTTGATCCAGGATTTGGTCATGACGCGGCGGGCGGTACAGGCTCACGGGGTGTGCTGGAGGTACGCTGTCACGAGGCTCCATTTGTGCTGGAGCACGGACAGGTGGTTGGACGCCTGGTCTACGAACGCATGACAGACGTACCAGAACAGCTTTACGGCGTGGGCATTGCCTCAAACTATCAGGGGCAAGGTCTGAAACTGAGCAAACACTTCAAAACGGTCTGATCCCGTTTAGAACCGGCCAATCTTGCGTGTGACGCGCATGGCCTGCCGCGTGCGTTTGGCGTCAAACTGTGGGGCTTTGGTGGGCTTTGCGGTCTCCCCCCATGGTCCTGGCTCCGCAGGTGCCTTTTTCTGCACCTTGGACGCCGCGTTGATCCCAGCGTTGATGCCGCCGTTGATCAGACGGCGCATCACCATACGGGTGACCATATTGATCAGCTGATTGGCATTCATTGGGTCTACTCCGAAAATTCACTGGTCCCAATCTAGGGACAAAATGCGCCTATAGTAAGGCTGTCACGCTTTTTTGAGGTGGAACTTATTCCTCAAACAGCTCCGGCTGCCCGTCATCTATGACCATCCCGTCTTCCTCCTCATCGGAATTCAGTCCTAACGGAATCGTGCCCGGTGGTGGACGGTTTTCCAAAAGCCCCGCCGCCCGCAGCTCCTTGAGCCCCGGCAAGTCGCGCGGACTGGACAGGCCAAAGTGATCCAAGAATTGCGGTGTCACCACAAAAGTCACCGGCCGCCCCGGCGTCATTTTGCGCCGGCCAAATCGGATCCATTCCATCTCGAGCAATTGATCGACCGTGCCTCTGCTCACGCTCACACCGCGAATTTCTTCAATCTCCGCCCGTGTCACCGGCTGATGGTAGGCGATGATGGCCAGTGTTTCGACCGCTGCACGAGACAGTTTGCGTGTTTCCACGGTCTCTTTTTGCATGAGGAAACCAAGGTCTGGCGCAGTGCGCATCGCCCAGGCATCGCCGATTTTCACAACACTTACTCCGCGTCCCTCATACCGCTTGCGCAGATGCACCAAGGCCTCCGCCGCGTCACAGCCATGTGGCATACGGTTGTTCATCTCTTTGACGCTCACCGGCTCTGTACTGGCAAAAAGGATGGCCTCACACATGCGCTCCTGCTCAGCGATGGGCGGTGCTTCAAACAAGCTTTCTTCCTGTTGTGGTGCGTCCCGCACCGCCTCAACGTCCGGCTCCGACATATTGATATTGTCACTCATCCCTGCCGTCTCTCTTTCGTACTTCTATTGGCGCAAAGGTTTCGCTTTGGCGGATAAACACCTTGCCCTCTTTGGCCAGTTCCAGCGAGGCCGCAAATGTGGCTGCAGTGGCTGAACGCCGTTTTTTCGGATCGTTCTCCCAGCCCACGGGAAGATAACTCAGAATATTGGTCCACGCACCGGCATAGCCGATCAGACCGCGCATCCGCTCCAACGCCTCTTCCATGGTGAACACCGACTCGCGGTCCAGAATAAAGGGACGGAATTCGTCTCTTGTGCGCAGCCGCGCGTATCCTTGCATCAAATCCATTAACGTTGCCGTGAAGGTCACCTTCCGCACGCGTTCCACGGTTTCTGGCACACCTCTCGCAAAGAAATCACGTCCCAACCGGTCTCGCGCCATCAACTTAGCGGCCGCATCCCGCATCGCCTGCAAACGCTCCAATTGAAAGGCTAGGTGTGCCGCAAGTTCTTCACCCGACGGTCCTTCTTCGGTTGGATCAGGCGGCAACAACAGGCGCGATTTCAAAAACGCCAGCCAGGCGGCCATCACCAGGTAATCCGCGGCCAACTCAAGCCGCAGCCGTTTGGCCCGCTCGACAAAGTCCAGATACTGCTTGGCAAGTTCCAAAACCGAAATCTTGCGCAAATCAACTTTCTGCGTACGCGACAAAGTCAACAACAGATCGAGAGGCCCCTCAAACCCATCCACATCAACAATTAGAGCTTCCGCAGCCATGCGATCGGCAACGGAAATCTCCTCCTGATCCTCCGCAAAGGACATCTGTAGAGTTTTGTTAAGGTCGGTCTCGGCCATGCCCCTGCCCGTCAAGCGCCTGTTCAGAACGCTTTAAGTTCCTCGGCAAGCGCTTCAATGTCAACAGGCACGGCCTGTCGCCGCGCTGCTAACACCTCATCGGCCCGGCGCTGCCCGGAATCAGACATCTCGCCAATCGCTGCTGCCACAGCCTGACGCTCCGCCAAGGTTCCGTTGCAATGCAGCACCGCGTCACATCCGGCTGCAATTGCAGCGGCGGCACGTTGGTCCACAGTGCCGCTCAAAGCCTGCATGTCGATGTCATCGGTCATTATCAGCCCATCAAAGCCAATCTCATCGCGCATAAACTGCATCATCTTAGGCGAGGTCGTTGCAGGCGCGTCATCCATGTCTTCAAACACGATATGCGCCGTCATGCCCATCGGCAGATCATTGAGCGCTTTGAACGGTGCAAAATCACCTTCCAACTGCGCTTTTGGCACAGAGACACGCGGCAAATCTTTGTGGCTGTCCACCACGGCCAGACCATGCCCCGGCATATGTTTGATCACGGGATAAACGCCACCATCCCACAGCCCCTTGGCCACTGCGCGACCAATTTCGATAATCTGTTTTGGATTTTCACCATAACACCGGTTGCGTAAAAACGGATGTGTATCCGGCCGCGCCACATCAACCATCGGCGCACAATCCGCATCAATACCCAGCGCCATCAACTCATGTGCGATGATGCGATAGCGCAAATACATCGCCCGCGCTGCATTTGGGCCAGCTTTTTGCACTTCTTCCAAGGGCGGCAACCACTCAGAGGCTAGGGGCGCGCGAAGACGTTGCACCCGTCCACCTTCCTGATCAATCAGGATCGGCGCATGATGATCCACGCATGCGCGCAGTTCATCACACAGCGCGCGGATTTGATCCGCAGTCTCGATATTGCGCGCAAACAGGATAAAGCCAAACGGCTGCACATCCCGAAAGAATGTCTTTTCCTCATCTGTCAGGCGCAGCCCGTCACAACCAAAGATCGCGGCGCAAAAGCGGCTCATCGGGTGGTGACCGGAATACAATCTGCGTTTTCAGCCTTCAGCGCAGAGCAAAGACGGCGCGCGTCACTTACGGTTTCAAAGCCCATCGCCCGCAAGCGATAGAACACCCGCCCGCCGCTGCTGGCTTTCTCAATCACCCGGGACTTGTCCCCAAGGTAAGTGTCAAACCGCTGTTGCAACTTGTCCCATTCTGCCCGTGCAATCTCTGGGCTGGCATAGGCACCCAGTTGCACCAAACGTGTGCCTGCGGGAATGGTCTCCGCATCCACTTCTTTCAGGGCGCCCTGCACTGCGGCGTCAATCGACGCAACCTGCGTGCCTTGCGCCGCGGAAGACAGTTTCGCTGGACGCAACACAGGACGCAGTGAGCGCTTCAACCCACCCGTGACCTCTGGCTTAGGCGCCTCTGCAACATCTTCACTTGAAGGTTCCGGCTCACTCAATGCCACTTGAATCGGCTTCACCTCACCCACCTCAATGGTTTCGAGCGGCGCGGCACCAGCGGCCAATCGATCTGCCAATTCTTCCACCGACAGCGGCTTACTTACATCCAACGGCGCAGGAGCGACAATTGGCGCAACCCGCGCGCGGGCAACCACTTCGGTCAATTTTTCTGTCTCAACAAGGCTTGGCACTGCCGACCGGTCCTGGGCAGGCCGCACCACAGCAGGCGCATTCTGCACCCGATCACGATCTGTCAGAGAAATGGGCGGCGGCGCTACAATCACCTGATCCGCTGGACCAGCCGCGCTGCCATCTGCAGCCACCTGATTGACCATCAATCCCTGGTGACCCGCCTGACGTCCACCCGGATCTTCCGGTTGAATCCGCATTGGACCTTCCAAGGCCCGTACAACTGGCACACCGCTCACATCGCGGGAAAGGATCTGGAACCCCCACACGCCCGTTCCGACAACCAGCGCAAGAGATACAAACATCCCTGCGCGGTTCACCAAAAGAGCCGCGTTCGGAGAGTCGCCTTTGGGCGCGCCATGCGCACCCATCGGAATTTCTGCCATTTTTGCCTCACTGCCCGTACGCGTTACCGCAGATGTGCGGTGTCGCCGGGGTCGTCTTGCCTAGTCCTCAACCCCGACGAACGTGCAGCTTTAGCGCATCTCTTGTGCCGGAGTTACGCCCAGAATACCAAGACCTGCGGAAATAACAACGGCCACGGCGCGTGCGAGCGCAATTTTCGCCTGTGATGTATCTGCGTCACCCTCTTGCACAAAGCGCAGCGAGGTGTCCTCGTTGCCTTTGTAGTACAGCGCATGCAGCTCCCCTGCGAGTTCATAGAGAAAAAACGCAATCCGGTGCGGCTCGTTGGTGCGGCCCGCAATTTCCACCAAACGTGGCCATTCGGCCAATTTCCTGGCCACGGCGATCTCTGCCGCATGATCCAGCTTGGACAAATCAGCCGCGGCCAAAGTTGCGTCATCCGCAGTGATACCCGCGGACTCCGCGTTACGGATCACCGAACACACCCGCGCATGCGCATACTGCACGTAGAACACAGGGTTGTCTTTGGACTGCTCCAGCACCTTATCAAAATCAAAATCCAACGGCGCGTCGTTTTTGCGGGTCAGCATCACAAAACGGGTCACATCCGGCCCCACCTGATCCACGACATCCCGCAGGGTCACAAATGTGCCTGCCCGCTTGGACATCTTGAACGGCTCGCCGTTTTTGAACAGTTTCACCAGCTGGGTCAGCTTAATGTCCAAGGGAACCTTGCCATCTGACAGTGCGGATACCGCTGCTTTCATACGCTTGACGTAACCGCCATGATCCGCGCCAAAGACGTCGATCAGCATATCAAAACCGCGATCAACCTTGTCGTAGTGGTAAGCGATGTCTGGCGCAAAATAGGTCCACGCCCCGTCAGATTTTTTCACCGGGCGGTCGACATCATCCCCATGTTCGGTTGATTTGAACAGGGTTTGCTCACGTGGTTCCCAATCTTCCGGCTTCTTGCCTTTTGGTGGCTCCAACACACCTTCATAGATCAAGCCCTTGGCGTCCAGCTCCGCGATGGCAGCCTCGATACGGCCTGTGCCATACAGCGATTTTTCGGAATAGAACTTGTCCATCACCACGCCCAGAGACTTCAGATCCGCGCGGATCAGTTCCATCATAGCATCAGTGGCGAAGAGGCGGACATCCTGGAGCCAGACATCTTCTGGCTGATCGATATACGCGGTGCCGACCTTTTCTTTCAGCGCCTTGCCGGTCTCAATCAGGTAGTCACCGGGATAGGTGCCATCAGGGAAAGCAACCTCTTGGCCGTGCGCTTCCAGATACCGCAGATACACAGAGCGCGCCAACACATCGACCTGCCCGCCCCCATCGTTGATGTAGTACTCACGGGTCACATCAAAGCCGACAAAATCCAACAGCGACGCAAGCGCATCGCCAAACACCGCACCACGCGTGTGCCCAACGTGCAGCGGCCCGGTTGGGTTGGCGGAGACATACTCCACATTCACTTTCTTGTTCCCACCCATGGTGGAGCGGCCAAAGTCCTGGCCACCATCCAGCGCAGCTTTCACAACACCTTGCCACAGTACCGGCGCCAAACGCAGGTTCAAGAACCCGGGACCAGCTACCTCAGCCACATCCACACGCGCGTCTTCCGCCAGCCTGACAGCCAGCACTTCGGCGATGTCGCGTGGTTTCATCTTGGCAGGCTTGGCCAGCACCATCGCAGCGTTGGTGGCCATATCACCATGCAGAGCATCGCGTGGGGGCTCCACCGCCACGTTTTTGAAGTCCAGTCCTTCAGGCAGCTTGCCTTCGGCTTGCATCGCAGTCAGCGCGTCGATCACGGCAACGCGGATCTCGGAAAACAGGTTCATCAGACCGTCCTATCAATGTGTCTTTGGTCTTTTCGGATTTGGCGTGGTTTATCACCCCAATCCGTCACGTCAACGTCACTTGCCCAGAAGCTGCTCATGTTGTTGCAGCGCATAGCGGTCTGTCATGCCGGAAATATAGTCCGACACCATACGCGCCACTGCTGTTTCATTATCACATTTTGCCAAATCCGCATGCCAGCGCACTGGCAACAACGTTGGCTCAGACAAAAACAACGGGAACAGCTCCTGCACCACAACGGTTACTTCTTTGCGCATCTTCACCACGCTTGGCGCGCGATACATACGTGTGAACAGAAAGCTTCGGATTTCCTTGAGGTCCGACCAAAGCGCCGTGGAAAACTGCACCACAGGCCGACCACAGGCGCGCAACTCTTCCACTGTCTGCGCGTCTACCTCGGCCAATGCCGCACGAGACGTATCAATCACGTCCCCCACCATCACACCAAACACGCGTCTTAAAGCTTCATGACGCCGTCGGATAGCCTCCAAGCCCGGGTATCTCTGATCTACAGCGGCAAAAGCATCGCCCACAATTGGCAGCTCACAAATCTCTTCTTCGGTAAACAGGCCAGCGCGCAGACCGTCGTGTAAATCGTGATTGTTGTACGCCACATCATCCGCCAACGCCGCAACTTGTGCCTCCGCACTGGCATGGGTGTGCAGCTCCAAATCATGGATCGCGTTGTAGTCCGCCAACGCATAAGGAAGATCACCCGTCACTGGCCCGTTATGCTTGGCAATGCCCTCCAAGGTCTCCCACGTCAGGTTCAGCCCATCAAAATCCGCGTAATGCCGTTCCAGAGAGGTCACAATCCGGACCGCCTGTGCGTTGTGATCAAACCCACCATACGGTGCCATCAATTCATGCAGCGCGTCTTCTCCGGTATGCCCAAACGGCGTGTGCCCCAAATCATGCGCCAAAGCGATCGCTTCGGTGATTTCCTGATTGAGCCCCAGCGCTCCCGCAATCGTTCGCGCCACCTGCGCCACTTCAATCGAATGCGTCAAACGGGTGCGAAAGTAATCACCTTCATGCTCCACAAACACCTGTGTTTTGTGCTTGAGCCGCCGAAACGCGCTGGCATGAATGATACGGTCCCGGTCTCGCTGAAAACACGACCGGAAACTGCTCTCCTCCTCCGGAAAACGCCGTCCCTTGGCGCGTGCCGGATCTGAGGCATAGGGCGCCTGCATGAGCGTGGTCCTTGTAGCCTGTCCTTGGCCCTTCTATATTGGAGTTTATGCCCGCTAGGAACCGGGCAATTCGCGCGAATAGGACAAAATATCATGCAGTTGCCGCCCAAAGTCACCCAAAGAGCCTTCGAACGTCTCGCCGAGATCGGCGCCGCCGATCAGGGACAGGCCCTGCGCGTGGCGGTCGAAGGTGGCGGATGTTCCGGCTTTCAGTACGAAATCAAACTCGACTCCCAAACCGACGACGACCTCGTGCTCGAAGGTGCCGGTGAGAAAGTCTTGGTGGACAGCGTGTCGTTGCCGTTCCTCACAGACGCGGTGATCGATTTTACAGAAGAGCTGATTGGTGCCCGGTTTGTAATCAACAATCCCAATGCCACAAGCTCTTGCGGCTGCGGCACCAGCTTTTCGATGTAGGGTCAGCGATTTTCGCCTCTTGCTGTTCCCTCCATTGGCTGGATAGATAGCCCTGTCCAGCGAATAGGAGCGCGTCCCATGAAAATCGCCACATTCAACATCAATGGCATCAAGGCGCGCATAGAAACCCTGCCCCGCTGGCTGGATGAGGCGCAGCCCGATGTGGCGCTGCTGCAAGAAATCAAATCCGTCGACGAAGCTTTCCCGCGCGAAATCTTTGAAGAACGCGGCTACCAGGTCGAAACCCACGGCATGAAAAGCTTCAACGGCGTCGCGATCCTCTCCAAGCTCCCGCTTGAGGATGTAACCCGCGGTCTGCCCGGAGATGAGACCGACGAACAGGCCCGCTACATCGAAGCCACCGTGATGGGCGACACCCCGGTACGGGTCTGCGGCCTCTACCTGCCCAACGGCAATCCAACACCTGGCCCAAAATACGACTACAAATTGGCCTGGATGGAGCGGCTATATACCCGCGCCCAGGAGCTTATGGCCACTGAAGAACCCTTCCTCATGGCCGGTGACTTCAACATCATCCCGCAAGACGAAGACGCCGCCAAACCGGAAGACTGGCAAGAAGACGCACTCGCCCGTCCCGAAAGCCGCGCCGCCTACCGCCGTTTGCTGAACCTTGGATTCACCGAAGCCTTCCGTGCCCGCAATCAAATGCCTGGCATGTATTCTTTCTGGGACTACCAAGCCGGCGCATGGAACCGCAACAACGGCATCCGCATCGACCATTTCTTGCTCAGCCCACAATGCTCGGACCTGCTGCAAGATTGCCAGATCGACAAAGAAGAGCGCGGACGCTCTAAGCCATCTGACCACGTGCCTGTCTGGGTAGACCTCGCGGCCTAAGGCGCATCCCAATCCACATCCGTAGCTTCTTCGATGGTCAGACATCCCTCTGGCCAAGGTACCATCAACGGCGTGACCTCTTCCGTCGTGCCTGTGAGCCACAAATCAATCGCGTCTTTCTCAAGCAGAACCCCCATCCGATGATGGATCGGCTTCACGTCGCCATTGGGCTCACAGGTCACTGTCGCTACCTGATGCACCTCCCGCCCTCCGGGTGCGATCCACACATCCGTGATTGCCGCAAACACCAGTGGCTCACTGCCCTTGATGCGCCACGCCGTTTTCTTGCGCTTCTCACCGGTCCACTCGTACCAGCCGTCAACAATCACCAAGGCCCGCCCAACGCCATCAAACGCGGACTTGTCGAACACTGTCTCGGACCTCGCATTGACAATGGTTTCCATCACCGGCCGCCCCCGCGCATTCACGCGGCCAACCGGAATGATACCCCAGCGCATATGCTTGAAGCCATCCGCAGTCAGGCACACAATCTCCTGTCCCGGCGCTATATTCCGGCGTGACGGCTCATCAGAAACACCGACAACCTCACGACCAACCCACTGGCCGATCTCCGTCATTGAGGTCTCAAGAAAAAGCCGCCCCGGCATAACTCACTCCTTTGCGGCGCTCTCCGCCAAGCCCTGCACATATGGACCTAGCGCCGGTACAATTTGCGCCACACCCTGCACATTGGGATGGATACCATCCGCCTGCATCAGCCCGCGTAACTGATCCGCGGGCAAATCCCGAATGGCCTCAAAGAAATCCGGCGCCAGCTCCACATTAAACTCAGCAGCCAGTTCGCCATACATCCCATCAAAGACTTGTTTGTAGTCCGCGCCAAAATTCATCGGCGCTTCCACCCCGATCAACAGCACATCCACTTCCGCCGCCTGCCCAGCTTCGATGATCCCAGCCAAGTTGGCTTTGCTCACCGCTGGATCAATCCCACGCAAAGCGTCGTTGCCCCCCAACGAGACAATCATCGCATCCACGTCCGGCCCCAGGGTCCAACCAACCCGTGACAAGCCGCCCTGCGTGGTGTCTCCAGACACCCCCGCATTCTGCACAATCACGTCCAACCCTTGCGCCTTAAGCCAGCTTTCCAGCTGCGGTACAAAGCCATCACCTTGCGGCAAGCCATAGCCATGTGTGAGGCTATCCCCCAAGGCCGCAATCACCACCGGCTCCGCAAAAGCCGAGCAAACCGTTACCGGAACAACTAAAATGCCGAAGGTCAGCGCCTTGCCCGCGCGCTTAGACGCCCCATATAGGGTGGAAACATTCATCAACAGGCGGCCTCTTTCATGTCATCCATTCTCTCCCTTCAAGATGCGACTTTGGCGCTGGATAGCAATGCCGGACGCATAGAAATCTTGCACGGAATCTCTTTGGACGTGCAGGCGGGGGAGGCTTTGGCGCTTGTTGGTCCATCTGGTTCAGGCAAATCCTCGTTGCTGATGTTGATGGGCGGGTTGGAGCGCGCAACCTCCGGCACCATCACCGCGCTGGATCATGATCTCTCTGCCATGGACGAAGACGCCCTTGCCCGATTCCGCCGCGAAAACATGGGGGTGGTGTTTCAGAACTTCCACCTAATCCCCACCATGACCGCGCTGGAAAATGTCGCCACACCTTTGGAGCTTTCTGGCCGTAAGGATGCACTGGAACGCGCCAAAGCCGAGCTTGAGGCTGTTGGCCTTGGCCATCGGGCCGATCACTATCCCAGCCAAATGTCCGGCGGCGAACAGCAACGGGTTGCGCTTGCGCGGGCCTGTGCCCCCTCCCCGCGCCTGCTGCTGGCGGATGAGCCCACCGGCAACCTCGACCAATCCACCGGCGAGACCATCATGGACCTGCTGTTTGACCTACACGCCAAACGCGACACCACGCTGGTGCTGGTCACTCACTCCAATGCGCTTGCAAAACGCTGTGAACGGGTTGTCCGCCTTCGTGACGGTCGCATTGAAACACCTCTTGCGTCGGTCGAGGCCTCTGCATGAGCCTCTCCGCCGCAACGCGCATTGCTCGCCGTGAAATCCGAGGCGGGTTGCGCGGCTTCACCGTTTTCCTTGCCTGTCTGATCCTCGGCGTGGCCACCATCGCTGCCATCGGTTCCGTGCGCAGCGCCATCCAAACCGGCCTTACTTCCGAGGGTGCCACGCTTCTGGGCGGTGACGCCGAAATGAGTTTCACCTACCGCCGCGCCACCGACGCAGAACTGGCATGGATGGACAAAAATACCGACGCCACGTCCGAAATAATCGATTTCCGCTCCATGGTGGTGGTTCCCCGCGAGGACGGCACCGAACGCGCATTGGCCCAGGTCAAAGCCGTCGATGACGCCTACCCGCTTGTTGGTGCTGTTGAGATTACACCTCACATTTCTTGGACAGACGCCCTAGCCGGATCAGACACCCTTCCTGGCGCCGTGCTACACGGGTTGCTCGCAGACCGTCTCTCTCTTGAAGTCGGCGACACCTTCCAGCTTGGCACCCAAGAATTCATCCTCACTGCCCGACTGGATCGCGAACCCGACACCGCTGGCGGCTTCAACTTTGCCCCCCGCGCTTTTGTACGCACCGTTGATCTTGCAGGCAGCGGTCTTCTTTCTGCCGGTACGTTGTTCACAAGCCACTACCGTCTCGACCTGCCACCATCCCCCGATCTGGCCGCGCTTGAAGCTGACGCCCGTGCCAAATTTGAAAGCACCGGCCTGCGCTGGCGCGACAGCCGCAACGGCGCGCCGGGTATCACCCGTTTTGTCGAACGCTTCGGCGCCTTCCTGATCCTTGTCGGCCTCGCAGGCCTTGCCGTGGGTGGCGTGGGCATCTCCACCGCCATTCGCGCCTACCTTTCGCGCAAGACTGAAACCATCGCCACACTGCGCAGTCTTGGCGCAGATCGCAGCACCATATTCCTCAGCTACTTCCTACAAATCGGTTTTGTCTCTCTTGTCGGTATATCTCTTGGCCTCGCCCTCGGCGCACTCCTGCCCATTTTACTTGGCCCACTGATAGAATCCGTGCTGCCTTTCCCCGCGAATTTTAGCCTCTACCCGATCCCACTGATCGAAGCCGCGCTCTATGGCGCACTCGCCGCCGCCATCTTCACCCTATGGCCGCTGGCGCGCGTCGAAAACGTCCGCCCAAGCGCACTCTTTCGCGATCAACTTGGCGAAAGCCGAAATCTACCCGCCGCGCGCTACATCTTTGCCGTCGGTCTGCTGATAGCATTGCTCCTCGGCCTCGCCAGCTGGCTCTCCGGCTCCGCCCGCCTCACACTCTGGTTTGCAGCTGGTGTGGTCATAGCCATGGTCGCGCTCACTTTCGCCGCCACCGGCCTACGCGCCCTCCTGCGCCGTCTTGCCACCCGCCTGCGCAGCCGCCCCGAACTCCGCTGGGCCGTGCAATCCCTCGGCCGGGCTGGCGACGCGACCACGCCCGTAGTGTTATCTCTTGGCCTAGGCCTTAGCGTGCTCGCCACTGTTGGCCAAGTTGACGGCAACCTGCGCAACGCCATTGCCCGCGATCTGCCCGACGTTGCGCCATCGTTTTTCTTTGTCGACATCCAACGCGACCAAATGCCAGCCTTGCAATCGGATTGGGACGCCACCCCAACCATTCACAATGTGGAAACCGCCCCCATGCTGCGCGGCGTGGTCACCCGCATCAATGATCAACCCGCCAAAGAAGTCGCGGGGGATCATTGGGTCATTCGCGGCGACCGCGGTGTGACCTACGTAGGCCAAATGCCAGAAGACACCAAGCTCACCGCAGGCACTTGGTGGGATCCGGACCACACCGGCGATCCTCAGATCAGCTTTGCTGAAGAGGAAGCCCTGGAAATGGGCCTGAAGCTGGGCGACAGCCTGACCATCAACATTCTGGGCCGCGACATCACCGGCTCCGTCACCAGCTTCCGCGAGGTGGATTTCTCCTCCGCCGGAATGGGTTTTGTGATTGTCTTGAACGAGGCGGCGCTTTCCGGGGCCCCGCACAGCTTCATCGCCACGGTCTATGCGGAAGCTGACAGCGAGGCGACCCTGCTCAAAGACGTCTCTGAGCAATACCCCAACGTGACAGCCATCCACGTGCGTGACGCCGCTGAACAGGTCTCCAGCCTCGTCGCACAGCTCGCCAACGCCACCACCTATGGCGCGTCGACCATCCTGCTCACCGGCCTCTTGGTGATCTTTGGCGCTGCGGCAGCGGGCCAAGCCGCCCGCACCTATGAGGCGGCGATCCTCAAAACCCTCGGCGCCACCCGTGCGCAAGTGCTGCGGAGCTTTGCCTGGCGCGCCGCTCTCCTTGGGGCGGCGGCTGGTACGGTCGCGCTTGCCGTCGGCCTCACCGGTGGCTGGGCTGTGATGACCTTTGTCATGGAGAGCGATTTTTATGTAATCTGGCCCAATGCTCTGTTGATCCTTTCCGCTGGCATCCTGGCCAATCTGTTGGCCGGAATGGTCTTTGCGCTGCCTTCCTTGGCCAATCGCCCCGCACAAATCCTGCGCGCCCGCGACTGATCCGCAAAACAGAAAAAGCCGGGAGCAAACCCGGCTTTTTCATTCTTCAAATATCTCGGGGGTGCGCTTGCCTTGGCAAGCGAGGGGCTGGCCCCCTCACCCAAACCCGAGATTTACTCCGCTGCGTCTGCGTAATCGTCCATGGGCGGACAGATACAGACCAAGTTGCGGTCGCCATAGGCATTGTCCACTCGGTTCACTGGCGGCCAATACTTGTCCACACGGAACGCACCCGGAGGGAAGCAACCCTGTTCACGCGTGTAGGGACGATCCCAATCTTTCACGAGGTCTTCCATCGTATGCGGCGCGTGTTTCAGCGGGTTGTTCTCCGCATCAATCCGGCCTTCTTCGATGTCGCGAATTTCCTCACGAATGGACAGCATCGCATCACAGAAACGATCCAGCTCCGCCTTGTTCTCGGACTCCGTGGGCTCAACCATCAATGTACCAGCCACAGGCCAGCTCATGGTGGGCGCGTGGAAGCCGCTGTCCACCAGACGCTTGGCAATGTCATCCACGGTCACACCAGCACTGTCGGCAAACGGACGGGTGTCGATGATACACTCATGCGCCACGCGGCCGGTTGGGCCTTTGTACAAGATGTCAAACGCCCCTTCGAGCCGCTTGGCAATGTAGTTACCGTTTAAGATCGCCACACGGGTTGCCTGGGTCAGACCTTCGCCCCCCATCAGCAGCACGTAAGCCCAGCTGATCGGCAGGATCGAGGGTGAGCCAAACGGCGCCGCCGAAACCGGCCCTTCCTGACCGCCGGTTTCCGGATGGCCTGGAAGGTGTTGCGTCAGATGAGATTTCACACCAATGGGCCCCATGCCGGGGCCACCACCGCCATGCGGAATGCAGAAGGTTTTGTGCAGGTTCAAGTGGCTCACGTCACCGCCAAGATCGCCGGGACGAGACAAACCCACCATCGCGTTCAGGTTGGCACCATCAATATAGACCTGCCCCCCAAACTCGTGGGTGATGCCACAGATCTCGTGCACCGTGTCCTCAAATACACCATGTGTGGAGGGGTAGGTGATCATACAGGCTGCAAGGTTTTCGGCGTGTTTCTCAGCTTTGGCGCGGAAGTCTTCCACATCAATGTCACCGTTTTCTGCGGTTTTCACAGCAACCACTTTCCAACCCACCATCTGTGCCGACGCCGGGTTGGTGCCATGTGCACTCATCGGGATCAGACACACATTGCGATGGCCTTCGCCTTGTGATCGGTGATAGGCCGCGATGGTCAACAGACCGGCGTATTCACCCTGTGCACCGGAGTTGGACTGCATGGAAATCGCATCATACCCGGTGATCTGGCACAGCTTGTCGCTCAGATCGTCGATCATGTGTGTGTAGCCTGCAACCTGATCTTTGGGTGCAAACGGGTGCATGTTGGAGAACTCTTCCCAGCTCACTGGCATCATCTCAACAGCCGCGTTGAGTTTCATGGTGCAGGAGCCCAGCGGGATCATCGCGCGGTCCAGCGCAAGATCGCGATCCGCCAGACGACGCATATAGCGCATCATCTCGGTTTCTGCCCGGTTCATGTGGAAAATTGGGTGATCCAGATAGCTGGTTTCACGCAGCAGTTTTTCCGGCAAGCGGTACTCTGGAGTATAATCTTCGTCTTCCTGCACAATGCCAAAGGCACGCCAGACCGCTTCGATGGTCTGCGACCGTGCAGTCTCATCCAGCGAAATGCCAACCTTGGTTTTGCCAACCTTGCGCAGGTTGATGCCTTCTTGCACCGCGTGCTGCAGAACACCGCGCTGCAACAGACCTACGTCGACAGTGATGGTGTCAAAGAACACACCCGGATCCACCGTAAAGCCGGCATCTTCCAGACCTTTTGCCAGACGGGCGGTCTTGCGGTGGATACGCTGTGCAATCGCCTGCAATCCTTGCGGTCCGTGGAACACGGCATACATCGATGCCATCACCGCCAGCAGCGCCTGTGCAGTACAAACGTTGGAGTTGGCTTTCTCACGACGGATGTGCTGTTCGCGGGTTTGCAGTGACAGGCGATACGCACGGTTGCCCTGCGCATCAATTGACACACCAATAATCCGACCCGGCATCGAACGTTTGTAGGCGTCTTTACAGCTCATATAGGCCGCGTGTGGACCACCGTAACCAACCGGCACGCCAAAGCGCTGCGTGCTGCCCACGGCAATATCTGCGCCCATCGCGCCCGGCTCTTTCAAAAGCGTCAGCGCCAGCGGATCTGCCACCACAACACCAATCGCTTTGTTGGCGTGCAGCGCTTCGATTTCAGCAGTGAAATCACGGACATGACCATGGGTGCCGGGGTATTGGAAGATCGCGCCAAAGACTTTGTCGGCCTCAAGATCATCCGGATTGCCGACAATCACTTCAATGCCCAGCGGCGCGGCGCGGGTTTTCATCACGCCGATGTTCTGGGGATGACAGTTTTCATCCACAAAGAAGGCTTTGACTTTCGACTTAGAAACACGCTGCGCCATGGTCATCGCTTCGGCACAGGCGGTGGATTCATCCAGCAACGAGGCGTTGGCCACTTCCAGACCCGTCAGATCGCTGACCATAGTCTGATAGTTCAACAACGCCTCAAGACGGCCTTGCGAAATCTCCGGCTGATACGGCGTATACGCCGTGTACCAGGCTGGGTTTTCCAGAATGTTACGCTGGATGGCTGGTGGCGTCACCGTGCCATAGTAGCCCTGCCCAATCAGGCTGGTCAGCACGTCGTTTTTTTCAGCAATTTCCCGCATGTGACGCAGCACTTCGCGCTCCGACATCGGGCGGCCAAATTCCAAAGGCGCTTTCTGGCGGATGCTCTCCGGCATCGTGTCCTCGACCAGCGCGTCAAGGCTGTCAGCACCAATCACCTCAAGCATCGCGTCCATCTCTTCAGGAGACGGGCCGATGTGACGGCGGTTGGCAAAATCATAAGGTAGATAGTCGGTGGGTTTGAAGGTCATCTTCATCTCCTCAACAATCCGCGGCAACAGGTGCGGCGAAGAAAAAGTCAGACTGCGGTCCAGCCAGAAAAGCCGACCCAATCATGTTTCCTGAAGATCATAGGGAACGCGGATCGGCATCATCCGATCCGCACGCGCATCAGCGCTTACCCAATGAAGTCTTTGTAGGCGTTTTCGTCCATGTAGTCGTCCATTTGAGACAGATCAGATGGCTTGATCTTGAAGAACCAAGCGCCCTCCATTGGATCATCATTGACCTTGCCCGGTTCATCGACCAGTGGCGAGTTCACTTCAACAATCTCACCATCCAATGGTGCCAGAACGTCAGACGCGGCTTTCACGGATTCAATCACACAGACTTCTTCGTCTTTGGTGACTTCGGTGCCCGCTTCTGGCAGCTCAATAAACACTACGTCACCCAATTGCTCGCTGGCGTGTTCGGTGATGCCTACCACCACAACGTCGCCTTCAACCCGCAGCCATTCGTGCTCTTCGGTAAATTTCATTGCTTGCTCTCCTGTTGCTCAACGCTTGAAATTGGCAGGTACCAACGGCATCTTCGCCACGGTCACCGGCATGCGTTTGCCACGCACTTCACCAAAAATTTCTGTTCCGACAACGGCTTGCGCCTTGCCAACGTACCCCATAGCCACCGGACCTTCATAGGTCGGACCAAAGCCGCCCGAGGTCACTTCACCAATGGGTTCACCACCTTCAGCCGCCGCAAACAACTGCGTGCCGGCTCGCATTGGCGCGCGACCAGTCGGGGCCAAGCCCACACGCTTGCGCGCCACACCTTCTGCCAGATCGCCAAAAATACGGTCCGCACCGGGGAAACCACCTGCGCGGTCGCCATCAGCGCGGCGCACTTTCTGGATCGCCCAGGTCAGTGCCGCTTCAATTGGGGAAGTATCGGTGCTGATGTCATTGCCATACAGGCAAAGTCCGCCTTCCAAACGCAGGCTATCGCGTGCGCCAAGGCCAATGCCTTCTACCTCTTCCATCTCCAACAGCTTGCGACAAATCCCTGCCGCATCTGCTTCGGGTATGGAAATCTCATATCCATCTTCACCAGTGTAGCCCGAACGACTGACCCAACAGGCCACACCATCCAGTTCAACTTCGGTGAAGTCCATAAACGCCATATCAGCTACAGAGGGATTGAGCCGCGCCAGCGCCGTCTCAGCCGCCGGACCTTGCAGCGCCACCAAAGCGCGATCCGTGATCTCTTCCACCGTAACATCCGGCGTCAATGCCGCGACCATGCGCGCGATGTCGGCTTCTTTGCAGGCCGCGTTCACAACCACAAACAGGTGATCGCCACGGTTGGCAAACATCAAATCGTCTTCGATCCCGCCTGCGTCATTGGTGAAAAACCCGTACCGCTGACGCGCAACGCCAAGGCCCATCACATCCTGCGGCACCAGCGCTTCAAACGCTTTGGCCGCCGCCTCATAGCTTTCGGCCCGCAAGGCAACCTGCCCCATGTGACTTACGTCAAACAGACCAGCTGCCGCACGACAGTGCAGGTGTTCTTTCATAACGCCAAGCGGGTACTGAACGGGCATATCATAGCCCGCAAAACCAACCATTTTGGCACCAAGCTCAACATGCAGATCATAAAGCGGTGTACGCTTCAACTCTCCCATAGACTTCGCCCTTCTCCTTCCGGGCGTGTCCATGTTCTGGAGGTCACATCCGGCATCCCATTTTCGCGCAACTCTTCTGCGCGTGCGATGCCCCCTCTGTCCGATTGCCTGAGATCGTTATCCCTTCGGCGGGTGTCCTGACGAACACCACTCTCCAGAGTGTGTTTCCTTAGGTGGTCGGTCCCTGTGGCCTGAGAGTTTCCGGGGCGGTTGCTCCTTCGGCACTGGATCGTCCAGTTCTCCCGATTCACCTTGGTGTGCACCGTAGTATGCAGAACAATCTCTGACAAGCCTCTATGTTGCGCCGAGTTATTGCGCGATAAGTGATGCTTATCACGCTATACTTCCGCCCCCGACAACCATTGGCAAATCAACAAAGGGCCAAACTGTCCCGCATTGCCACCATGGGGCTGCTACGCATCTTCAGCCATACTTATGATCAGACCGCTTTCCCCAGAAATCTCCGATAGCCCAACTGCATTGGCTTCCCCCAATTTTCCTCTTAGGAAGATGCCATCACAATAGGAACACAACCGATGCTTGCGCTTGCCCTGATAATTTTTGTTGGCCCTCTCATCGGCGGTCTCCTGTCCTTTGCCGCCGGTGTACAGCTCTGGCGTGGCCGGAAAGTTGAGGGACCAATTGTGGTTCTACTGACAAGCCTCTTGGCCTTTTTAGCTCTTTGGGAATTGCGCTATGATCTGGGCTTCAACCTGCCGGATCTCACCTTCCTGCCGTCTGGGGCAGACCTCGAACGCACACTGGTCGTACTGGCGGCGGCAATTCTTGCAACGTTATTTTTTGGCGCACTGCGATGGCCCTCTCGATTGAAGGGACGTTGGATGGCCTTTGTCGCAATAGCTTTCTGGGCCTTAATTATCGCAGCCGGTTTTGTTCTCGCGGGCATCGACTTCCGCCACTAAACCGGGCGGTAACCGCTTCAGCCAGCGGTCGCCCCACAGGGTTCGGGCGCCAAAATGCCCAACAACGCGGTGTTGCCACACACCAGTGCGTCCAGAGTCACCCTATCCAACCGCGCATAAAACGCCTCCGCGGCTTCACTCAACGCATCCTTTAGACGACAGGCCCCCACCAGTGGGCAGGAATTGTCCACATCGGCAAAACACTCTGCCAACGGCACCGACGCTTCCATGGCGCGAAAAATCTCGCCAATTTCAATGTCTTTTGGCTCCCGTGCCAACTCCAACCCACCGTTACGCCCACGTTGCGTGCTCAAAACACCCATTAGCGCCAACTGATGAATGACCTGCGCCAGATGGTTTTCCGACGCATTACACACGCCGGCAATCTCGTGCTTGGTCACCAAGCGGCCACGATGCGCTGTGCAAAACATCAGCACACGAATGGCGATGTTCGTCCGTTTGGTAATCCGCATGGTCTTCCTCTCAGTCCGTCCCAACGGTCAGATGGGTGGCCGCCTTGTGCCAGAGCGGCCAACGCATAGCATTGACATGGATCAACACCCGTGTAGGGAGGAAGCATGACCACCTCTTACTTCTTTGGCTATGGCAGCCTCGTGAACCACAGCACGCATTCGTATGAGAATGCACACCCGGCCCGCCTGAACGGCTGGCGGCGTCAATGGTGTCATACCAGCTTGCGACCCATCGCTTTCCTGACCGCGGTTCCTGACAATTCCTGCGTCATTGACGGCCTCATCGCCCATGTTCCCGGCGATGATTGGGACGCATTGGATGCCCGCGAATTTGCCTACACCCGCGTGCTCAGCACTGCCAATGTCACCCATCCGATCACCGATCCCATTGAAATCGCCGTCTACACCATGCGCCGCGACATCGGTGTTTCCGCCGAAACGCGCCTTCCAATCCTGCTCAGCTATCTGGACGTGGTTGTGCAAGGCTATTTGCAACAGTTCGGCGAACAAGGCGTGGCGGATTTTTTCGCCACCACAACAGGTTGGGATGCCCCGATCCTGCATGACCGTGCGGATCCGCAATACCCTCGCCACCGCGTACTGACCAAAGACGAAACCGCTCTGGTGGATCAGCACCTCACCACTCTGGACGCAAAATTCACCAGCTAAAAGGCCCGCTGCCATGCCCTCTTTGATCTGGCACGACGACCACACAGAGGACGGCAAACAGGCCAACCGCAAGCTGCTAAAACAGCTCGATCACTGGATCGCAGCTGATGCAAAAGCGGCCTTGCTCGAAGCCCTCCAAGACTGGCCCGCAGCTGACACAATGGCTGCGCTCACCCACTTACGCCCTGCCCACGCACGGGTGATGTTTGACTGGATCCCAGACGCTCTGGGCCTCAAGGTTATGGCCGAACTTGATCCAGACCTGCGCGCGGTGTTGTTCTCAGAAACTGCATTCACTACCTTCTCCAACATCATCGCCATGATGGACGTGGACGAAGCGGTCGACACCCTTCTCGAGCTGCCGCGCAGCTTTGCCGCACAACTGGTTGCTGCCCACCCTGAGGCCGAGACAATCGCCACTGTGCTGCAAGCCCGTGACGACAGTGCCGCCACCGTCATGCGCCTAAGTGTCTTGATGGCCCCAGCCGATTGGACCGTTGCACAGCTGACCCAAGACATTCGCGCCCGCAGCCAAAACCTGGGCAAAATCGACATGATGTTTGTGGTGGACGCCACCCGCAAACCGCTTGGTTTTCTACGCTTCCGAGAAGTGCTCGCCGCCTCCGACGCGATAATCCTACGCGACATCCTGCACCCAGAACTGCTTTTGGTCAGCGCCGATTGGGACCGCGAAGACGTGTTGTCCATGGCCCGCGCCAAAAACCTGCATGCCATCGGCGTGGTCGACACGTCTGGTAAGTTGGTTGGCGGCATTTCCCCGCGAGAGCTTGGCGAAATTACCCGCGAAGAGGCCGAAGAAGACATGTTGCGCATGGGCTCGGTCTCGCCCGCCACCACACAATTTGACAGCCCTTTCACCATCCTGCGCCGCCGCCTGCCTTGGCTATTGGGCGGCCTTGGTGGCGCTGGCTTTGCTGCAGGTGTGATTGGCTCCTTTGAGGACGCGCTGGCGCAAGCCGCCGTACTTGCCAGCTTTATTCCCGTGGTCATGGCCACCGCAGGCAACGCTGGCATTCAGGCCTCCACCGTCTCGGTACAGTCGCTCACTTCCGGCGTGAACTGGCGCGGCGACTTTGGTGGACGTATTCTGCGCGAGCTTTTTGGCGCAATGCTCAATGGCCTCTCCATTGGCAGTATCACAGCCCTCATGGTCCTGCTGGTCAGCCAAGTCATCCCGCTACACGCCCCGGTCTATTTGGCCCTCACAGCGCTTTTTGCTCTCACATTGGTGACCACCATCGCCGGCACAATTGGCGCGGTAATTCCGTTTGTTTTAAAGTCCTTACGACTCGACCCTGCCGTGGCAACAGGCATCTTCATCACCACCACCAACGATGTGTTTGGCGTGCTGATCTTCTTCCTCGTTGCCTCCGTGCTTTATCTTTGACGGACACAGCTCTGCGCGCACTGGTCAATGACAAAACGGTCCAAACGCGCGCCTCATCACACCGCTGCCCGGCTCACTCTAAGCTGAAGCGACACTCGATATCTGATATGTACGGCTTACAGTCCTGCATCAGATCGTCACGCTGATCTTCGCCTCTTTCGCTGGAACCCTACATGAGCACCAACAAAACTGCCCCAACAGATATCGCCCCACGCGACTTCCTACAAACCGTAACCCCTGCCCGCCGCCAATCCGACGCAACCGCCTTGCTCGACTTGTTTGAAAGCGTCTCCGGCTATCCCCCTGTCATGTGGGGACCGTCAATCATTGGCTTTGGCCAATACCACTTCCGCTACGACAGCGGCCGCGAAGGCACATTCCTCGCCACAGGGTTTAGCCCGCGCAAAGCCAATCTCGTGCTCTACATCATGCCCGGTTATCAAGACTACAGCGCCATCCTCTCCCGCCTCGGCAAACACAAGCTTGGCAAATCCTGCCTCTATGTCAACAAACTCGCAGACATCGACTTGACTGTGCTCGAAGAGCTCATCCAAACCGGCCTGACTGACCTCAATGCCAAATGGCCGGTTCACGCAAGCTAAGCGCCACATTTCTGGACAAATCGCCCAAGGTATGGAATTGGGACACGCAACAGGAGATTCCCATGACGACCACCCGTTTTGCCCCTTCGCCCACTGGCTACATCCACGTTGGCAACCTGCGCACCGCGCTGATGAACTATCTGATCGCCCGCAAGGCTGGCGGCACCTTTGTGCTGCGCATTGACGACACCGATCCAGAGCGCAGCAAACAGGAATATGTCGCCGCCATTCAACAGGATCTCGAATGGCTTGGCCTGACCTGGGACCGCATCGAGACCCAGTCCTCACGTCTGGAGCGTTATGAAGACGCAGCGCAGAAACTGCGCGACATGGGCCGGTTTTATGAGTGCTTTGAGACCCCAACCGAGCTGGACCTGAAGCGTAAGAAACAGCTCAACATGGGCAAACCACCGGTTTACGACCGCGCGGGTCTGAACCTGTCGGATGATGAGAAAGCCAAACTGCGCGAAGAGCGCGGCAACGGCCACTGGCGCTTTAAGCTGGATCAAGAGCGCATCGAATGGACCGACGGAATATTGGGCAACCGCTCGATTGACGCGGCCTCTGTATCTGACCCGGTGCTGATCCGCGCCGATGGCCAGTTCCTCTACACGCTGGCCTCTGTGTGCGACGACATCGACTACGGCATCACCGATGTGGTGCGCGGCTCTGACCATGTCACCAACACCGCCACGCAAATTCAGATCATCGAAGCCCTTGGCGGCGCGGTGCCAAACTTTGCGCACCACTCGCTGCTGACCGGCCCACAGGGCGAAGCGCTCTCCAAACGCCTCGGCACCCTGGCCCTGCGCGACCTGCGCGAAGCCGGTGTGCAGCCAATGGCGCTCTTAAGCCTGATGGCCCGTCTGGGCAGCTCCGACCCAATGGAACTGCGCGCCAACCTCGAAGAGATTGCCGAAGGGTTCGACATCACCAAATTTGGCGCCGCGCCGACAAAATTCGACGTCGAAGACCTCTACCCGCTCACCGCCAAAGTGCTGCACGAAAAGCCACTCGCAGACGTGGCAGACGCCATCGCCGCTGTCGGCGTGCCTGCCGACAAAGCAGAGCGTTTCTGGAACGTCACCCGTGACAACATCACCACGCTCAACGATCTGGGCAAATGGTGGGACCTTTACACCAATGGTGCTGAGCCGGAGATCGACGACGAGGACAAAGAGTTCATCGCCGAGGCCATGAAGCTCCTGCCCGAAGGCCCGTTTGACGACGACACATGGTCCACCTGGACGGCTGCGGTGAAAGAAGCCACCGGTCGCAAAGGCCGCGGCCTCTTCATGCCGCTGCGCAAAGCCCTCACAGGTCAGAAAAACGGCCCCGACATGGCCTCGCTGATGCCGCTGCTGCAGGTCATCAAAGCCCGCGGCTAGGTCGCCAACAGAAAACGGCGCGTGCCAAAACGGGACGCGCCGCTATTTTTAGAGCACGACAACAAGGCACCCTGAGAACACACGGTAGCATTGCGGGACAATGCGTCCGTTTCCCGATGCTCCCTGAATGTCCGATTGCGGTACACACGCGGCAGTCAGCGGCAGCGTTGACGACACAACTATGGGTGTTAGAAACGCTTAGATTGGAAAAATCGCGAGACCGCCTAATGACGAAATCTGTTTCCGAAACGCTCAAACGGCTCGATGAGCAACTGCGAGAGCGCTACGATCCACTCGGCTCGGTTGAAGGTGAAAATGGTGCGTATGAAACCGGACATGTGCCCCACGTCGCTCGCTACGCATACCTTTGCACACGTTATGCCGGCTTGGATGACATCGGAATACGCGACGCTGAAAATGAAGCCGAGCGGTACATACCCGAGACGTATAAAGACCTTCTTCGCCACATGAATGGAGCAAGGGTTCTAGGCGTCTCGTTGCTCGGCGGGATTGGTGGATCAGTCGATAGATCAGGGGTTGGGATCGGGCAACCAATAAGCATTAGGTATCAGAATGCGGTTGAACGTCCCGACTATATCCCGGAAGGGCATCTGGGTTTTGGCGCAATCAATGGCGAGTGGTCGTCTCAAGGGCATCTTTATCTGGCTTCGACCGGCGAGGTGGAGTTGTACAACGCTAGGCTCGACATGATCGGAGCACGTTGGACTTCACTTTTGGATTTTTTGGAGGATGAAATTCCTCGACGCTTTTCGAATTACGATGAGGAAGGGCGTGAAATCGAAAAATCAAAACGCCTACCGGGCGATACGGAAAACTGGGAACGCCTTGCTCAAGAAGCAAAAGAAGAAGGAGCAAGTGACGGCCTACTAAAACGCACGCTCAGAAGGCTTCACCGCAAATAAGCAGACTTTCGTCGCTTCACAACATTTTGGAGGTATGGGCTCTAATCAGCTGTCCGCCGCTGGACACGATTTGTTAGAAAATCGTTCCCCATACCCATCAACGCCCCCTCAGCCCGCTTTCACAGCCGCCGTTACAATCACCTCAACCTTCAGCACATCGCGCGCCAGCTTCGCCTCGCCACAGGCCCGCGCAGGCGCGTGGCCTTCCGGCACCCAGTCATCCCAAACCGCATTCATCTCGGCAAAATCGGCCATATCAGACAGCCACACGATGGATTGCAGGATATGCTCACGATCCGACCCTGCCTCTTCCAGCAAAGTATCCACGCGAGACAGGCAATCCCGAGTCTGCTCCGCAACCGTGTCCCCCGCACCAACTTGGCCACACAGGTACGCCACCTGATTGTGGATGACGATTTTGGACATCCGTGTGCCCGTGTGTTTGCGCTCAATCATGTTCAAGCCCCTGATAATTCTACGTTAGTGCTGCCGCTCAGCTTGGATCGCGGAATCGGTTCACAATTGGATAGCGCCGATCCAGCCAAAACGCCTTTTTGCTCAACCGCGCCCCCGGCGCCGACTGAAAGCGTTTGTATTCGCTGATATACACCAGATGCTCCACGCGCTTCACCGTCTCCCGATCATAGCCAGCGGCAACACAGTCCGCGACAGACTTATCCTCATCCACCAACATGAACAGGATCGCATCCAGCACATCATACGGCGGCAGGCTGTCCTCATCTTTCTGATCCGGGCGCAGCTCGGCGGAGGGCGGCTTGTCGATGATATTCACCGGGATGACTTCGCTCTCCGGCCCATTCATCCAGTCGCGATGCACGTTGTTGCGCCAGCGCGAGGTCTCAAACACGCGGGTTTTGTACATATCTTTGATGGGGTTATACCCGCCCGCCATGTCGCCATAGATCGTGGCATAGCCCACCGCGACCTCGGATTTATTACCTGTGGTCAGCAGCATCTCGCCAAACTTGTTGGACAGCGCCATCAACAGCAGCCCGCGCAGGCGGCTCTGAATGTTCTCCTCGGTCAGTCCCGGCTCAGTACCCTCAAACAACGGCGCCAGCGTGTTGGTGATCGCGGCACGGCCTTCGGCAATTGGCACATAATCGTAATGAACACCCAACCGCTTCGCGATGTCCTCAGCGTCATCCAGCGACTCCTGCGAGGTATATTCAGACGGCAACATCACACAACGCACGTTTTCCGGCCCCAGCGCATCGACCGCAATCGTCGCCACCAACGCGCTATCAATGCCACCAGACAGCCCCAGCAACACCTTCTTAAACCCGGTCTTGCCCATATAGTCGCGCAGCGCTTCGACACAGACGCGATAGTCCTGCTCTTCCCCCGCAGGCAGCAGCGCCTTTGGGCCATCTTTACAGCGCCAACCAGCCGCGGTGCGCTCAAACTCCACATGCGCCACGGCCTCATCAAACACCGGCAATTGCATCGCCAACTGCCCACCGGGGTTCAGCACAAAAGAGCCGCCATCAAACACCTGATCGTCCTGACCACCCACCATGTTGAGATACACCAGCGGCAGTTCGGTCTCGATCACCCGCGCCACCATATGGTTCATGCGGCGATCAAACTTGTCGCGAAAATACGGCGAGCCATTGGGCACCACGAGGATCTCCGCACCGGTCTCCTCCATGGTCTCCGGCACATCCTCAAACCAGGCATCTTCACAGATTGGCGAGCCAACCCGCACCCCGTTCACATCATACGGCCCCCCCATCGGCCCATGCGCAAACAGACGCTCTTCGTCAAACACCGTGTAATTTGGTAAATGGTGCTTCAGCTGCGTGTGCGCAATCTTGCCGCCCTTCAGGATGAAATACGCGTTGTACAGCGCGCCGTCCCGCACCAGCGGACCACCCACGGCCACAACCGGCCCATCCGCGCAATCCACCGCCAGTTGCTCAATCTCTGCCAACGCCGCTGCCTGTAAGGCCGGCTTCAACACCAAGTCCTGCGCGTTGTAGCCCACAATGAACATCTCTGGGAAAGCGGCCATATCGGAACCCGCCGCCTTGGCCTCGGCCCAGACCTCACGCACCTTGTTGGCGTTGCCCGCCAGATCCCCCATCACCGGATTGGCCTGCACCAGTGTCAAACGGAATGTATCAGCCATCAAATCTCTTCCCGCACCGCGTTACTTGCGCAAAGATGTAGCAGACACAGCGCCAAGGAAAAGCGCAAACCACTACCCCCAAGCCGTTCAAACCCGCCAAAACAGGTCAAACGTGCAAAACCGTTTGCTCCAAAGAAACCCTTGCCCTAAAATCAAACAAAACACCGCAAGGTGATGGGGATGCTCCGATGGGGCAACAGTGGGACTAGAAATTATGAGCAGAACTCAGGCACTTACCTTAGCCATCCTGTTGGCAGGCACATCCGCCTTCGCACAGGACAGCCAGGTTCTGACCAAACAATATGACGATGGCGGTGTCTATGAGGGCACCTTCAAGAACGGGCTGCAGCACGGCACCGGCATCTACCGCCTGCCCAACGGCTACGAATACGAAGGCGCCTGGGTCGATGGCGAGATTGTCGGCGACGGCATGGCCCGCTTCCCCAACGGCTCGGTTTATGTGGGCAATTTTGCCAAAGGCAAACCCCATGGCTTTGGCAAAATCACTTTCACTGACGGCGGCACCTATGAGGGCGATTGGGCAGACGGCAAAATCACCGGCACCGGCGTGGCGACTTACGCCAACGGCGTGCGTTACGAGGGCAGCTTCCAAAACGCCAACCACCACGGCAAAGGTGTGATGATCAGCCCGGCAGGCTACCGCTACGAAGGCGACTGGCTCAATGGGATCAAAGAAGGCCTCGGCAAGATCACCTACGCCGACGGCACCATCTATGACGGTGAAATCAAAGCTGGCGAACGTGCTGGACAAGGCCGACTAACCATGCCTGGTGGCTTGATCTACCAAGGCACCTGGGCGGCTGGCCAAATCGAAGGTGACGGCACCCTCACCCAACCCAATGGCGACATCTACGTTGGTCAGTTGGTGGGCGGGCAACGTCAGGGCACAGGCATGGTGACATACGCCAACGGCGACACCTATGAGGGCAACTTCCAAGCCGATCAACGCCACGGTGAAGGCACCTTCAAAGGCAGCGATGGCTACGTCTATGTCGGCACTTGGGTCAATGGTGACATCGCAGGCAACGGCCAGGTCACCTATGCCGACGGCTCCGTCTATGTTGGGCAATTTGCCGACGGGCTTGCCGATGGCCAAGGCAAAATCACCTACACCGACGGCACCACTTATGAAGGTGACTGGCAAGCAGGCGTCAACGAAGGTGTGGGCAAAGCAATCTACGCCAATGGCTTGGTCTATGAAGGTGATTTCAAAAACGCCAAAAACCACGGTCGCGGCGTGATGACATATGCAGACGGCTATCGCTACGAAGGCGAATGGCAAGACGGCCAGCGCCACGGCATGGGCGTCGCGACTTACGCAGACGGCACCACCTACACCGGCCAATTCTCGTTGGGTCAGCGCAACGGTATCGGCGAAATTGTCATGCCCGACGGTTTCAAATACGCGGGCGAATGGAAAAGTGGTGAGATCGACGGCGTTGGCGTAGCCACCTATGCCAATGGCGACATTTATGAGGGCACCTTCAAAGGAGGCCAACGTCAGGGCGAAGGCACCATGAAATATGCCTCCGGCGAAGAGCGCAAAGGCAACTGGGCCAACGGCACCTTGTCCGAAGCCGCCCCTGCCCAAAACGACGGGTAATGGAGCGTTGACCCTTGGTAATTCACATAGGAACTAAATGGCGTAACGTTTGTCTTTGAAGGAATTGCAGCTTAATCGATGCAATTCGCCCGGAGTTGTGATACCCTAGGGTTGTTTTAGGGTTAGAGGGTATCAGTATGAATAGGATTAATTTCGCTTTTGCATCGTCACTCTGTCTTGTGTCTTTCGCGTCCGCAGAAAGCTCTGACAAACACCTCGCAGCAGCCTGTTGGTACGAAGACATGAAGTACTCGGAAGGTGCTGAATTCGTAGATGGAGCTGTTTGGCTCAAATGTGTTGGGCAAAACAACTGGACAGTTATGAAGGATTATTGCGTGAGCGGAGGAAAAACTTACTCTCAGTGCGCCGTCATTCCTGTTACTAACGGAAACTACTTCTGCAAAGGTGGGAAATGGGAATGGGGAAACGGTTCAGGAAACTGTTGAATCCGCGTGCACTGCACGACCATAATTTCTAGCTAGCTAAAAGCCGCGGTCTCTGGTGCGGCTTTTCTGTTTCTTAAGTCGGAAGCAAACTTCGAGGCACTTCATTCCCCAACACAAATCCAAAACTTTTGCCCTTTTCATTTGCCAAACGGCATGTATAAATCTGCGTCATGACCATGAGAGCCCATATCGCAACAGACGCGCGCCTTCCGGCGCCCTTTGCGCGTGG
>NZ_CAJXIV010000026.1 GCF_913054185.1 uncultured Shimia sp.
GCTGGGTGATGCGGTATTTCTGGGTCAAACCACGGGCTTCCGCCTCAAAGGCCATCTGTCCACCATAGCCCACAAGGCTCGCTTTGATTGGTTTTGGACCGCGCAGCACTGCGCCACTTTGGGGCTCAATGATGGTCATGACAAACTCGATCGAGTGCACGCCGCCCACGGTGTAACGTGTCTTTTCGGTCAATGCGTGGAAACGGGTCACTTCAATTTCCACCCGCACCGGCATCGCTCCATCCAACGGACGGGTGCCCAAACGGATGCTTTCGTCAAAGATGGCTTTCACCTGCTCGTACCGGTTGCCGCGGGCATCACCGCGCCAAACGATGTCACCAGGAGGATAGTAGAGATTGGCCTCGGACACCTTCAGCGACGTTGGCACCGACACATTAAAACTTTCAAGCGCGTAAGACGGCGCAGGCGCTGCCATGTCAGTTGGCACAGTGTCATATGGCGCGTTCCGGCTCGCGGTGTCTACTGACGCACAAGCGCTTGCGCCCAAAGCCAGTACCAGTGCTGCAATAACTTTCCCCATCGACATGTCCAACTCCTCGGGCGGTTTTCGCCTCTGCTGCTCCATGTAAATTTGCGCGCCAAATGGGGCGCGAATGCGTCGAGCGGTGGACGTTTCAAAGGAATTAACTCAAAGTTGAGGTATTCGTCTCAGTCGACAAACGGCCTTTTTCTCATGACCCATACCGTCGCCACTGCCCTGATTATCAATCCAAATCGTGAGGTGTTTGTGCAACGCCGCAGTCCAACCCGCCGTCTCTTTCCCGGCTGCTGGGATCTTGCCGGAGGCCATGTCGATCCCGGCGAAACGGTTGAACAAGCGCTTGCTCGAGAAATCTTTGAGGAAACCGGATGGGAGCTTGCCAACACGCTTACCGAGTTACCCCCCAAGAGCTGGCACGCGGCCGATGGCAAACGGTTGGAGCGCCAATTTGTGGTGACTGTGAAAGGCGATCTAACTCGGCCCATACTTGAAGACGGCAAAGTGGATCACTGGTGCTGGATCGGTGAAGGCGATCTGCCAATACTGTTAGAAAACCGCAGCGACATCGACACTCTTATTCATGACAGCATCAAAGAGGCCTTGGAGTTTCTCGCCAATTTCTAACTGTCAGCCCCGAGGCCGCGACCGCCATCCGCCGCGCCGCTTCGGAGCCCGCATTTCCACGCTGCCTTCTTCCAGCACTTGGGTCATTGGATGGCCCGGAAATCGACTGCTCAAATGCACAATCAGCACCTCAATGGCGTCTCGCATGTCCACCCCGTCTGGCAACGATAGCGCCCAATCCAGAAAGATCGACCGACATTCAGAGGCCGCGATGCCCTCCATCCGGTAACTCTCGTGAATCAACCCCTTAGGGTCACAATGCGAAATATCCATGTCACGCCTCCCCTGCGGACGCCAATGCCTGTGTGACCATCTCAGCCGCTTGAGTTGTGGCTTCTGTCAAAGTGTTCATCACGGCATCGATATCGTCCGCGCCCGTTTCACGCAACAAAAACGCCCGCCCGCCTTCTCCAATCATCTCAGGCGCAATGGTGCTGCCCGAGAGCAGCTTGGACGCCAGTTGCACCTGCCAGCAAAGCCGATAGGTGCTGGCAAGGTCTGATGCATCTGAGGCAGAAAGCCAGCCAATTGCGACACCAGCCTGCAATCCCTGCGTGACCGTCCGACGAGGGGAGCCTGCCAATAGCGCGCCGGTCTGGCTCAACAGCTCAATGTCCTGCAGCCGCCCCGCCCCAATCTTCGCGTCCCATGGCCCATCCGGCGCTTTTGCCGCCGCAATCCGAGTGCGCATGTCTTGCACGTCCCTGCCAATTGCCGCCTTGTCTCTTTCAGTTGCCAAAACCTCTTGCCGGAAGGCTTCCACCTCCGCCATCAGTTCCGACGCACCGGTCACCGGTCGTGCGCGGGTCAGCGCCAGATGCTCCCAAGTCCAGGCCTCATCCCGTTGATAGTTCTTAAACGACGCCAACGACGTGGCCACAGGTCCCTGCGTGCCGGACGGGCGCAAGCGCATGTCCACCTCATAAAGCCGCCCCTGAGACATCGGTGCACTTAGGGCGGTCACCAAAGCCTGCGTGAACCGCGCATAATACGGACGCGCCGCCAACGGCCGCCGGCCCTCAGAAGCCTCCACGCCATCCGCATCATAGATCACAATCAGATCCAGATCAGACGTCGCATTAAGCCTCTGCGCCCCCAGAGAGCCCATGCCCAACACAATCGCGCCCCGCCCAGGCATTGGCCCATGTTTGGCGGCAAAGTGATCAGCCACCGGCTGCCATAGGCCTGCCAAAACCGCCTCCGCCAAATCAGCGTACTGCCGCCCGGCTTCCTCTGCACCAATCAGCCCCCGCAGATGATGCACGCCAATGCGGAACTGCCACTCTTTGGACCAGCGACGCGTGCCATCCAGCTTGGTCTCGTAATCCTCATCTCGCGCCAGCCGCTCCTGCAACTCTTCGGTCAATCCGCGCACACCGGGCCAGTCTGTGAAGAAGCTGCCGCCAATCACCGCGTCAAACACACCAGAATTGCGCGACAGATGCTGTGCCAGCGCAGGTGCCGTGCCAACCACATCAACCAGCAAGTCAATCAATTGCGGATTGGCCTCAAACAGTGAGAACAGCTGCACTCCAGCAGGCAAGCCACGCAAGAACCCGTCCAAAGCCAAAAGTGCCTCGTCTGGTTTCGGGGCCAGCGCCAAGCGCCTCAATATCTCAGGCCGCACACGGTTGAATATCTCCACCGCCCGCACACTGCGCATCGCGGGATAACTCTCCCAGCGATCTATGACCTCATCGTCAAACTGATGGAAAATCTCGACGTCTCCAACGGGTGCGGCATCAGGCGCAAAGAACCCTTCGGTCATCTCATGCACTTCGGTCAGCCGATCATGCAGCTCTTCCCGAATGTCGGCCTCGTCACGCCCCATCAATCCGGCAATCTTGCCCCAACCCTCTTCGCTCTTAGGCAAAAGGTGCGTCTGCGCATCCGCCACCATCTGCACCCGATGCTCCACCTCGCGATGAAAGCGATAGTGATCTGACAATGCTTCGGCCACATCTTCCGGCACCCAACCTTTGGAGGCCAGCTTGCGCAGCCCCGGCACCGTATGCCGATCCCGCAAGTACGGATCACGCCCCCCGGCAATCAGCTGTCGCGTCTGGGTGAAAAACTCGATCTCGCGAATGCCGCCGCGCCCCAGCTTCATATTGTGGCCGTCTAGCGTGATCTCTCCACCTAACCCTTTATGCGCGCGAATGCGCAACCGCATGTCATGGGCATCCTGAATGGCAGAAAAATCCAAATGTTTGCGCCACACAAACGGCGTAAGCGTATCCAAAAATTTCTGTCCGGCCGCCAAATCTCCGGCAGAGGGCCGCGCCTTGATATAGGCCGCCCGCTCCCATGTGCGCCCAAGGCTCTCGTAGTAGCGCTCCGCCGCCTCCATCGCGAGACACACCGGCGTCACTGCCGGATCAGGCCGCAGTCGCAGATCGGTGCGAAACACATACCCATCGCCTGTGATGTCATTGAGCATCGCCGCCATCTTGCGTGTGGCGCGAATGAAACTGGCCCGCGCGTCATGGTAGTCATCCGCGTCAAACCGGCTTTCATCAAACAGGCAGATCAGGTCAATGTCAGAGCTATAATTCAGCTCATGTGCGCCCATCTTGCCCATAGCAATCGACACCATGCCGCCCGCAGTTGAAATGTCCTCTTCGGTGGCTCCAGGCAGCTTCTTACGTCGGATTTCCGCGCCTATGGTCGCCTCAAGCGCCAATTGGCTCGCCAAATCGGCAAAATCGGTGAGTGTGCCGGTCACCTTCTCAAGCGACCACGCCCCCGCCAAATCCGCCAGTGCTGTCAGCAGCGCCACCTTGCGCTTGGCCGCCCGCAAACTTGTTGCTCGTTGATCTGGCGCCCCAGATCGCAGCTCGGCAAACAACTTGGCCACCGCGGCGTCCGCATCCTGCAACGCCTCTGGCACCCAGTCTGCCTCCTTGTGGATCAAGCTTTTCAAGTACGGGCTGGAGCCTGCCGTGCCTTCAATCAGCTTGGCCAGATCCCCCGACAACGACGGCACCGCAGCACAGGCCTCTGCCCCGAGTTCAGGATCAAACGGACGTGGCAGGCGGGTGATTTGTGATTCAAACAACATGGCGCGACTTTGAAACCGCGCCGCCAGAAGGTCAATTGGCGGCGCTGCCGCAGGCTCCGTTTAAGGTACGCCTTGCCCGGTCAATGGCGTGTCCTGACTGAAACTGTTCACCCAGGCCCCGTCGCGCTGCTCCCACAAGGAGCTCACCAACATGATCTCCCAATCCGTTTTGCCACTCCGCAGATAATCAGCCCGGTAAATCAACAACCCGCTATCTGCCCCGGTGGCCCGCACCTGCACCTCACTCAGCCGATACTCCGCCACAGTCGCCCCGCCATCCAACTGCCCAGTATGCGCGTCTTTGCCCGCAAACCCATCCGGGTAGATGCCGATAAAATCCTCACTCAGCAACGCCCCGTCCGCGTCACCATCGCCTTACACCAGCGCATCCCAAACACGGGTCTCCAGCGCCAATAATTCCTGTTTCAGTTCATTCGTTTTTTCCATGCTGGCACCCTGAGGCGCACCGTGGCAGAAATCAACCCGAGGACGAGGAGACACCACATGAGCAAGAGTTTGAAACGCGTGCGTGCAGCGTTAGAGGATGCGGGCAAGAATATCGACATCCGGGAGACTGACGGGGCACGCACCGCGCAAATGGCCGCCGACGCCGTGGGATGTGAGGTGGACCAAATCGCCAAATCCATCGTGTTTCAAAAGGCCGACACCGGCGAGGTCGTGCTGTTTCTCACCGCCGGTGGCCGCCAAGTCGACACCAAAGCCGCCGAAGCCCTTCTGGGGGCACAGCTGATCCGTGCCGATGCCACAGTAGTCCGCAAACAAACCGGCTTCGCGATTGGGGGAGTGAGCCCGGTGGGTCACCTCTCACCTATCCAAGCGTTTATGGACAACCGCCTGACCAATTTTGCGGAAATCTGGGCCGCCGCGGGCACGCCCAACCATGTTTTTTGCCTGTCCCCCGAAGACTTACAGCAAATTTCCGGCGCAAAGACCTGCAATTTCAGCATCTAACCAGCAAAATTTCAAACTATTTTTATCAACAGTAACAAGCAGATAAGGCCAAAATGTAAAACCCTTTCACATTTTTCCTTGCAATACACCCCTGCACTCCCAATCTTGGTAATGTGAAAGCGATTTACATACCGCCTCACAGAGACACAACAAAACAAACTCGGAGACAGTTATGACCCCTGCCGCAACCGCCCATACCGCCGACACCCAGCACCTCAGCTGGTTTGGCAAGAGCGAGGCCTGGCTGGACAGCAAAGGCAAAGGTGCCTGGATTGCCGCCATGGTTCTTGGCTTCGTGTTCTTCTGGCCTGTTGGCCTGGCCCTTCTTTTCTACATGATCTGGAGCAAAGATATGTTCAAGAAATCCTCCCGCAACCGCAGCTGTTCCCGTCGCATGCATGTGATGGCCTCCTCCGGCAACAGCGCCTTTGACAGCTACCGCGACGAGACCCTGCGCCGATTGGAAGACGAGCAGAAAAACTTCGAAGACTTCTTGGAGCGTCTGCGTGCCGCCAAAGACAAGTCGGAGTTTGACGAGTTCATGGACGAACGTGCCACCAAAGCAACGGACGAACGTCGCGAAACCGAAGACGCCTAAACGCGCCCTATCTGAGCAGCCACGGCGCGGGAGCCTCCTTCCGCGCCGTTTTCTATAGAATAACGGTATCAACTTAATCGAGAGTGACATGAGCCACCGCACCTTTGCCCTGCCCGATCCGGACACCCAATCCGAGTTTTACGAAGACGTGACCTTCAAGCGCTTTCTGGCGTGGTTGATCGACACTGCGCTGATCTTTGTGTTGTGTGTCCTGGTGCTGCCCTTCACCGCCTTCACCGGCATCCTCTTCTTTGGCGCGTTGCTGTTTGTCTTTGGGTTTGCCTACCGCGTGGTCACCATCGCAACCGGCTCCGCCACTTGGGGCATGCGCCTGATGTCCATCGAACTGCGCCAATCAGACGGCAGCCGGTTTGATCTGGGCTCAGCCTTCCTGCACACGCTGGGATTCACCGTGTCGGTGATGTTCCCCATCCTGCAAATCATCTCGATTGTCCTGATGATCACCACAGACCGCAAACAGGGCCTCACCGACCACGTCATGGGCTCCGTCGCCATCAACCGCGCCGCACGTTACTGAACGATATATATCGGTGCCTCGGTCTCAAACTTGATCGAGGCACGCCGCCTGCGGGTGCCAATCTCCCATTTGATTAGCGCTCTAGTAGAAACTGCCCGTTTTGGGAAAACCGGAGACTCAAACAAGCGCTTTCCCCTTGAACCTACGGCAAGGTTTGAGGTGTATTTCATGTATGAAATCTCTGGAAGATATCCTACGTTCCACTATTGACTGGCAGGCGCGATTGATCAGTTGGAACCCAATACTCGGCGCAGCATATTTAGTTTTCGCTTCGGTCGTGCTTGTTTTTTGGCTACCCGCACAACTCCATAATTTAACCGGACTGCCCATTGCCGTAACTATCCCGGGGATGTTTTTTCTCCACGCAATTCAACTATTTGCAGTATTCCGGAAGGTTCGGTTTTAGAGGATCGTTGATTAAGATCCGTCGAAGATTTGGGCGACTTGTCAACATCAACCTTAATGACAACAATTCAGATCCCCCTTTCGCCCCCCATCACCTCAAACGAAAAACGGGGGCCACTTGGCCCCCGTTTCTTATTGTCACTTGCTCCGTGATCAGTTTCCGATCAGATCCGGCAGGATCGTCACAATCGATGGGAAGTACCACAAGATCGCCAGTCCCAGCACCTGAATGAGCACAAAGGGAATGATGCCCTTGTAGATGTGCCCGGTCGTGACCTCTTTTGGCGCCACCCCTCTGAGGTAGAAGAGCGCAAAGCCAAACGGCGGTGTCAGGAACGAGGTCTGCAAGTTCACTGCGATCATGATGGTGACCCACTTCGGATCAAAGGTACCGCCGTAGATGACCGGGCCGACAATTGGGATCACGATGTAGATGATCTCCAGGAAATCGAGCACAAAGCCCATCACAAACAGCACCAGCATCACGATCAGGAAGACTTTGAACTCGTTATCAAACGATTTCAGGAAGCCCTGAATGTAATGCTCTCCACCAAAGCTGATCACCACAAGGTTCAACAACTGCGAGCCGATCAGGATGGTAAACACCATCGAGGTCACCTTCGCGGTCTCTCGCACAATTGGCGATAGCACCTTGCCGCGGAACAGAACCCAGCAGCCAAACAGCAGACCAAACATCGCAAACAGGTAGGTGCCTTTGGCCACAAAGAACGCAATCAGGTTCTCAGTAGCGACCACTTCCTGGTTGATACGCAAGTCAAAGTTCACGCCCACAAGGATCATGACGATCACAGCAAAAGTTGACCAGATGATGATCCCGCCGGAGCGGCCTTCATCGTGCAGTCGACGATACGCCGCCAGCATGATCGCCCCACCCGCACCCAGCGCAGCCGCCGGTGTTGGGTTGGTGATGCCACCGAGGATCGAGCCCAGCACGGCAATGATCAGAACCAGCGGTGGGAACACCACGCGCAGCAGTTCATTTTTGCCGAGCAGACCCGCGCCGTAGCGCACACCATAAAGCGACATTGCCAAAGGCACAGCCAGGAAGATCAGCGTCCAGCCCGGTGTGGTCACCGGCGTGATCAGGATCGCATCCACAGCCAGTGCCAGCACAATGCCTGCACCACCAATCAACAATGGACGGGTGTCTGCGCTTGGGGCAACGCCCCGCGCAGTTGTCAGGATCAGAGCCAGCAACAGGTAGCCAATTGCCAAACCGGAACCAATTGGCGCCGCCGCAGCAATTTTCCCAACACGCAGCTCGGCACGTTCCTCATCGCTGAGCGCACGCGCTTCCGCAACACCGCCGGCTTCATCAATCGCTGTCTGCTCCGCAATCGCCTGATCCCAGGCAAGCTGACCATGTAAGTCGATCATCGAGGCTTTACACTGATCTCCAACACTGGTGCGCAGGCTCGCGGTTTGACCCGCATCCGAGAAGCTGTCGACTGTGACGTCCTGAGTGCCAATCAAGTTGACCTGCCCCAAAAGGATCACAGCTGCAATCAAACCTGCCGGTACAGCCAGGAACCAAGTCATGCCCTCGCCACGTGTGATGGCTTCGCCATTGGATGCTCCCATTTCCACCGCGGGGGCTTCTTTGGGGTTAAACATCGCGTAGCCAAAGGCATAGAGACCGTAAAGCACCGCAAGCATGATGCCGGGGATCAGAGCCGCCTGGAACAATGTCCCGACAGACACAACCGCCGGTTCACCCAGGAAGGTCAGCGCATCAGAACATCCAGCCACCTGGGCACGGTTTTCCTGTGCCGCAGAGTAGAGGTCGCCCGCCAACGTACCAAGTAGAACGATCACGATGGATGGTGGAATAATCTGCCCTAGCGTCCCAGACGCCGCAATCACACCAGTAGCCAGCTTTGGGTTATACCCGTGCTTCAGCATGGTTGGCAGCGACAGCAGCCCCATGGTCACAACCGTTGCGCCCACAATACCAGTGGAGGCCGCCAAGAAGGCACCCACAACCACAACCGACACAGCCAGACCGCCTGGCAGCGGGCCAAAGACGCGCGCCATCGTGGTCAGAAGGTCGTTTGCAATCTTGGAACGTTCCAGCGTGATGCCCATCAGAACAAACATCACAACCGCCAACAGCGTCTCGATGGACTGACCGGCAAGCACACGCTCGTTCATCCGGTTGACCACAAAGCTGATGTTGCGGTTCATCGCCTGTTCCCAGCCGCCCGGGAACACAGATTCCGCCACACGTGGCAAATCCGGGTATCGGAAAACCGAGATCGTGTCCGCCTTCACGCCTTGGGCAATCAGGTCAGCATACATGGCTGAGCTGCTGTCAATCGCGTGGTGTACCAGGATCCCGGCACTGTCGAGCGCCGCAATGATCCCGAAAGAGATAACCCCTGCCCCACCAATGGCAAACGCCACCGGGAAACCGGAAAGAATGCCTCCGAAGAGGCAGAGAAAGACGATAATCAGGCCGATCTCGACCCCATCAAGTCCAAATAGCATTAGTTCTGCCCCTTAGATCAGTGTGTGCCTTCATAGGCTTCTTCACCCTCGCCCAGCGTGTCGCGGTCGAGGTATTTGCCAATGCTGCCAGTGCCTTCTTTGTACTCAAGATATGAGCGATAGAAGAACGCGATGGCCTGCAAAAAGACCATGGCGGCAAAGCAAACAAGAAGCACTTTGAAGAGGAAATAAGCGTTAAAGCCGTTGGGTGAGAAACCGATGGTCTCCACATTCCATTTCAGGATACGGGCCTTTTTCATCAGGATTTCAACCTTGTCGGACGCCGAAACTTTCGGTGTCACAAGGTGGCGCCACATGAAGAACCAGCCGTACATCCAGGTCAGAACCGCAACCGGCATCATGAAGAAGATGGAGCCAAACATATCGATCACACGTTTTGCACGGTGACTGATCGCCGAATACACCAGATCCACACGCACGTGGCCGCCCTGCACAAACGTGTACGTTGCACACATACACACGATCATCGCGTTATAAAGCTTCAGCTCTTCTGCCCACCAGCTCACGTCAAACGTCAGCCAGTCCACGCCGTAGATCAGTGAGATCTCAGCCACGGTAAAGATCCGCTGCATAAACACGATCACGATCTGCTGCAGCACCATCAACAGGCCAGCCCACGCAAAGAAACGGCCCACCGAATTGGCGAAGCCTTCCAGAACGCGCACGCATCCCCACATGAAATTGGGTCGCGCAATTCCCACCGCCGTAACGATCAAGAAAAGCGTGAACACCACAAAGAAAAACTCGACCGAGCCACCGTAATAAACAAACCGCATCAGCGATTGTTTGTCCTCGGTGGTCTCAAGGCCTCCCATCCAGCTCAGCCACAAGCCCGGATGTGTGAGCGCATATCCCGCGTTCACAAAGGCTTGGCCGATGTTGGAAAAGAACCAGACCAGACCGTCCAGCATTGTCCCCTCATCCCCTTATTGTTTTGGAATTTTGACAGCGCGACGATCCGTGCCCCGTCTTTTTTTTGAAAAGGCCCCCCGGAAATCCCGAGGGGCCAATTTCTCAGCTTCTCAAGGCCTTAGCCCATCACGCGATCACGCTGTGCCCGGTAGAATCCTTCGGACCGTACCAGCCAACCGGAAGACGCTTTCATGCTTTCTTCTACGGAGCCACGGACTTTGGCGAAGATTTCGTCGTCCATGTAGCCGTCCAGAGTCTCTTTGGACGCGGCGCCCATTGCATCCCAAACGCTGTCTGGGAATTCCAGAACCTTCACACCACCGGCTTGCAGACGCTGCAGCGCCGCACCGTTGTTGTTCAGGAACTGAGACAGGTTCCACTGGTGAGTGGCTGCGGCTGCAGTTTCGATGATCTTCTGGTGCGCAGGAGACAGGCTGTCGAACACTTCGCGATTGGTTGCGAGTGTCAGAGCAGCACCTGGCTCGTGGAAGCCTGCGGTGTAGTAGAACTTGGTGATTTCCTGGAAACCAGCTTTTTCATCAGCCCAAGGACCAATCCACTCGGTACCGTCGATGGCGCCAGACGCCAGCGCTTGGTACACTTCGGAACCTGGAAGGTTCTGAACGGATGCGCCCATTTTGCCGAGCGCTTGACCGCCCATGCCAGGCATACGGAATTTCAGACCTTGGAAGTCTTCCGGACCGTTGATCTCTTTGGAGAACCAACCACCAGCCTGTGCACCGGTGTTACCCGCCAGGAAGGATTTCAGGCCAAAGATTTCGCCCAGCTCATCATGCAGCGCCATGCCGTCGCCGTGGTGATACCAGTTCATCATCTCCTGAGCGGTCATGCCGAACGGAGCTGCAGTGAAGTACTGGTACGCAGGGTGCTGACCAGTGAAGTAGTAGTCAGCCGCGTGGTACATGTCGGCCTGACCTGCGGTCACGGCGTCAAATACTTCAAATGCGCCAACCAGTTCGCCGGCCGCTTTGATCTCAACGGTCAGGTTGCCGTCAGACATTGCGGTGATGGAATCTGCCGCGTGCTGTGCCGCGTCAAAAACACCTGCAAGGCCACGGCCCCAGGATGTCACCATTGTCAGTGTGCGCTTGCCAGAAGCGTAAGCGGGTGCCGCCAGAGTGGTGGCTGCGGCTGCGGTGCCGCCGAGTGCAGACGTCTTTAGAAAAGAACGACGATCCATGTAGGTCTTCCTCCCAGAATATTGTTCAGCTCAGGTCTCCCTCCAGAGACTCCAAGCGGATCGTTGAAGTGCGGCGAGCCTAGCCCTGCCCCTACGTAGAGGAAATACCCACTACCGCGTAGAAACCGACCAAATGGCCAAAATTCCGAACCAATTTGGAAAGTTAATTTTCCGTTTACGCAGTCGTTAGCGGTAACGAAGATGATTCTGATCTATGATTCGCCGTCAAACTTCCGTAACGAATCGAACATGCGACCCATTTGGCCCCTCCTGCGACTGTCTTACGGTCAGAAGCTGTTTCTGCTGGCAACCGTGCCCTTGCTTTTGGCGGTAGCGGGCATTTCCGTATTGGTGGCCAACCAGTCCCGGCAATTGGCGGACCGCGAAATCCGCGCTTTGGAGGCGCAACTGATCGAAGCCAAAAAAGCGGAGCTCAAAAACTATATCTCGATTGCCCGCACCGCTTTTATCAACATCTATGGCCGCGCCGCGCCAGATGATTACGAGGCCAAGCTTGCGGTAACCCAAATCTTGTCCTCCATGCTCTACGGGCAAGATGGCTACTTCTTTGTGTTTGACTACGACGGCAACAACCTTGTCAGCCCCCGTCAAACTTACCTGATTGGCAAAAACTGGCGTGGCCTCACCGACCTCAACGGCACAGAGATCACCGATCCTTTGATTGAAATCGCCCGCTCCGGCGGCGGCTATCACAGTTTTGACTGGGTGAAACCCTCCACCCTCGAAACCGCCCGCATGGTCACCTATGTGGTTGGCTTGCAAGACTGGCAGTGGGTGGTTGGCACAGGCATCTTCATTGACGACGTATTGGATAGCGTCGCCGCCGCCCGCGCTGAGGTCGAAGAGCGCGTGCAGCGCACCTCTTTCTATATTCTGGTGATCACTGTCGCTTGCCTGACCCTGGTGTTTCTCTCCGGTTTCTTCATCACCGTACGTGAGCGCCGTCTCGCAGACGCCAAGCTCAAAGCGCTGACGCAACGGGTGTTCGACGCCCAAGAAGAAGAGCGCGGTCGCGTCGCGCGCGAATTGCACGACGGCATCTCTCAACTTCTCGTCGGCGTGCGCTACGCACTCGACAGCGCCACACGTCGCCTCAAAAACGGCGACGACCGCGGGCTGGAGTCGCTGGACAAAGGCGTCGACCACCTCTCCGGTGCCATTCAGGAAGTCCGCCGCATTTCCCGCGACTTGCGCCCCGGTGTGTTGGATGACCTCGGCCTCGGCCCGGCCCTCAAAGCCTTGACCGACGACTTCTCAGCGCGCACCGGCATTGAAACCCACTTCAACACTGTGGTGTTCCGCAACCGCCTCGATCAGGACGCCAAGATCGCGCTCTATCGCATCGCCCAGGAAGCCTTGACCAACATTGAGCGTCACGCGGGGGCCACCACCGTCTCCATTGACGTGCGCGGCCACAAAAAGGGCGCCACTTTGCGGATAGCCGACAACGGCAAAGGCTTGCCACAAGAGCGGGACGCTTCTGCCCGTGGCGGCCTCGGCCTGCGCAACATGCAGGAACGTGTGGAGCAGCTCGACGGCACCCTACGCATTTTCTCCTCTCGCTCCGGCACGGTGATTGTGGCAGAAGTCCCGCTAAGCCACATCCTGACGCCCGAAACCGAGGGCAACGACAAGACCCGAAAGGCCAGCGCATGACCTCAGACACAACCATCAAAGTGATGATTGTCGACGATCACCCCATGGTGGCCGAGGGCATCGAGTCCATTTTGGAAAGCTATGACGACATCACTGTTGTCGGCACGCTGTCCAATGGCCGCGAGGCGGTAGACAAGTTGCCTTCACTGAACCCGGATGTGGTGCTGATGGACCTCAATATGCCGGAGATCGGCGGGCTTACTGCCACCGAAATGCTGCTGGAAATGAACCCGGACCTGCGGGTTTTGATCTTATCGATGCACGACAGCCCGGAATACATCTCCACCGCGCTGAGCCACGGCGCCATGGGGTATGTTCTCAAAGACGTGCCCACCGACGAAATCAAAACCGCCATTGATGCGGTGATGGGCGGCAAGAAATATCTCTGCACCGGCGCCAAAGGTTCACTTGAGCCATCCGAGGACGGCGCGCGTGAACCTCTCACCAGTCGCGAGCAAACCGTGCTCTTGCAACTGGCGCAGGGCAAATCCAACAAAGAAGTGGCCAACGAGCTCAATATCTCTGTGCGCACCGTGGAAACCCATCGCAAAAACATCAAGCGCAAGCTGGGCATCTCCTCCACCGCCGGCCTCACCCGCTACGCCATGGAACACGGCGTTCTGCAAGGCACCGGCGTCGGACTTTAAGCCGCTATTGCCTCCCCAAAAAACACCAAATTCCCGTCGTCATCCAACACGTGGAATTCCCTCTGTCCGTATGGCTGATCAAACGGTTCCCGTACGCGCCCGTTCGGTAACCCGATCAGCGCCTCGTGCATATCCGCAAACAGAGCGTCGATCCCAGTCACATCGATGTAAAAGGACGTTTCCTTGCCTGGCATGTCCTCCGGACCACCCAGCTCGATCAACCGAACGGCCACAGAGCTCCGTCGCAAAAACGCGTAGTTGTCGGCCATAAACCCAACTTCGAAACCCAGTCTATCCCGGTAAAACGCGATTTGCCGTGCCAAATTGCTGCAGGGAACAAACGGTGTGATCTGATTCAACTCGAATTCACTCATAATATTTCCTCAAATTTCACAAACACCATCTCTTGGCGCAATAATTGAAAAGATTTTACGTCCGAAACGGCGCTTTTCTGTAGCTTTCGCGGTTGACGCCGCGATGCAGCAGCCATAAGGTCCGATCCGAACACATTAAGTAACCCCTCTTGAGGACATACACGATGCCAAGGCTAGTCGTCATTGTCGGAATAAGGCGCATGGGCCGGTAACGGACACCATAATGGTACCCCATGCGCCCTCGCTCAAAAGCGGGGGCTTTTTTGTGTGAGCTAGTAATGTCGTCGGTAACGGAGAGAATGATGACACGTCAGATGACCGGAGCAAAAATGGTAGTTCAAGCCTTGAAGGATCAGGGTGTGGACACAGTCTTTGGCTATCCCGGAGGGGCTGTCCTACCCATTTACGACGAGATTTTTCAGCAGAATGATATTCGTCATATCCTTGTGCGTCACGAACAAGGCGCGGTGCATGCAGCTGAGGGCTATGCCCGCTCCACTGGCAAGGTTGGTGTGGCGCTTGTCACCTCTGGTCCCGGCGCCACCAATGCGGTGACCGGTCTGACCGATGCGTTGCTGGACTCGATCCCAATTCTGGTGCTGACCGGCCAGGTGCCGACCTTCATGATTGGCTCTGACGCATTTCAGGAAGCAGACACCGTGGGCATCACCCGCCCCTGCACCAAGCACAACTGGCTGGCCAAAGACACGGACACATTGGCGGAAACCCTGCATCAGGCGTTTCACGTCGCGCAGTCCGGCCGTCCTGGCCCAGTGCTGGTGGATATTCCGAAAGACGTGCAATTTGCCAATGGCACCTACACGGCGCCAGAAAAATCCGACACAACCATTTACCAGCCGGAAACCAAAGGCGACATCACTGCCATCAACGAGCTGGTGGAAGCGATGGAAAAAGCCGAACGCCCGGTGTTTTACACTGGCGGCGGCGTGATCAACTCGGGCCCCAAGGCAAGCGCCCTGCTGCGCGAACTGGTGGAGGCCACCGGCATTCCGATCACCTCCACGCTGATGGGGCTTGGTGCGTATCCGGCGTCGGGCGAAAACTGGCTGGGCATGCTCGGCATGCACGGCCTGTATGAAGCCAATATGGCAATGCATGACTGCGATCTGATGATCAACATCGGCGCGCGTTTTGATGACCGCATCACCGGCCTGATTTCTGCGTTCTCGCCAAACTCGATCAAAGCGCACATCGACATTGACCCCTCCTCGATCAACAAGGTGATCAAGGCCGACATCCCAATTGTGGGTGACGTGGAAAGTGTTCTGACCGACATCCTGAAGGTCTGGAAAGCCCGCGGCCGCACCGTGAACCGCGACGCCATTGCCAACTGGCAAAGCCAGATCAGCGATTGGCGCAAGGTTGAGTGCCTGAAGTATGTTCAGGAAGGCAAGGTCATCAAACCACAGTACGCCCTGTCCCGGCTTGAGGCGCTGACCAAAGAGCATGACCGCTACATCACCACCGAAGTGGGCCAACACCAGATGTGGGCCGCACAGTATTTGGGCTTTGAAGACCCCAACCGGTGGATGACCTCCGGTGGACTCGGCACCATGGGCTACGGCTTCCCAGCCTCCATTGGCGCCCAAGTGGCGCACCCCGACAGCCTCGTGATCAACGTGGCCGGCGAAGCGTCTTGGCTGATGAACATGCAGGAAATGGGCACCGCGATCCAATTCCGCCTGCCAGTAAAGCAGTTCATCTTGAACAACGAACGCCTCGGCATGGTACGTCAGTGGCAAGAGCTGCTGCACGGCGAACGCTACAGCCACAGCTGGTCCGAAGCGCTGCCTGACTTCGTGAAACTCGCAGAAGCCTTTGGCGCCAAAGGCATCATCTGCTCCGACCCGGATGATCTGGACGACGCGATCATGGAGATGATCAACTATGACGGCCCGGTGATCTTTGACTGTCTGGTGGAAAAACACGAGAACTGCTTCCCGATGATTCCGTCAGGCAAGCCACACAACGAAATGCTTCTGGGCGAAGCCAGCACGCAGGGCGTTATCCAAGCCGGCGGCGCGGTGATGGTGTAACCAATGCGGTTGGTGTCGATAATGGTGATCGCCTTTGGCATCGGTATTATCGGCTACCAGCTAGTACCAAAGCGCCCGATGCTGTTGGAGGTTGAATGGATGCAAGACGCGAACGTATGGAGAGCAAATGAAATTGCTGCAACATCGGGCGACTACTGTATCTGCCCGCCTTATGAGTGCGCTTCGATGTTTGAAGCGACGCTAATAGTCAACGACCGCGAATTTCTCGGAAAAAACTCGAGGTATGTTTTGGCTTCACCGTCTGGACCAGTTTCCGCCGATACCAAGCCAAAGCACGTCACCAGAATATCGTCCAAAAAGAAATGCTTCGAAAAGAACAAAGGCGATGAAGTCGTCTTCGAACTAAGAAAGGCTGGAGATAGCTATTCTCTCAGCGTTTACTGAAAGGCAAACCCATGGCTGCTCTAAAAATCAAAAAAGGCTCCACGAGCCACTCCGCTTATAACCTACGTCCCACTTTCTCCGACGAGGTCGAAACCCACACCCTTGCCGTGTTGGTGGACAACGAACCGGGCGTTTTGGCGCGGGTGATTGGTCTCTTTGCCGGTCGTGGCTACAACATCGAAAGCCTGACCGTGGCTGAGGTGGATCACACCGGGCACATGTCGCGCATCACCATCGTAACCACCGGCACACCGCAAGTGATTGAACAGATCAAAGCGCAGTTGGGCCGCATTGTGTCGGTGCATGACGTGCACGACCTGACAGTCGAAGGCGCGTCCGTGGAGCGCGAACTGGCCCTATTCAAAGTGTCTGGCACCGGCGACAAGCGGGTTGAAGCCCTGCGTCTGGCAGACATCTTCCGCGCCAATGCGGTCGACAGCACGCTGGAAAGCTTTGTGTTTGAACTGACCGGCACGCCCGGCAAGATCGACGCGTTTGCCGACCTCATGCGTCCACTTGGCTTGGTTGAAGTTGCCCGCACGGGTGTTGCCGCCCTGTCGCGCGGATCAGAGTAAAGCAAGCGACCACTGCGTTCAAAAAAGGGGCCACGTGGCCCCTTTTATTTTGCCTGATACTTTGCGCTAACTGACCTTGCGCGCCTGCGCCGCCGTTTTCCAATCGATGACTTCGGCTGTTTCGCCCGCGGCATTTGGGCCGTCCGCACGGTTGTCACAATCGGGCAATCGCAGCGCCGCCCGCAATGCGCGGCCAAGTTCCCCGGTTTCAACGGCCATGGCCGCCTGCAACAGATGATCGGCCAGCGGCGTCCCAGGCGCCAGCCTGCACAGGTTGCTCGCCCGTCGCTGCTGCCCAACCATCGTTATATCAAATACCACCAGGTCGCCCGCCGCCAGATCCCCTGCGCCGCGCCCCAAAGCTGCCGCATCCGATTTGACGGAAAAGTAAGCCAGATCCGCGTGGTCCTCACACCAGATCACAGCTGTTCCACCTGTGTTGTCATGCCAAAGCACAACCCCATTCATGCCATTTCCTCCCCCGAACTCGTTAAGTCCCGTGCACCAATGGGCCGTCCTCAAATACAGCCGACCCTAAAATCCCCACCTCAGCCTACAGCCAGTTTTGCTTCCACCCATGGCCCAATTTGTGTCGGGGCTCTTGCAAGCTGGTGCCGTTCTGCGCCAAAGTGACGCCCATTAGCATCTAATAGGACTGCGCAGTGAGTTTGCACACGTTCCGCGAGTCTTTCAATGACAAACACAGCCGGAGAGCCATTTGCCACAACCCGAGACTGTATTAGCCAGCGAAACACATCCTGCTGAGCTACGTCAAATGTTTGGGAGAAATTTGCGGTCGCTCTGCGCGCCGTATCGATCTGTCTCCGATTTGTGCCGAAAGCTGGGAATCAACCGCACACAATTCAACCGATATCTGTCCGGCGAAAGTTTCCCGCGACCTGACGTCCTACATTTAATCTGCCGTTTTTTTGACGTGGACGCCCGCATTCTGCTCGAACCTTTGGAGAGCCTAGACACCCGCCCCGGAGTGCTCAACCACCCGTTTCTCGCAGACAATGTCGGCAGCGGCATGCAAACTCTGACCGAAGAGGCTTTCCCATCTGGTTTCTATCGGTTCTCGCGCAAGAGCTTTGTCGAAAACAATCTCATAATTGTAGGCTTGGTCTACATTTTCCGCGACGGTCCATACACCTTCCTTAGGGGGTACGAACCGCGCCAAGCGATGAGCACACACGGCCTTCCAACCAATGGGCCGCTGCGAGAGTTCCGGGGCTACGTCTCCGCCCAGGAAGATGGCGTCTCCATCAATGTCGCGCACAGATACAATATGGCGGCCTCGTTTAATTACTTGGGCCGCGTTGCCGCCTTCAACAACGGCTTTTGGGCAGGCTACGCCGCCCGTCCAACCCGCGAAACCCTGCATGGGCGGGTCGTGGCGCGTATGGTCTACGAACATCTGGACGCCCCTTTACACGACATCATCACCATTGCCCGCCAAACCGGTTATGTGAAACCAGAGGACCTGCCCGAGTTTCATCTGCGCCAACTGATGCTGGACACGCCTTTGACCTAACCGGCGCATCCAAGGCATCCTCTGTCGCAGACAGACCGGACCCTTCAGCTTTCCCCCGTTTACCCTGCTCCTATCAGCCACAGGAGCACGCCATGTCCCCCCTTAAATCAAGCGATCCTCTCGCCGCCGTGCGCCGCCCCGTCGCCACCGCCAAAGGTCTGCCCAACGCGCACTACACAGATCCACAGGTATTTTCAGAAGAGACCGACGCGCTCCTCAAATCCACTTGGGCTGGACTTGCCGTCGCCTCAGATGTGCCTGAACCAGGCGATGCAGTTCCGATCACGTTCCTTGACATGCCGCTCCTGCTTGTACGTGACAAATCCGGCTTGGTGCGCGTGTTCAACAACGTCTGCCGCCACCGTGGCATGATCCTCGTGGATGCCCCGCGCAAGATCGAAGGTGCCATCCGCTGCCCGTACCATTCCTGGTGCTACGCCACCGATGGCCGTTTGGTGACCACACCCCACGTCGGCGGCCCCGGTCAAAACACCGATCCCAACATCGACCGTGCAACCCTAGGCCTGATCGAAATCCGCTCCCACATCTGGCACGACATTGTTTTCATCAACATCACCGGCGACGCCCCTGCCTTTGAAGAGCAACACGCCGCGCTACTCTCCCGTTGGGAGGCCTTTGACCAACCCCATATCCACGGCGGCGCAGATAGCCGCTTTACGCTGGATGTCGCCACCAACTGGAAACTGGCGGTGGAAAACTACTGTGAAAGTTACCACCTGCCCTGGGTCCACCCCGGCCTCAACAGCTACTCTCGTCTCGAAGATCACTACAACATCGTTGAGCCGCAACAGTTCTCCGGCCAGGGCACCCATGTCTACCGCCAACTCACCTCTGAGGACGGCACAACTTTCCCCGACTTCGCGGACCTATCCACCTTCTGGGACGAAGGCGCTGAATACATCGCACTTTATCCCAACGTGCTTCTCGGGGCGCAGCGCGACCATGCCTTTGCGATCATTCTAGAACCGCTGACCCACAATCAAACCCGCGAGCACGTGCACCTTTACTACGCCAGAAACGGGACAGACGATGCACTGCGCACCACCAATGCCGCCCAATGGAAACAGGTGTTTAAAGAGGACATCTTTGTGGTTGAAGGCATGCAACGCGGGCGGTCCGCGCCACATTTTGACGGCGGCCGCTTTTCCCCTGCCATGGACGCGCCCACCCACTGCTTTCATGACTGGGTGGCCGCGCGTCTACAAGCACACCGCGCCACATGAGTGGCCTAGAAACCCGCCTGCTGGCCGCCCATGTCGCGGATGACAAAATGGCGCTGGTCGCGCTCTACGAGGAAGCTGCAGCAGTTACAGACACACCCGAGGCAAAAGGCTTTTTCCTCACCCAAGCTTATGTCTACGCGCTTGAAGCAGGCCACCCCAAAGCGGCCGGTTTGCACCAGAAACTCAAAGCCACGGGCCGTGAGAGCTGACGCAGCACCTCAGTACATCGTCTCCTGATAGCGCGCCTCCAGTTGTGCATCGAGCTTCGCCATCTCTTCCGCATCCTCTGGCGCGCCGGTGCTTTGATCCAGCACCATCTTGCTGAGCGACGGCATCTCGCTGCGATCCTGAAGTGCCTCTGGATCCCATAATTTGGAGCGCCGGAACGCTTTGGCGCAATGCAGAAACACCTCAACCACCGACACCACAATCGCCGCCCGTGGCACCCGCTCCTGAACCTCCATCAGCGCCAGTATCTCCGGATCCGTTGTCACTTGGGCTGTGCCATTCACCCGCAGGGTTTCATCAAACCCCGGCACCAGGAAGATCAGTCCCACATTGGGGTTCGCCACAATATTGGTCAGACTATCAATCCGGTTGTTGCCCGGCCGCTCAGGGATCACCAACGTGCGCGCATCCAGCACCTTCACAAAACCCTCGGGATCACCACGTGGCGTCACATCCGCCAATCCATCCGGCGCCTGCGTGCCCAAACACAAAAACGGCGACCGCGCGATAAACGCGCGCGCGTGTTTGTCCAAATGATCAATGCACTTTTTCTGTGACAACGACTCCGGGTTTGGCGTCTTAAACACCTCCCGCAACCCCGCCACATCCGAAATCAAAAACTCCGGTTTCATCTCACCCATTTTACTTGCCCTCAGCCTTCGTCCTCTACACCCGCCGCTTTGATCAGCGCGTACAGATGCCAACTGCCATGGCCCAGCACCGGCAGGCAAATCAACAATCCGAGAAACCCGGGCAACAGCGCCAAAAACGTGACGCTCGCCACAATCGCAGCCCACATCAACATCACCACAAAATGGTTCTGCACATAAGCAAAACTGGTGATCATCGCGGTCACAAAATCAATCTCGCGATCCAGCAGCAACGGCAAGGACAAAACCGTGATCATGTAAAGCAGCAGCGCAAACAAGAACCCAATAATCGAGCCCACCAACAACATCACCAAGCCATTTGTGGTCGTGTAGATCTCAAAGGAACTGGACACATTGGTCATTGGTGCCAGCCCCAAAAACAGCGCAAAAATCATGTGGGCAAGGAAAAACCAGAACAGGAACACAATGATGATGATCGCGCAGATCGACGGCAACTGCCGCTTGCTCTGCCGCCAGACCACACCCGCAATCAACGGCCAGTTGATCTCCCAGCCACGTTCCAGTCGCAGCGACACCTCATACAGCCCCACAGCGGCAAACGGCCCCAACAGCGGGAAGCCAATCGCCGCAAAGGTCAGCCAATAGCTTTGCCCGCTGGCCACGGTCAGCCATGTCATCAACCAACCGCCCAGCACATAGAATAGACCAAACCCAATCCCGTACATTGGCTTGCGCACAAAATCCCGCAGACCAAGCTTCAGCGCTTGGCCCAGCATACTTATCCGCGCGTCTCCCATAGGCGGCGCGCCATGAATGCGCTCGCCATTTTCGCTGCGTGCCGCAGAAAGCTGCGTTTCACTCATGGGTTTTCCAGCACCGTGGTTTCCCCCTGCGCCCTCAATCGTCTCTTCAGACATTTGGCCTCCCTGCGCCTGCTCATTCAGATTTGATCAAAGCGGGTTTGCTGTCTTAAATCAAGCATTTGGAATGTGTGGCGGGCGTCTGCCTGGCCAATCCGTGGCCACATGGTACGCCTCGGCAATCTCCAAAACCCGCGCATCCGAACCCTTGGCACCAATAAGCTGCATGCCCATGGGCAAACCAGCCGCATTAAACCCCACCGGCACGCTGATCGCGGGCAGCCCCAGCAGGCTCGCGGGCACCATCACCTGCATCCAGCGGTGATACGTGTCCATTGCGACACCAGCAATTTCCTTGGGCCAATCCCACTCCGCCGGGAACGGAAACACCTGCGCCACCGGCAGCGCCAACACGTCGAAGATTTCAAACAGTTTTGCCGCTGTCGCAAACCAATCCGAGCGCACCCGCGTGGCGTGATGCAAGTCCATCGCTCCCATCTCCATCCCGCGTTTGATTTCCCATTGCGCCGCAGGTTTGAGCCGCTCCCGCTTTGCCGTATCCTCAAACAACACCGCCAACTCGCCGGCCAAGGCAAAGGCGCGCAAGTCACTCCAGCTTTGGAACATCGCTTCTGCATCAAACGGCGGCGCAACCTCTTCCACCACAGCGCCAGCCCCGCGCAGCACGTCTAGCGCACCCTCGCAAAGCGGCAAAATATCCTCTTCCATGGGCATCATCCCGCCCCAGTCCCCAAGCCAACCAACCCGCGCGCCATCCACAGCACAGGCTTCCGGCAAGTCCCAGTCCTGCGCCGGCATATTAAACGGCACGCCGAGCTCCGCCTCTGCCATCACCGACAACAGCAAGGCACAATCGCGCGGACTGCGCGCCATCGGGCCGATTGTAGACAACTGCTGCCAAAAACTCTCCGCGCCAACCTCTTTGGGCACCACGCCCCAGCTTGGCCGGAAGCCATAGACATTGTTCCACCCTGCCGGATTGCGCAGGCTGCCCATCATGTCGCTGCCATCCGCCAACGCCACCATGTTCATCGCCAAAGCCGCGCCTGCCCCACCGGAACTGCCCCCCGCTGTCCGACTGGCATCAAAAGGGTTCAACGTCACCCCATGCACCGGGTTATAACTGTGTGAGCCAAGCCCGAACTCCGGCACATTGGTTTTGCCAATGAAGATCGCGCCGGCTGCCCGCATCCGCGCCACAAAAGCGTTATCGCTCTCCGCAACATGATCGACAAACAACGGGCTGCCCTGGGTGGTGCGCATGCCTTGCACATCGGAAAGCGCCTTCACTGCAATCGGCATGCCATGCAACGCGCCGCGCTCGCCTACCGGCACCGCATCCGCTTCGCGCGCCTCCGCCAGCAACACTTCAGGGTCCCGCAAATCCACAATAGCGTTCACCGCCGGGTTCCGCTGCGCGATCCGTGTCAACGTCGCCGCCATAACCGCCTCAGCGCTCAGCTCTCCGCCTCGCAGCGCTCCTGCAAGCTTGCCTGCATCCCAATCCAGAAATTCTGCCATAGCCGGTTCCTCCTTCACCTGAGAGGATCATGAACAGGTTAAACACACAAGCTGTCGGCAAGCAAAAAGCGCCCCACCACCTGATGAAGCGCTCCAACTTTTTCTTTCCCGAAATACCTTGGGAGAGTCACATCCACGATGCGACGGGGCAAAGCCCCTCTTCTTAGTCTTCAGACTGCGCGTCCGCCCGGCTCATGCCAGCCACATCCATCGCCAGCGTGGCCGCCATCAGCCCATCCAGATCGCCATCGAGCACGCCTTTGGTGTCGCTGGTTTCAAAGCTGGTGCGCAGATCTTTCACCATCTGATAGGGCTGCAGCACGTAAGACCGGATCTGGTTGCCCCAGCCCGCATCCCCGGCGTTTTCATGCACCTCATTCACCAGCGCAGACCGCTTATCCAACTCGATCTGGTACAACCGAGACTTCAGCGCTTTCATTGCAATGTCGCGGTTCTGGTGCTGCGACTTCTCCGAGCTGGTCACCACAATCCCGGTTGGGTGGTGGGTGATCCGTACTGCAGAGTCGGTGGTGTTCACGTGCTGACCACCGGCGCCCGAAGAGCGGTAGGTATCAATCCGAATATCGGCCGGGTTCACCTCAATCTCGATGTTATCATCCACCACAGGATAAACTTTCACCGAGGTGAACGACGTGTGGCGTTTGGCGGCGCTATCAAACGGCGAAATCCGCACCAAACGGTGCACGCCGCTTTCTGACTTCAACCAGCCATAAGCGTTGTGCCCGGAAATCTTATAGGCCGCCGACTTGATGCCCGCCTCTTCGCCCGCGCTCTCGGCTTGCAGCTCAACCTTGTAGCCCTTTTTCTCAGCCCAGCGCACATACATCCGCGCCAGCATAGAGGCCCAGTCACAGCTCTCTGTGCCACCCGCACCGGAGTTGATCTCAAGGAAGGTGTCATTGCCATCGGCCTCGCCATCCAGCAGGGCTTCCAGCTCTTTCTCCGCCGACGTCACTGCCAGCGTCTTAAGCGCCGCTTCCGCCTCGGCCACAACCTCGTCATCCTCTTCCATCTCGCCCAATTCAATCAGCTCGATGTTGTCGGACAGGTCGGTCTCAATAGATGTCACAACATCCATGGCGTCCACCAAGGTCTGACGCTCCCGCATCAGCTTTTGCGCCGCCGCCGCGTCATCCCACAAGTTGGGATCTTCGACCCGTGCGTTGAACTCTTCGAGCCGATACGGCGCCGTTTCCCAATCCAAACGCTGGCGCAACAGGGTCAGGGATTTTTCGATCTCTGCAACGGTGTTCTGAGCTTCTGCGCGCATGGGAAAAGGCCTTTCATGGGGTCAGATCAGGGTGATAGCGCAGCCCCGCCTGCCCCGCAAGAGACGACGCACGGCCAAGCGCTTTGCCCAGCCGTGCGTTACATAGTTTTGATGCTCAGAGGTGGAGCCGCTTAGGCCGCCCGCGACGTCCGGCGCCCGGTGTCATCTGACGTCACCTTAAACACCGACACTTGAGAGGCCAACTCGCTGGCATCGCTGTGAAGCACGGTACTCGCAGCCGCAGTCTCTTCCACCATGGCAGCGTTCTGCTGGGTCACCCGATCCAACTCGGACACCCCTTTGTTGATGCCGGTCAGGGTGGTGGCCTGACGTTCTGCGCCATCTGCAATACCGCTGACACGCTCAGACACTGTGGCCACGCCGCTGATGATCTTGGTCAACTCGTCCCCAGTCCGGCCGACAAGGGTCACACCTTCGTCCACATGGGTTGCACTTTCGTTGATCAGCTCTTTGATCTCAGACGCCGAGTCAGACGAGCGCTGTGCCAAGGCACGCACTTCAGAGGCCACAACCGCAAAGCCGCGACCAGCGTCCCCGGCCCGCGCCGCTTCCACACCGGCATTCAGCGCCAACAGGTTGGTCTGGAACGAGATGTCATCAATCACCGAAATGATCTGCGAAATCTTATCCGAAGAGGCCTGGATCAGCGACATCGCATCCACCGCCTGTTTCACAACCTCACCGCTGGACTGCACCGTTTGTTTGGTGCCAGCGACAATGGTTTCCACATCTTTGGCACCTTCTGCAGCCGCACGCACACTGGCGGTCAACTCTTCCATGGCACTGGCGGTCTGTTCCAGCGTGGAGGCCTGGCTTTCGGTGCGGCTCGCCAACGATGTGGAGGAATCCCCAATCTCTTTGGAGCTGCTGCGAATGCGGTGAGAATTTTCCACCACAGCCTGCATGATCGACACCAGCGTGACCAACGTATTGTTGTAGTTCTCCCGCAGTGGCTCATACCCCGCAGAAAACCGTTGGTCGATGGGATGGGTCAAGTCACCCTCTGCCAAGCGTTGCAACGCCGCAGTCAGTGCCTCAACCACCCGGTCTTGCTCCTTCTGCGCCAGCCTTTGCTCCCGCTCCACCTCATGGGCTTCGGCAAGCTGCACTTTCAGACCTTCAACTGTACGGGAAATACCGCCAATCTCATCACCACGCTCCACGTGTTTCGCAGGAGTGTCATAACGCCCTTCAGCAATGTCACGCACAACTTCGCGCACGTCCTGCAACGGATGGGACACCACAGTGCGGATCACCCAAGCACAAAGTGTGCACATCACAAGGAACACCACACCCGCCGTAGCAATCGACAGCATATTGGCCGCTTGGGCCTGCGCTAACGCCTGATCCGGAGACCAGATGATCGCCACAGATCCGGCAATCTTGCTGCCGTCTTTGCCACTGCGCGCCGGTTCAGCAATGATGTAACCGTTTTCAGATTTGGCGGCCTCTCCGCTGTCCAGCGCCTGTTTGGCGAGCACCTCGATTTCGGGGGTCGCCGACGGTGCAGCGCCAGAAATCCCAATGGTCTCGCCCGCTTTGTTCAGCGCAACCGCATACAGCGCCTGCCCCCCAGCCCGATCCATTGTGGTGTCCAAAATGCTCTGCAAAGACTCCGTGTCACCAAAGCGGATCGCGCCGCTGGCATTGGCGGCCGTTGAGCTGGTCATTTCCGAGGCCAGTTGCGACAATCCCTCTTGAATGGACTTGGTGACAAGCCGATGCGACTCCACGGTCAACATGGTTGCCACAATCAACGTTGTGCCAACAATCAACAACGTCACTTTCAAAAACACCGACAGCTTATCAAATAGCGCCGTAACCGGTGAAAACAGTTTCATGATCTGCTCCTGAAAAGAGAGCGATCCCACATAGGGACCGCATCAAAGTTATTCGAGGGTTTCTGCGTCCACACCTACGGTGATCGCGCCAATGCCAGCACCGGTGTCCGGATCGACAATGGTCATCGAAATCTGCACTTGATAGGTCCGGGTCGAGTCGTCCAACTCAACTTCACTAAAGTGATAGGCGTCTGGCCCAACGCTGTAGGTTTGCTGGTGTTTGGCCTCATCCCCTTGCCACATATCAGAGTTCACACCGGACAGCGCCACGTTCAGGCCAACGGAATCCATCAGTGCGATCTCGGTGATCTGACCGGCGGATTTCTCAACTTGCGTGCGCAGAAAGTCCGCCGCAGGGTTTTCGATCACTGGGGTGATGGTTGGGGTGCTGGCGGCCCCCACTTCGGCACGCCAAGTGGAGTCCATCTGATCGATGGTCGCCTGGTCATACGCCGCCGTGGTTTTGTTCTGCGCTTTGATGGCAGACACCAGAACCGGGTCCTGCGCCCAGGTGCGGATATTGTTTTCAAGGAACGCTGCCATGGCAGGTTCATATTCATTGGCCACAACAGGCGTCGCGGTCAGCGTGGCCACAACGGCAATTACGGTACGTTTCATTGGAGGAGTCCTTGTTAGGATGCAAAATGCTGCGCCTGCATAAAAGCCAAGGGTTTCGCCTCCGTTAATCGATTTCCCCCATCCCGCAGATGCGACAATCTGCACAACAAAAAACGGAGACCCCTGAGGCCTCCGTTCAAAATCTTACCTTTAAAGTAGCTAGCCTACCTCAATACAACCCACCCGAGCTCACAGTGCCAAAGTCCGCCTTCGGACCGACAACCCCGGTCCCGCCAGAGGACGTGGTCACCTGACGACCAGCCGATTGCACTTCTTCGACCAATGGCAGATTGGATCCCATCGCAAAACCACCATCATAGGCGATACCAAAGATTGGTTCTTCGCCGTCGCGGAAGTACTCCGCCACCACACTGGCCCCGCTGGCATCATTGCCCAGACGGGCGCCGGTGTAGCGGTCAATTTTGATGAAGTGGCCACCCGGCGGCACGCGGAATTTCCCGCCGCCATACTTCTTGATCGCCTCTTCCATGAATTCCTGAAACACCGGACCACAGGTGGTGCCGCCATAGGTGCCCCGTCCCAATGGACGTGGCCGATCATGACCAATGTAGCAGCCGGCCACGATGTTGCTGGTAAACCCAACAAACCACACATCTTTGGCCTCGTTGGTGGTCCCGGTTTTACCTGCCACGGGCACCGGCAGCTTGATCTGGCTGCTCGCCGTACCGCGCGTCACAACGCCCTGCATCATCGAAGTCAGCTGATAGGCGGTGATTGCATCCATCACCCGCTCGCGGTTGGTGACAATCCGCGGTCCACGGCTCTCCGGCACACTTGGGTCCAAACAATCGGTGCACTCACGCTGATCATGGCGATAGATCGTCTTGCCGTACCGGTCTTGCACACGGTCCACCAGGGTAGGCTCAACACGCTCACCGCCGTTGGCAAACATCGCATAAGCCGCAACCATCTGATACAGCGTGGTTTCATCAGCACCCAGCGAGTTCGCAAGGAACGCGCCCATGTTGTCATAAACCCCAAACCGCTCCGCATAACGCGCCACGGTTTCCATCCCAACTTCCTGCGCCAATCGAATGGTCATCAGGTTCCGGCTCATCTCAATGCCGGTCCGCAGCGGAGTTGGGCCATAGAATTTATTGGTCGAGTTTTTTGGGCGCCACACACCTTGGGGGGTGTTGATCTCAATCGGGGCGTCAATCACGATGGTCGCAGGGCTATAACCACTGTCCAGCGCCGACGCATACACAAACGGCTTAAAGCTGGAACCGGGTTGACGTTTCGCCTGTGTCGCACGGTTGAACACCGTGTCCTGATAGCTGAAGCCACCCTGCATCGCGATCACGCGGCCGTTGTTCACGTCCATCGCCATAAAGCCACCCTGCACCTCTGGCACCTGCCGCAACGTCCAGCGCACAAAGCTGCCGTCGCTGTCTTTGGTCATCGCCCGCACCAGCACCACGTCGCCTTTGGAGACCAGATCCCCGGCCACTTTGGCTTTGCTGGCCAGCGAGCCGTCTTCACGCCGCTTGCGGGCCCACTGCGCATCTTTGGCGGGAATCCAGTGGCCGTCCGCGTCCTCATCCACACCTTCAATGCCAACGCGTGCGTCGTTCTTACCAACCTCCAGCACGACTGCCGGATGCCACTGGCCTTCAAGATCCACATCCCGTGGGATCAACACATTTGCCAACGCCTCACGCCAGGTCGCCTCGTCCGCCAGAACCTCTTCTGGCAGCGCCTCGCCGGTGCCACGCCACACACCGCGCGAGCGGTCATATTTTTCCAACGCCCGACGCAGGGCCTTTGCCGCCACATCCTGCATTTCCGGATCTTCCGTAGAGCGCACAGCCATACCGCCAGAGAAGAATTCCTCTTCGCCAAAGTCACGGCTCAGCTGACGCCGAATTTCATCTGTGAAGTAATCCCGAGGCGGCCGGGTGGTGCGGTAACTCTCATAGTCACCGTTCTGAACAGACTTCAGCGGCAACGCTTTTTCACTCTCATACACCGCCCGCGTGATCACACCGTTCTCAGCCATCTCTTTCAACACAAAGTCACGCCGTGCCTTCACGCGCTCTTTGTTGCGCACTGGATGAAACTTGCCCGGCGCTTTGGGCATCGACGCCAAAGTTGCCGCCTCATGCGGTGCCAGCTCTTCCAACGTCTTGTTGAAATAAGTCTGCGCCGCAGCCGCCACACCATATGAGTTCTGGCCGAGGAAAATCTCATTCATATAAAGCTCAAGGATCTGATCTTTGGACAGCGTGTCCTCGACCCGAGTGGCCAGGATGATCTCTTTGATTTTCCGCTCAATTTTCCGGTCACCGGACAGCAGGAAGTTCTTCATCACCTGCTGCGTGATCGTCGAGGCCCCACGCACGTTGGAGCCCCGTGACTGCACCGCTTCCACGGCCGCCGCCGCGATACCGCGCGCATCATAGCCGGAGTGGGTATAGAAGTTTTTGTCTTCCGCCGAGATAAACGCCTCTTTCACCAGATCCGGGATTTCATCCGCTGGCACAAACAAACGTCGCTCTTTGGCAAACTCATCAATGATGTGCCCCTCACCCGAGTAAATCCGGCTGATGGTTGGCGGCTTATACTGCGCCAGGCTCTCATGGCTGGGCAGCTCCTGACCATAAATCCAGAACACCGCCCCAATAGAGAGCGCCACAACGGCAATGCCCATGGTCACAAAGGTGAAAATGGTGCCGAAGAACGAAAGGATGAATCGTATCACGCTGGAGGCCTTCTGAAGTCCGTCTCAAAGCCCCTCTATACAGAGGCCCTTGGGCGGGGTCAAAACACCTTGCTGCGATTGCAGGTGCTTGCGCGTGGTTTTGCCAGAAATCATCATATGTGACGTCTGGTTCTCACCTGGTTGATCTCTCCAAGACCAACACTGCGCAATTGTTACTTCACCTTGAGATCGCCTGAATGTTCCAAAGCCTCTTTGGCGCAGAGGATCAATTCGTCAAATCGACTCTTTTTCAGGTTCAAAAGATAGCTTGGCAACTGATCCCCGGCCCAGAAGACAATCTCGTCACCATCCGACATCTTTCCTTTGCCGCGCCCTGTACCAGTATGTTTGTGATAATAGCCAAATCGGGCACGCCCCGTGCGGCCGTCATCACAGCCCACCGTGACCTTTGCCGCGCCAAACATCGTTCGTTTGAATGTTCCGCTGCAGGTGACACCCAAGTTTGTCTGCGCCGCGAACCTGCCATTTTCAACGCCATGAACCTCGCCAAAGAACAATTCGTTTGGCGTGCCAAGAATGCATCCAATAACACGGGTGCATTGATTGCCGCGATTTGTACAATTGGAGGCAGCATATCCCGGCACTGCTCCCAGTGAGGCAACGCAAACCGCAAGAATAAATGTTGTTTTGTTATGTGTGGTCACGCGGAACGCCTCAAAAATTGTCATTTAGCGATTACCATCAGTGACTTCACCAAACACATCGATGTTTAACGTCCCAATCCCAATCTGCAACCTCAATGAGAATCAAGGGAGGGCCTGATCTCCCCAAAGATACAGACCCTCCCCAAAACTCTACTCGTCCTACTCAGCAGCCACCGGGAATCGCTCCCCTTCCCGCACCTCAATCGCCTCAGCCCGCTGAAACGCCTCCCGCGTTTTTAGTCGTGCAAGATACTCTCCAATCGGCCCGTCCTGCGGAATGATGCCAATCATCTGACCAAAGACCAGATTGTTTCCGACAACCACATCCGCCGCCGTAAACGTCTCCCCCAACAGCCACGGCCCATCAGCCAAACCGTCAGCCAACACGTCCATCATCTGCTCAAACGAGCCCCAGGCCACGGTTGCTGGCGAGACCTCCCAGGCAAACAGTTTTTGCGCGAAAGCCGGCTCCATGATGGCGCTGGCAAAGAACATCCACCGCAAATACGCCGCCCGCGTGTCCTCCGTTAGCGCCGGTGCAAACCCGCCCGTGCCATACCGATCCGCCAGATAAATCGCCATCGCGCCAATTTCAGGCACAGCTGTCTCACCATCCATCACCAAAGGCACTTTCCCCATCGGGTTCAACGCCAGATAATCCGCCTGCTTGTGGCGTCCGGTGGCAAAATCAAAGCTCTCAAGCTGAAACGGTGCGCCCAATTCTTCCAGCAACCAAAGCGCTGCAAAAGAGCGGGTGCGTGGGGCAAAGTAAAGCGTCAGGTCAGCTGTATGTGTGTTGGACATGTGTTGTTCCTCATGAGTTGTGTCCATGAAGAGGTACGACCTAATGTGTCAATTTATGTCCCATTTGTGTCCCCTGTGCCAGACTATTTGCCACCTAAGCAACCACCCGTTCTGTCATATAGTCCGCCAGCCGGTCCTGCATCATCGGCACCACATTGCTCATCCGCAAAAACCGCGCCACATCCCACATCCGCCAGGCCTGCCCCTCATCGCCAAGACGAATGCGGTTGATGTCCAAATCCGGCAGCTCCGCGACAAAGAACCAAGTTGTGGAGTCTCCATCGAGATCAGAGATATACTGCCGTTTCCAGAGCAGATCTGCCTCACTCAGCGAAAGCGACAGCTCTTCTTTTAGTTCCCGCAACACACAAGCCTCAGGGCTCTCCGTGCCTTCGCGGCCACCGCCGGGCAAATCCCACATATCCGGATAAGGAATTTCAGGGTCCGGGTCGCGCAGGATTGAGACCAGCCGATCCCCCGTCAAAAGCGCCAGCTTGGCCCCGTGAAACGCCTCAGTGTCCTGCATCCTGTCCGCCTTATGTGCCCAAGTATTTGGGCCCACTCGACAAACTCTCACGATCAAAGGAAAGCGGTTTCCCGCCCGCGACGAGAAACTGGCGAGGCTCCGCCTACGGACCTAGCCTATTGCCGGACTAACGCGCGTGCCGCCTTGTCTTCCACAACCCAAGCCAACAGCCCGTCGCGCAACCCCGCCGCCATGGCTGCCCGCCAGCCCGCGTCCTGCAAATTGGCCAAGTCTTGCTGGCTCGACATAAACCCAAGCTCCACCAGAACCGACGGCACATCCGCCGCTTTCAACACAGAAAACCCGCCAGTTCTCAACGGCTTCCGGTTTAACCTCACCGTGGTTTTCTTGAGCGCCCCCACCAAAGTTTCTGCCAACATCATCGTGCGGGGTTCGGTCTCTAGCCGCGCCAGGTCCAGCAACACATCGGTCACTTCGTCATCTGTGCCCGACAAGTCCACACCGGACAGAATATCCGCCCGATCATGGCGCTCTGCCAACAAGGCTGAGGCGGTATCACTGGCCTCTTCCGACAGCGTGTATATGGTCGCGCCTTTGGCATTGCCCTGGCTCAAACTGTCCGCATGTAACGAAATAAACACATCCGCCTGCGCCTGATGGGCAATCGCCACCCGGCCCTCCAATGAGACAAACGCATCTTCATCCCGGGTTAGCACCACCTCAAAGCCGCCCGCGCGCCGCAGCACATCGCGCAGTTCGCGGGCAAACAGCAGCATCAGGTCTTTCTCCTGCGCGTCGCCCCGCTCCGCCCCCGGATCAATGCCACCATGGCCTGGGTCAATCACCACCACAGTGGGCGCCCAGTCCGGCCGCGCCTCCCGCGCCACCGCGGTTGTGTCCGCAGGCTCCGGCAAATCCCAGCGCGGATCATGTGGCGCGCCTGCCGCCCTGGCAAACGCCAGCGTGTCACTTTGGACCAACACCAGCTTCAACTGCGCTTGCCCCGTGGCTTCGGTCACGGTCATGCCCGCGCTTTCCACCGCAAAGGGTCGCGCCAGGTCCAGCACCATACGGCTCCAACCTGGCCGATACGCCCCAAACCGCACCGCCTCCACACCGTCCACCGCGCCAAGCGCGTCCGCTGTCAGATCTTCCCAGTCAATCTCTTTGAAATCCAGCACCACCCGGCGCGGCTCATCCAACGTAAACACCCGCCACGGCACGCCTTGGCTCAAGCTCAACGTCAACTCCGCCGCCCCACGCCAGCCCTCAGACAGACCACTCTCCGCTTTGTCCAGCCGCGCCAGCGCCGAAAATTCCCGCTCCTGCGCCGAGGCCGCTCCGGCCAAAACCATCACAATAAAAGCCCAAAACACTCTGCTCATGCTGCCGCCCTGCCCGCTGTTGCGCGTCTTCTTTGGCCACACGTTACATCAGCACGCCGCCCATCACCACGCCGCGCTTTCTCTTTCGCAAAATACCTTGGGGGAGTCGCCAATTGGCGACGGGGGCAACGCCCCCGCACCGTCAAACGTCACACAAACCCACGCGCGGCCATAAACACCTTCAGTCGCGCCAGACCTTCTTCAATATCTGCCGTGCTGCGCGCATAAGAAAACCGCAAGGTCTGATGCCCGCGCACCGGATCAAAGTCCAACCCCGGCGTCACCGCCACGCCGGCTTCGTCCAAAATCTCGCGGGCAAAGGCCACGCTGTCCTGGGTAAAGGCGCTCACGTCCACATAGAAATAAAACGCCCCATCCGGCGGGGCAAATTTGGTGAAGCCCGCCTTGGGCAAGCCTTCCGCCATCAAGGCCCGATTGGCGCGATACACCACCATATTGGCCTCCAGCTCTTTGGGACAATCCATCGCAGCCAAAGCCGCCACCTGGCTCGGATGAGACGCACAAATGAACATGTTCTGCGCCAAGCGCTCGATCTTGCGCACGTGGTCTTCTGGCACCACCATCCAGCCCACGCGCCAGCCGGTCATGCTGAAGTATTTGGAGAAGCTGTTGATCACGTAACAGTCGTCCGTCAACTCCAGCGCCGTGACCGCCTTGGCCTCATATTCAATGCCGTGATAAATCTCGTCGCTGATAAAGGCCGCGTCTTTCTCACGACACAGGTCAATCAACGCACCCATCGCCCCACTGTCCAACATCGTCCCGGTCGGGTTGGCTGGTGACGCCACCATCAACCCTTCAAAGTCCAAGCTGCGCAGATCATCCGGCACCGGCTGCAACCGGTTCTCTGGCGCGGTCTGCACATCCAGCGGCTGCAAACTCAACGCCTTCAGGATCTGCCGATAGCTGGGATAGCCCGGAGCGCCAATTGCCACCCGTTCACCTGCATCAAACAGCGCCGAAAACGCCAGCAAAAACGCGCCTGACGAACCCGGCGTGACAATCACCCGGCTCGGATCAAGGTCCACATTGTACCATTCCCCATAAAGCTGTGCGATCCGCGACCGCAGCGCGGGCAGGCCCAAAGCAACAGTGTATCCCATGGCGTCATCCGCCATCGCCTTGGTCAGCGCGGTGCGCGCCCCTTCGGGGGCTGCCGTGCCCGGCTGGCCCACTTCCATATGGATGATATGGCGCCCGTCTGCCTCGGCCTGACGCGCCGCCTCCATCACATCCATCACAATAAAGGGATCAACCGCCCCACGCCTTGAAGTCCGCATCAATTTCGTTCCTATTGTCGCCCATGAGGTTTCACCGCGAAATGACGGCGCCGTCAATCACCGCTTTGCGCGCCCGCGTCGTCACGCTGCTGACGGCGCTTGCGCTTGTGATGCCCTCAACCGCCGCTCACGCCGTGTCTCTGCTGCGCGATCCGGACATCGAACATGCCCTGCAACGTATGGCAGCGCCTGTGTTGTATGCGGCTGGCCTTGGTGACAACATCAAAATCCTGATGGTGGACGACCAACGATTGAACGCCTTTGTGCTTGATCACGGCCATATTTTTATCAACTCCGGCATGATCATGCGCATGAACACGCCCGAGATGCTGCAATCTGTTATCGCCCACGAAGCCGCCCACATCGCCAACGGTCATATCGCGCGGCGCATGGCCAACCTTGATTCGGCCCGCACCACCGCAGGTCTTGGCCTTGCGCTTGGCTTGGCAGCTGCCGCAGCCTCAGGGCGCGGTGACGTTGGGGCCGCGCTGGCGTTTGGCACGCAAAGCTCTGCCCTGCGACAATTTTTCGCCCACACCCGGGCTGAGGAATCCTCCGCCGACCAATCCGGCATCCGCTACCTGGCCAGCGCCGGTATCGACCCGTCTGGCACATTGGAGGTGCACCGCCTGTTTGAAGGGCAAGAGTTGCTGGCCTCTTCGCGCCAAGACCCCTACATGCGCTCCCATCCGTTGACCCGAGATCGCCTGCGCGCAGCGGAAGGCTTTGTCACCGGCTATGCAGGTACCGCAAAACCGCAACCGGAGCTGGATTACTGGTATGATCGCGCCCGCGGCAAAACCACTGCTTTCCTCCGCCCCACCAAATGGACCCTGGCTCGGTACAAAGAAAGCAAAGCTGAAGACGTGCGCCACATGCGCCTGGCCGTGGCTTACCACCGTCAGCAAAACGCCGCCAAAGCGGTCTCCCACATCAATCAGGCCCTCGAAACCCGTCCCAACGACCCTTATTATTACGAGCTCAAAGGCCAAATCCTACTGGAAAGCCGCCAATTCCAAAACGCCGTAAAGGCTTATAAAAAGGCATCTGACCTCGCACCGTCCAACGCGCTGATCCTTGGCGGCCTGGGCCGCGCCCTCTTGACCGTGAATCAACCAAAGGAAGCGCTTCAATACCTAGAGGCCGCCCGCGCCCGAGATTTCCGCGATGCCCGCGTGTTGCGTGATCTCGGCTCCGCTTATGCCCAAACCGGCCAACACGGCATGGCCTCGCTTCTGGCCGCCGAACGCCACGCCCTCGCCAATCGATTGGACGACGCAGAAATCCACGCCCGTCGGGCCATGGCCCGCTTGCCGCAAGGCTCCAGTGCCTACCGTCGGGCAGACGACATCGCACGCGCTGCCAAGCGCCGCAAAGACAAAAAGTAATGGAGATAAGTATGAATAGAAATCTATTCGCAGGTATTTTGGCGGTCGCCGTGCCCATTGGATTGATCACCGCATACAATGTGGATCAAGCCCCCCCGGCAAAACCGGCCTACGAGGACTCAGCCAAATCCTCTCAGGGCGCACCTGCATTTGTTGCAGATCGCGAAACGTTCCGCTCCGAAGTCCGCGCCTATCTTCTGGAAAACCCAGAAGTGATCATGGAAGCTGTTGCTGTGCTGGAAGAGCGCAACGCCGCAGCGCAGGCCACGGCCGACATTGATCTGGTGACTGCCAACGCGGATCGTCTGTTTGATGACGGTTACAGCTACGTCGGCGGCAACCTTGAGGGTGACATCACCATTGTCGAATTTGTCGACTACCGCTGTGGTTACTGCCGCAAAGCCCATGATGAGGTTGCGGAGCTGGTCAAAAGTGACGGCAACATCCGCTTCATTGTCAAAGAGTACCCCATCCTTGGCGAAGCCAGCGATCTCAGCTCCCGTTTTGCCATTTCTGTAAAACAAAAGCTTGGCGATGAGGCTTACAAACTGGCAGCCAACACCCTGATCAAAATGCGCGGTGACGTAAACGAAAAGTCCCTACGCAAGCTGGCCACAGGTTTGGATTTTGATGCGGACATGATCCTCGGACACATGGACGCGCCAGAAGTCGACAAAGAGATTTTCACCACGCGCGGCCTCGCCCGCGACCTGAACATCACCGGCACGCCCAGCTTTGTCTTCCATGACGAAATGGTGCGCGGCTATGTGCCTCTGCAAGGCATGCAAGCAATTGTGAAAGACAAGCGCGGCTAATCCAGCCACCAACTCGACAGTTTAACACCGCAGCGCCCGCCGTTGCGGTGTTTTGCGTTGCAGCGCCCGTTGCGCAACGCCCGCTAGCGTAAAGCGCGAATTCCAAAAATTCGCACCTGCGCAAAACAGTCGTTATGCAGACACAATACCGACGTGCGAATCCACGTCAGCTTTGTGCCGTTAACCTTTGGAAAGATAGTGGCCTAGAATTACTCCGCCGCGTCAGCGGCCTCCGCAACCTGGATCGCTGCCGCCTTCTTTTCCACTTCCTCAACGATGTGCTCGACCATCGCTTCATTGGACATCTTGTGGCTTTGCTTCCCAGCCAAATAAACCATGCCAGAGCCAGCCCCACCACCGGTGAAACCAACGTCCGTCATCAGTGCTTCACCCGGCCCATTCACCACGCAGCCAATGATCGAAAGGCTCAAAGGCGTATGGATATGTGCAAGGCGATTTTCCAATGTTTCCACGGTCTTAATCACGTCAAACCCCTGCCGTGCGCAGCTTGGGCAGCTGATGATATTCACGCCACGGTGACGCAATCCAAGGCTTTTGAGGATTTCAAATCCAACCTTCACCTCTTCCACGGGATCGGCACTCAGGCTGACACGCAGCGTGTCGCCAATGCCCATCCACAACAGCTGGCCAAGCCCAATTGCGGACTTGATGGTCCCGCTGACAAAGCCGCCCGCTTCTGTGATGCCCAGGTGAATCGGCGCATCTGTGGCATCCGCCAGGATCTGATAGGCGGCTGCAGACATGAAGACATCGCTGGCTTTCACCGAAATCTTGAACTCGTGAAAATCGTTATCTTGCAGTATCTTAATGTGGTCGAGGCCGCTCTCCACCATCGCGTCGGGACAGGGCTCACCGTATTTGTCGAGCAGGTGTTTTTCCAGGCTTCCACCGTTCACCCCAATGCGGATCGAGCAGCCATGATCCTTGGCCGCCTTGATCACTTCTTTGACCCGCTTCTCATCCCCGATATTGCCCGGGTTGATCCGCAAACAAGCCGCCCCGGCCTCCGCCGCTTCAATCGCGCGTTTGTAGTGGAAATGGATGTCCGCCACGATCGGAACCGGGCTCTCTTTTGTGATTTCTTTCAGCGCCTTAGTCGCCGCGACGTCTGGCGCGGAAATACGAACGATGTCGGCCCCAGCCTCCGCCGCCGCCATCACCTGACCCAGCGTCGCTTTCACGTCGCCGCTGTCGGTGTTGGTCATGGTTTGAACCGCGATTGGCGCATCGCCCCCCACTGGCACATTGCCCACCATGATCTGACGGGATTTGCGGCGCTCGATATTGCGCCAAGGGCGGATGTGATTCATCGACATATCAAGGCCTTTCGCCACAGCAGGGATGGGTTTGGTGTCTGTCTATTCCCTTACGGGAAAAGGGGCAATGCGCGATGGCGCACAGACAAAGAGCGCCCCAAGGGCGCTCTCTTAACTGGTTGAATTCTTATAGATATTTGAGCCGGGTCACTCGCCCGAAATCACCACATTCTGCGCCGCGGCCAAGGCCACTATCTTTGCCAATTCCGGATCATCGCTCAAATCCGCCACCGCAAAGCTCTCTTTCAGGGTATCAGTGGCCAGCGCAAGATTGCGCACCGTACCCGTGCCTTCGCCTGCCGGTCCGTACAACTCACCGTTCACCTTGAAGTATACAGAGCCCGACATGCCAGCCCGCAGAGTTGGCGGCTCTTCCGTGGCTGGAAGGACATACTCTTCACCCGCATCGAGGATTTTCTCAAACAAAACAGAGCCATCCGCCGCACGCACTCGCACCCAAGCAGGACGCACCGCCATGAGGACCAGCTCAGGCGCATCATCCTCAACCACCTTTGGCACCGGCAACGTATCCGCCACAGGCAAAGTCATTGCTACGGCTGCGGGAAGTTCAGGCGTAAACACCCCAACATTGTTTGGGTTCAGCTGCGAAATAGGTGCATCCCGCGCCACCAGTACAGGCACATCCAGCGCCTGTGGGCGATACAAACGGTCCAACGCATCAGAGGGGGCAAACACACCCGCTCCTGCCGTGGCCACACCAGTTGTTGCTTCAGTCTCTGACGTCGCAACAGGTGCACGCCCTGCCCCATCCAGAGGATCGAGATCACTCAACACCACCGGAGACTGCTCCACCGGAGCCAGGGTAACTCGTTGAATTTCATTCAGAACTGACCAACCGCCGTAGCCGATACCTGCAATCAGTGCGACCAGCACCAGAGAGGAGCCCACTGCTCGCATCTCTACCCGAGACAACAGCGATTCCTGCATCGGTGTAAACGGCGTGTTGGAGGAAGAGAACGGGTCATGCCCGGTCATGGCAGGCGCAACAGTCTCAGTCTTGCGGACGCCAGACGCCTCCGCCGACATACCGTGCGCCGTGGTAAACCCACTCTCCGCACAGAACAGGCTGAACGTCTGTTCCGGGTCCATGCCAAGGTAACGCGCGTACGACCGCACATAACCTGCAATAAATCCTGGAGTTTCAAACGCCGACGGGTCGCAATTCTCAATTGCAGCCACATAACTTGCGCGGATTCGCAACTCGCGCTGCACATCCAAGAGCGACTTCCCCAAAGTCGCTCGTTCGCCGCGCATCATGTCGCCAAGTTGCACGTCAAAATCGTCGTACCCTTTCGGGCCTTCGTCTACCGCTTCGGTATTGCGCTTGAATCTGCGCCCGATCATCCCACTGGCCTCTTATTGCATCGCCGGTCCTGAAAGTCCCCGATTCGAACCGATCCCCTTGTTAGGTATGAATATAACACAAACAAGGGTTTCTACACTAAGAAGTCATCTTACCCCGCCATATCGGCACGATTCAGCGCACAGTGGCTCCAAAGGGCGTCCATCGCGCTCACAAGGGCATCAATTTCCTTGGGACCATGCACCGGCGACGGCGTGAAGCGCAGCCGCTCAGTGCCACGTGGCACCGTAGGGAAATTGATCGGCTGAACATAAATTCCGTAGTCTTCCAGCAGATGATCAGACAGCACTTTTGTATGCACAGGATTACCAACAATCACCGGCACAATATGGCTGCCATGATCGATGATTGGCAGGCCCATTCCTTTCAACCGCATTTTCAAAATCTGCGCCTGAGTTTGATGTGTCTCGCGCAGCTCTTGATCATTTTTCAGGTGCGCAACAGAGGCCGCGGCCCCGGCAGCGATCGCCGGCGGCAGCGAGGTGGTAAAGATGAAGCCTGGCGCATAAGACCTTACTGCATCACACATTTTTTCCGACGCCGCGATGTATCCCCCCATCACGCCATAGGCTTTGGCCAAGGTGCCATTGATGATGTCGATGCGACGCGCAAGATTGTCACGCTCGGTCACGCCACCACCGCGCGGGCCATACATGCCCACCGCGTGCACCTCATCGATATAGGTCAGCGCGCCAAACTCGTCAGCCAAATCGCAGAGCGCTTCGATCGGGCCAAAATCACCGTCCATCGAGTAGACAGATTCAAATGCAATCAGCTTTGGCGCAGCTGGATCATCCGCTTCCAAAAGCGCACGCAGATGCGCCACATCATTGTGCTTAAAAATACGCTTCGCCCCGCCGTTGCGTCGCACACCTTCGATCATCGACGCGTGGTTCAAGGCGTCCGAATAGATGATCAAACCGGGGAACAGTTTTGGCAAAGTACTTAAAGTTGCATCATTTGCGATGTAGGCGCTGGTGAAAAGCAGGGCTGATTCTTTGCCGTGCAGGTCGGCAATCTCGGCCTCCAGACGCTTGTGATACACCGTCGTGCCAGAGATATTGCGCGTCCCGCCAGAGCCTGCACCCGTTGCATCCACCGCTTCGTGCATCGCCTCAAGCACAACTGGATGTTGCCCCATGCCAAGGTAGTCGTTGCCACACCAAACGGTAATGGGTTGCTCTTCACCGTCCGGGCGGGTCCAAGTCGCGTGTGGGAAATGGCCTTGCTTACGCTCAATATCAATGAACGTGCGATAACGCCCCTCGTCGTGCAAACGATTGAGTGCGGTATCTAGCTTCGCAGTGTAATCCACAGTGGCTTTTCCTTCTTCCCGGTCCGGGCGACCTGGCGTTCCAACACCCCATCTGGGCGTTGGCGCTCTTTTAATCATCTGTCGCGCTTTCAGCAATGGCTACCAAATGATACATCTTTCTCACATTGATATCGATCAAACTGTGAAAGAGCGAGTCTGGACAGTGTGATTTGCGGTGATACGGTCCCTGCAAATCGTCGCACCCGAAGGAGGCTTTCATGACGCTAGACCCTGTTCTCGCCCGCATTGACCAAAACATGCCAGAGGCGCTGGAGCGCCTATTTGATTTGTTGCGCATCAAGTCCATTTCCACCGACCCGGCATTTGACACCGATGTAGACGCTGCCGCCGATTGGCTGGTGACAGAACTGCAAAGCCTTGGCATTGATGCACAAAAACGCCCCACCACCGGCCACCCCATGGTTGTTGGCCATGTGGACGGCCCCGGACCCCATGTTCTGTTTTACGGACACTATGATGTTCAGCCGGTTGATCCGCTGGAACTCTGGGACCGCGATCCGTTTGACCCGGCCCTCGAAGACACCGACGCTGGCCAAGTGATCCGCGCCCGCGGATCTTCAGACGACAAAGGTCAGTTGATGACCTTTGTCGAAGCCTGCCGCGCTTGGAAGTCCGAACATGGCAACCTGCCGTGCAAAATCACATTCCTGTTTGAAGGCGAAGAAGAATCCGGCTCCCCAAGCCTTGTGCCCTTCCTGAAGGAAAACGCCGAGGAGCTGAGCTGCGACATTGCGCTGATCTGCGACACCGGCCTATTTGAAAGCGCCGTGCCCGCGATCACCACCATGTTACGCGGCCTGCTGGCCGAAGATTTCACAATCACCGGCCCCAGCCGCGACCTGCACTCTGGCATGTATGGCGGCATCGCCATGAACCCGATCCGCGTACTCAGCAACATCCTGGCTGATTTGCATGATGACACCGGCGCCGTTACCTTGGATGGCTTCTATGACGACGTACCGGAACTGCCTGACGACATCCGTGCGCAATGGCAGGGTCTCAACTTTGATCACGGCACGTACCTCGGCGACGTGGGCCTGCAATCCCCCGCAGGGGAACAAGACCGCACCCCGCTGGAGCAAATCTGGTCGCGCCCGACGTGTGACGTAAACGGAATCTGGGGTGGTTACACCGGTGACGGTTTTAAGACTGTGCTCCCCTCCCAAGCTTCGGCAAAACTCTCGTTTCGCTTGGTTGGCCAGCAAGACCCGGACAAAATTCGCAGCAGTTTCCGGGCCCATCTGGAAAGCCGGCTACCCGAAGGTTTCACCGTCGAATACCGCTCCGAGAAAGGCTCCGCGGCCTCACAAATGTCGATTGAAGACCCTGCGTTCGAAAAGGCACGAGGCGCCCTCAGCGATGAATGGCCCCGTCCTGCGGCCTATGTTGGCTGCGGTGGCTCCATCCCCATTGCGGGCTTCTTCAAAGAGATGCTGGACATGGATTCGATGCTGATAGGCTTTGGACGCGATGACGACCAAATCCACTCCCCCAACGAGAAATACAACGTGGAGAGTTTCCACAAAGGCACCCGGTCCTGGGCCCGAATTCTTGCGGCACTCTCCGCTTAACACATTGAAATCATTTAGAATCATAAAACGCGCCCTCAGGGCGCGTTTTTTGTGCCGCGAAAACTTCACGCAAAGATAGTATGCGCGGAACCAATTCATCATCTCTGTTTAGGGGAGGAAGAAGTGGCGCGGTTGACGGGGCTCGAACCCGCGACCCCCGGCGTGACAGGCCGGTAC
>NZ_CAJXIV010000027.1 GCF_913054185.1 uncultured Shimia sp.
GTCAATCCAGGCACCACCGGGGCCAACATCACCCTCACCGGAATGCCCGCATCCGCCAATCTCCGAATGGTCTGCATCCGGCGCTGCGGCAAGGGACAGCGCGGCTCCATCGCGCGTGACAACGCCACATCCATAGTGGTCAGCGAAATCCCCACTTGGGCCAACCCTTGGGCCGCCATTTCGCTCAATATATCGATGTCGCGCTCCACCAAGGTGCCTTTGGTCGTAATCGCCACCGGATGCTTGAACCGTTGCAACACTTCCAGCACCGACCGCATAACCCGGTACCGGCGCTCAATTGGCTGGTAGGGGTCGGTATTGGTGCCTATCGCCAACAGGCTTGGCTGATACCCTTTGCGCCGCAGCTCTTTCTCCAGCACCTCAGCCGCTTTGGGCCGCGCCACCAGTTTGCTTTCAAAATCTAGGCCCGGCGACAATCCAAGATAGGCATGGGTTGGCCGCGCAAAACAATAGGTGCACCCATGCTCACAGCCGCGATAAGGATTCAGAGAGCGATCAAACGGAATGTCCGGCGACGTGTTTCGCGTGATTACTGAGCGCGGCCGCTCTTCACTCACCTCAGTGGCAAAGGCTGCGCGCTCCTCCGGAATGTCCCAGCCATCCTGCACCTCTTCTCGTTGGGCATCGTACCGGCTGGCCGCATTGCTCTGTGCGCCGCGAGCACGCCGCCTTTCTGCGTCAATTTTGGGTTCATTCAGATCAGACATTTGCCCAAAATAGAACAAACCGCGAACACATGCAACAAACCCCATGATCTGGATGAGAAACTTTCATGGCATTGATGATTTTTGCCCCTACACGTCGCACGCGGTCTTGGCTATGTCGCTAATCAGACAGTTTGCACGCTGAAAAAGTTTGAAAGCTGGGTTATAAAGAATAGCAACCGGTGCCCGATATTGGGCCCCCGCCAGGGTATGGGAATACGCGCATGTCAGAAGAACAAGACGACATCATCCTGTCCGAACTCAATGACGAGGAACTTGTCCAACAGATGTTTGACGACCTCTACGATGGTCTCAAGGACGAGATCGAAGAGGCTGTGAACATCCTTTTGGAACGTGGTTGGGCGCCTTATCGCGTGCTGACAGAGGCGCTTGTGGGCGGCATGACCATTGTGGGTGCCGACTTCCGCGATGGCATCCTGTTTGTGCCTGAGGTGCTCTTGGCAGCAGGCGCGATGAAAGGTGGCATGGGCATCCTGAAACCTCTGCTGGCTGAAACCGGCGCGCCGCGCATGGGGTCCATGGTGATTGGCACGGTCAAAGGCGACATCCACGACATTGGTAAAAACCTTGTGGCGATGATGATGGAGGGTGCCGGCTTTGAAGTGGTCGACCTTGGCATCAACAACGCTGTTGAAGGGTATCTGGAAGCCCTCGAAGAGCACAAGCCCGACATCCTCGGCATGTCCGCGCTTCTGACCACCACCATGCCTTACATGAAAGTTGTGATCGACACGCTGATCGAAAAGGGCCAGCGCGACGACTACATCGTCTTGGTTGGCGGCGCACCGCTGAACGAAGAATTTGGCAAAGCCATTGGCGCCGACGCGTACTGCCGCGACGCTGCTGTGGCCGTGGAAACCGCCAAAGAATGGGTGGCCCGCAAACACAACCAGATGAGCGCCTGATCAGGCCCATCGCCTTTTGCTCACTCCCCGAGCGATTTGGTCCGGCCCGCCCTTCACAGGCGGGCCGTTTTTGTTCAAGGTACCGATATGTCCGGATTATATACCCCCGATCTCGCCCGCATTCATGCCGAAGGCTACAACGACACCTTTGACGAGGCGCACGATTGGCTTGCTGCAGAAATCCTGCATGGACCAGTCAACGCCCATCTGTTTGACATCGGTTGCGGCGATGGCACATGGCTTTCAGTGGCCGAAGATCGCGGCGTCATGGGCGAAGGTGTCGACCTCTCACCGGCCTTTGTGGAAATCGCCCAAGCCCGCGGTCTTTTGGTGAAACAAGGCAACGCAGCCGACATTCATATCCCCAAGGGCACCACCGCAGTGACCTGTCTCGGCGAAGTTCTCAGCTATATCGACACCACAACCAAACGCGACACACTCCTGCCCGTGGCTCAGGTTGCGTTTGATGCCCTACCCTCCGGCGGCTTGCTGTTTGCCGACCTGATTGGGCCCCGCTGCCTGCCGCACGCCCGGCGCAACACAGGCGCGGATTGGCAGATGCGCATCGAGGTCACAGTCGAGCGCGACCGCCTCACCCGCCGTATCGAAACGCAAGTTGACGATCGCGTCGACACAGTGATCCATCAACAATCCCGCCGTCATCCGGACCGCACCAAACGCGCACTGGAAGGGATCGGCTGGCACTGCGAAATCCTGGACAGTTACGGCCCCGCTGGCCTGCTGCCCGGTCGTTTTGCCATCAAGCTGACCAAGCCATGACCCAACTCCCCGACGACAACACGTTGGCCCAGACGGGCTTGTCCCCAACCGGCTCTTCGGGCCGCATCCTTTTGCTGGCCTGCGGCGCTCTGGCGCGTGAAATCTTGGACCTTATCAAACTCAACAGCTGGTCCCATATGGATCTCACCTGCCTGCCTGCCATCTTCCACATCCATCCGGAAAAAATTACCCCCGCTGTGCGCGAGGCTGTCGCCAAACATCGCGACGCCTATGACGACATCTTTGTGGTTTATGCGGATTGCGGCACGGGCGGTTTGTTGCAACAGGCCTGTGACGAGTTGGGCGTACAGATGGTCTCAGGCCCCCATTGCTACAGCTTCTTCGAAGGCAACGACCGCTTTGCAGAGATCTCCGAGGATGAGTTCACTGCCTTCTACCTGACCGACTTCCTTGTCCGCCAATTTGACGCTTTTATCATCAAGCCCATGGGCCTCGATCGTCATCCGGAGCTACGCGACATGTATTTTGGAAACTATGAGAAACTGGTCTACCAAGCCCAAACCGACGATCCCGCCTTGACGGAAAAAGCCAAAGACTGCGCGGATCGCCTTGGCTTGGCGTTTGAGCGGCGCTTCACCGGCTACGGCGACATGGCAAAAGCTCTGGAAACCCTCTGAAAAGAAAGGCGCCCCAAACCGGAGCGCCTTCATAACTCTCTTACGACAATCGCCGCGTTGGCTTGGTGCCGCCTGTTTCAACAGACGTCTTTTCACGCCGATTTTTCTCAAGCAGAGTTTCAAACGCATCAAATATGCGGTTCATGTGCTTGCTTTTGTAGGGAAAAACTTCTTCGTCATCCATATCATGAACAATCAGCGCGTTGTCCGCTTCAAACACAACCAGATTGCCGTCCGGGTCTTCGGCGCAGTCCACTCCGAAGTAGTCCAGGTCAATTGCTTCGGTCAGCGCCCCAAAACCACCTTCGTGACGGTTTGCAAATGTGCTGTCAAAACTATCCATCCAGGCGGACTCTTCGGCGCGTTTCTCGGCAAACTCTTCCATGCGCGCGTTCAGGTACCAAAGGTCCCACTGGTCCGCGATCGCCATGTGACATGGGAACGGCTGGCCATCGACAAAGATTACGCGATACTTGCGATAAAACCCGTCTTCCCGCGTGGCATAGGGGATGAACTCCGAGACATAGAATGTTGCCTCGGCGCGTTCTGTCAAATAGGCCGCAAGCGCGGTTTGACTTTCGATCAGCACCAGACCTTCGCCGGCATGGCTGCCTACAGGTCGCACCACATAGGGATAATCGCCAAGCACCGCCAAACGCTCTTCACCCGCATCGCCTTCCAGCTCTGCACGCTCAAACCGCTGCGTCTTGGGAAGTGTCAGCCCGCCTTTGCCAGCAAACATTTTTTCAAGCGTGTCACGCTCCAAATCCACCTGACCAACTGGTAAATTTACAACTTTTGTGCCTGCCACCGCGGTCAGCGCTCGGACCTTAGCCTGAAACGCCACCGCCTTCGCACTGTCCGCAGGCGCAGCACAAAACGCCACATCATGCGCGGGCAGATCGATTTGTGCGTCACTGTCTACGTTCAGGTAATATGTGAGAATCTCGACATCCGCGTCCTGCAACAGGAACTCGATGGGTGTGTTGCCGCCAATGTGGCTTGGCTCCGCAAACACCAGCAATTTGGTGCGCGCGCCGTCACTTTTCTTAGTGCTGAAAATCTTCTGCCGCTTGAGCGCTTCTTCCTGCCAGGCCAATCCCGCCGCACGGTTGCCCTGCAACTGATCAATCACCGACAGATCCATAAAGATGCCATCCGCATCTTTTCCGGTGAACACTTTGCTCAGCAACTCAGTACGCAGAGGCTGAAGATCAACGCCGTCAAACGCCATCTTTGTCAGGCTCGCAAGCCCGATTCTTTCTTGAGGTTCCATTCTGGCTCCAAATGTAAGTGCCCTTCTGGAATGCCCCAATCGTTGTTAAAAATACGTGCAATCAATCATTACAATTTTCGCTAACTGCAAAAACTCCGGATTTTGCTGAAAATTGATCAAAAACACCTTCCCTAAATCAAAAACACCTTCCCTAACAGGTGTTTATGCCAGCGATGTCACCCACAGAATTGTTGCGTCTTCCGCACTCACAGAAACCACGTTGTGGCCCATGGATCCGTCATAATAGGCGCTATCACCGCGGCGCATTTCCACCGGCTCATAAAACTCGGTGTAGAGCGTGACCACACCGGTCAACACGTAAAGAAACTCTTCGCCGTCATGGCGCACCCAGCCGTCAAATTCTTCCATCGACCGCGCCCGAACCCGTGCCCGATAGGGCAGCATCGCTTTCTTGCGCAACCCTTCTGCCAACAATTCATGTTCATAAGTGGTGGTGACTTGGCGCGTGCCCTCTCCGGACTTCACCAGCGCCATACGGCCGTTGACCTGGTCCTTAATCGGCGCGGTAAACAGCTGCGGTACCGAGATTTCCAAACCCACCGCCAGCTTTTTCACCGCATCATAAGTGGGGGACATCTGACCATTCTCAATTTTGGACAGGGTTGACCGTGCCAGACCAGCCTGGCTCGCGGCCTGCTCCAGCGTCCACTTACGGGCTTTGCGCAACTCGCGCACGCGTTCGCCAAGGTCCAATGGTTCCACATGATCCTGCCCGCCGTTCTCACGCGCGATTTTGATCAAAGATTTTGGGTCTTTTGAGCTCATGCCGCGCTTCTACCGTGCGTAACCATGCAGTGGCAACCGCCACGTTTCTCTTGCACCCATAGCGTTTGCTGCCTACCCCAGCCTTATGAGCTCAATTTTTGACCAAGGTCCACCGCCCCCCTGCCCGCCGTCTTTCAACATGGCCGCCCATGTGCTGCGCCATGCGGACCGATTGGCGGATAAAGAGGCTCTCCGTATCGTATCGTCAGAGACGGGTGAAAGCTGGACCTTCGGCGCCCTGAAGTCTGCCATCCTTGGCACAGGAACCGGTCTTTTACGGTCTGGTCTTACCTCCGGTGACCGCGTCTTGATGCGCCTTGGCAATACGGTGGAGTTCCCAATCGCGTATCTGGCTTGCATTGCTGTTGGTTTGATCCCCGTTCCTACGTCCTCTCAGCTTACCGAAGCTGAAGTCACAAAGATGGTGGAGACTCTTTCTCCAGCGGCCATTTTGCATGACCCTGAAGTTACAACAACTTCAAACTCACAGACCAACACATTGACAACTAAAACTCTTCTTGAGTTTCGCACCCTTCCTGCTGCCGACTTTGACTTTGGCGACCCCAACCGTCCCGCCTACATCATTTATACGTCAGGCACCTCCGGTGTTCCTCGCGCCGTGGTGCACGCCCATCGTGCAATTTGGGCACGCCAGATGATGTTTGACGGCTGGTATGACCTGCTCGAAACTGACCGCCTCCTGCATGCTGGGGCCTTCAACTGGACCTTCACCTTGGGCACTGGCCTGATGGACCCCTGGACCACAGGCGCCACTGCTCTGATCCCCGCTCCTGGCACGGCACCAGAGACCTTACCTCACCTCCTACGCGACAACCGCGCAACCCTGTTCGCCGCCGCGCCGGGAGTGTATCGCAAAATCCTCGCGACAAGCGATGACCCGGCGCTTCCCAACCTGCGCCACGGCCTCTGTGCCGGCGAAAAGCTCTCCGAAACTTTACGCGCCCAATGGAACGCTGCCACCAGCACCAAACTTTATGAAGCTTTTGGCATGTCCGAATGTTCGACCTTCCTTTCCGCCAGCCCGGACCATCCCGCGCCCAAAGGCACGCTGGGCCGCCCGCAACCCGGCCGTCGCATCGCCATTCTTGATGAGACTGGCCCCGTCGCATTAAACACGCCAGGCACCATCGCCGTGCACAAGTCAGACCCTGGCCTGATGCTCGGCTATCTCAACGCCCCCGAAGACACAGCAACCCGTTTCCAAGGCGACTGGTTCCTCACCGGTGATCTGGGCCAAATGGACGATGACGGTCACATCACCTACATGGCTCGCGCAGATGACATGATGAACGCCGGTGGGTTTCGTGTCTCACCTTTGGAAGTCGAAGCCGCCCTCCTACCACATCCCGAGATCACCGGCATTGCGGTTACGGATATTGAGGTCAAAGCCGACACCCGCGTCATCGCCGCGTTTTATACCGCTGATCACGATCTTGTGGAGGACGCGCTGAAAGCCTTTGCGGAGACCCATTTGGCGCGTTACAAGCAGCCTCGGATTTTCAAACGCCTGCCCACGTTGCCGACCAACGCCAATGGCAAACTCAACCGCCGCGCCCTGCGCGATACCTACAAGGTTTCCACATGATCAAACTCGACATCATCTCCGACCCGATCTGCCCGTGGTGCCTGATTGGCAAAACCCGCCTGATGAAAGCTTTGGAAGCCGAAGGCGACCATCCGTTTGTTATTGAATGGCACCCTTTCCAGCTTAACCCGGATATGCCGGCCGAAGGCATGGACCGTCGTGAGTATCTGGAAACCAAGTTTGGCGGCAAAGACAATGCTGTGAAGGTCTATACTGAAATCGAGCAACACGCCCGTGACGAAGGTCTGGAAATCAACTTCGCCGCCATCAAACGCACGCCAAATACCATCAACGCGCATCGTGTGATCCATTGGGCTGGCGTCGAGAAAAAGCAAAACGCCGTGGTGGATGCTTTGTTTGCCGCCTACTTCAAAGATGGCCGTGACATCGGTGATATCGACGTGCTGGCAGACATCGCAGACAGTGCAGGCATGGACGCCGCCGTGGTGCGCAAGCTTCTGGAGTCTGACGCCGACGTTGCGGATATCCAAAAACGCGACGCTCACAGCCGTGAAATGGGTGTAAACTCCGTGCCAACGTTCATTGTTGCCAATCAACATGCCGTACCCGGTGCCCAACCCGTTGAGCTCTGGCGCCGCGTGATGGCCGACCTGCGCGCGCAGAACGCCGTTGAGTAACGTCTGAACCAACGTTCACTCTTCACTTGTGAACCACGGTGCTGCACGCTAACCTAAGTAAATCAGCCCGCCATTTTGCGGCCTGATCACTCAAGCACGATCACCCAACTGGTGTGGGCCAGAGTTAGAACAGCGGCGCTTTCGCGTGCTGTCCTCTTGCCTGCATGAGCCTTTTTGACGGAGCATGTCATGACCAAAGACAATCTGCCGATGACGCAGGTCGAATTCATTGCCCTTTGCGCGATGATGTTTGCCACCATCGCGTTTTCTATCGACGCCATGCTCCCCGCGCTGCCACAAATCGCAGCTGAGCTTAGCCCCGGCAGCCACAACACTGAAACCCTGATTGTCATGTCCTTTGTTCTGGGCATGGGTATTGGGACGTTTTTTACAGGGCCCCTGTCAGATCGGTTTGGCCGAAAACCGGTTCTGATCACCGGCGCGGTGATTTACACGCTCTGTGCCTTTATCGGCTACCAAAGCCAAACTCTGGAATGGCTTCTGGCCGCCCGCCTGTTCCAAGGCGTGGGCGCCGCTGGTCCTCGTGTTGTGACGCTGGCCATTGTCCGAGATCTGTTTTCCGGCCGCGAAATGGCCCGCATCATGTCGTTTGTCATGATGGTCTTTATTCTGGTGCCAGCTGCGGCGCCTCTTTTGGGTCAGTTCATCATCGACTTCTCTTCCTGGCGCGGCATCTTTATTGCATTCATGCTATTTTCGATGCTCTCCGTGCTGTGGATTGGCATCCGCCTGCCTGAACCTCTTGCCGTTGAACAGCGCCGCCCATTCAGCATCGCCAAACTTATGGGGGGCTTGCGCCAAATGTGGGGCATTCCCGCCGTGCGCACGTCGATCCTGGTGCAATCCCTGATCATGGGCAGCCTCTTTGGCCTCATCGGCACGGTGCAATTGGTGTATGATCAAACCTATGATCGTGCAGCCGAGTTCCCGTATTGGTTTGCCGGCATTGCTCTGGCTTCCGGCACCGCCAGCCTCCTAAATGCCAAGCTGGTGATGAATTGGGGCATGCGCTTTCTGGTGACTGTCGCTGTCGCAAGCAAAGTCTTCTGTGCCATCATCATGGTTGTGGCTTTGACAACGCTGAACACGGAAATGCAGTTCTATGCGTTTGCCCTATGGCAGCTGACTGTCTTTTTCTCCGTGGGCCTGACAATTGGTAATCTCAACGCCATGGCCATGGAACCTCTGGGTCATATGGCGGGTACCGCCGCGTCTGTCATGGGCGCACTCTCCACCATATTTGGGGTGATCATCGCGGCCCCCATCAGCCTCGCGTTTGATGGCACGCCTCTACCATTGGTCATGTCCATTGGCGCATTGGCTCTGGTGGGTTTCATGCTGATGCTGCACATGCGCCGCATAGAAGCCCGCGCAGTCGCCGCCTAAAGTTGCTTGCACATCTGCTGGCCGTGCGAAAAAGTACCCGCATGGCCAGCACATTAATCCTCCGCAATCGCAACTACCGTCTTCTCTTTGCCTCCGGCGCCTTGACCAATCTGGGCGACGGACTCGTGATGTTGGCCATCCCTTGGCTGGCCACATTGCTGACCCGCGATCCTGTCGCCATCGCTGCCGTGGCCGCAGCTGGTCGCCTGCCCTGGCTGTTCTTCGCTTTGCCCGCGGGGGTGATTGCCGATCAAGTGGATCGCCGCAAACTCATCGCGCGCGCTGATCTTTTGCGTGCCACACTTGTGGGGGCCATCTTGTGGCTGGCGCTCAGTGCCCCCGGCGCAGGTGCAATCTGGCTGCTCACCGCCCTCACTTTCCTGCTTGGCGCGGCCGAAGTCCTGCGCGACAACGCCGCTCAAACCATCTTGCCAGACATCGTGACACCCTCTGATCTCGAGGCTGCCAACGGACAGATGTGGAGCGTGGAACAGCTCACCGGTCAATTTATCGGGCCACCCCTGGCAGGGTTCCTGATCGCCTCCAGCGTCGCGCTTCCATTTGGTCTAGACATTGCGGCTCTAGTACTGGCCGCTGGCATGATCTGGATGATCAGCCTCGCGCCGCGTCCCAAGGTTCAGCAAAACTTCTTTGGTGCTTTGAAAGAAGGCATCACCTTCATGCGCAGTGACCGCCTTCTGTTGCGTCTTGCCATTGTGCTGGGCTGCGCCAATTTCATCGCCATGGGTACAATGACCGTGCAGGTACTCTTTGCCCAAGACGTGCTGTCTCTTTCGGCCACCCAATACGGATTTTTGCTTTCCATCGCCGCGCTCGGCGCCATCACCGGCAGCCTCACCGCACCCAAATTGGTACAATGGTTTGGCACCCAGCCTTGCCTCTACGCCTCTATCGGCATTTGGGGCATTGGCTACGGCACCATCGGCCTGACGAGCTCAGCAATCCCGATGGCATTTGCGCTGTTCTCCGTCATGGCCGCCGCGATGTTGTGGAACGTGATAACGGTCTCGTGGCGCCAACGCCGCATCCCAACCGAGCTTCTTGGTCGCGTGAACAGTATTTACCGCTTCTTTGGCTGGGGCAGCATGCCACTTGGTGCAATGGCTGCCGGGGCTACAGTTGCACTGCTGGAACCATCCTTGGGCCGTGAACTTGCGCTACGCGCGCCGTTCTTTGCCGCCGCAACGCTCTGCCTCTGCCTACTCCTATACGCCATCGCCCGCCTTCGGTTGGACTGATTACGTTTCTTTTTACCAGAAAAACCCAAGTAATTTGGGGGCCACGTCCGGGCAAAACGCCGTAAAAACCCACCTCCGCAAAACAGCCGCGATACAGATGCAATACCGACGCGCTATTTTGTGGCTTTTGCCTTCTTGCGTTTCTTCTCGTCCACAACTTTCTGCGCAAGATCTCGGGCAATGGCAAACGCACCTTTGATCTTGTCAGACGCTTTCTGCCAATCCCGCCGCACAACAATCTTGTTGTCTTTGACCTTGGCCAGGCCGTCTTGATCCTGAATGAATTCAACAAGCCCTTGAGGGGATGCAAACTTGTCGTTGTGGAACTGAATGGTCGCGCCTTTTGGCCCGCCATCCAGCTTGGCAATGCCTGCCTTCTTACACATCTCCTTGATGCGTACGATCAACAGCAACGTATTGACCTCTTTGGGCAATTTACCAAACCGATCGATCAGTTCAGCGGCAAACCCCTCAAGCTCCACCTTACCCTGAAGGCCACTCAGACGACGATAGAGACCAAGCCGCACATCTAGATCCGGCACATAGGTATCCGGGATCAGAACCGGCACACCCAGGTTGATCTGTGGCGCCCATTGATCATCTCCGCCTGACAGGCCTTCCAGCTCCCCAGTCTTGATCTTGGCAATCGCGTCTTCCAGCATCGACTGGTACAGCTCATAGCCCACATCGCGCATCTGACCAGACTGCTCTTCACCCAGCAAATTTCCGGCCCCACGAATATCAAGGTCTTGAGAAGCCAAGGTAAATCCGGCTCCAAGCGTGTCCAAAGACCCCAACACCCGCAGCCGTTTTTCCGCCGCTGGCGTCAATTTTGCCCGCGGTTTGGTGGTCATATAGGCATAAGCCCGCGTCTTGGACCGCCCAACCCGTCCCCGAATTTGATACAGCTGTGCCAGGCCAAACATATCCGCGCGATGCACAATCATTGTGTTGGCAGTGGGAATATCCAAGCCGGACTCGACAATAGTTGTTGCCAAAAGTACGTCGTATTTTCCGTCGTAAAACGCATTCATACGGTCATCAAGCTCTCCCGCCGCCATCTGCCCGCTCGCGGTGATAAAGCTTACTTCTGGCACATGATCCCGTAAAAACTCTTCAATTTCAGGCAGATCACTGATCCGTGGCACCACGAAAAAACTCTGCCCGCCGCGATAATGCTCCCGCAAAAGCGCTTCGCGTATTGTGACCGCATCAAACGAGCTCACATAGGTTCGGATGGCCAAACGGTCCACTGGAGGAGTGCCAATGATTGAAAGATCGCGCACACCTGACAGGCTCAACTGCAACGTTCGCGGGATTGGCGTCGCTGTTAATGTCAGCACATGCACATCGCTACGCATCTGTTTGAGCCGCTCTTTATGCGCCACGCCAAAATGCTGCTCTTCATCAATGATCAGCAACCCAAGATCCCTGAATCGAATACTTTTGGCCAATAGCGCGTGAGTTCCAACAACAATATCAACCGTGCCGCGCGCCATGCCGTCCCGGGTTTTCTCAGCTTCTTTTGCCGAAACAAACCGTGACAAAGTTCTGACTTCCAAGGGAAAACCCCGAAACCGGTCAGCAAATCCTTTTGCATGCTGACGCGCCAGCAACGTGGTTGGCGCAATCACGGCCACCTGTTGCCCCGACATCGCCGCCACAAATGCCGCGCGCATCGCGACTTCTGTTTTGCCAAAACCAACATCGCCACACACCAAACGATCCATCGGGCGTCCAGACGCCAAATCGCCGATCACATCCCCAATTGCGCTGAGCTGATCTTCAGTTTCCTGATACGGGAACCGTGCAGAGAATTCCTCCCACGCGTGATGTTGCGCTTCCAGCACAGGTGCCCTGCGCAACTCTCGCTCTGCCGCCACGCGAATAAGCCGATCCGCCATCTCGCGGATACGCTCTTTGAGTTTGGCTTTCTTCGCCTGCCAAGCGCCCCCGCCCAGACGATCCAAAAGACCTTCGTCATGGCCATATTTGGACAGCAGTTCGATGTTCTCAACAGGCAGGTAAAGCTTTGAAGACTCAGCGTATTCTAAAGAAATAGTCTCATGCGCTGCGCCCGCGGCCGTGATGACCTCAAGCCCAAGATACCGACCAACACCGTGGTCCACATGCACCACCAAATCACCCGGGCTGAGCGATTGTGTCTCGGTGAGAAAGTTTTCTGCCCGCTTCTTTTTACGCGGCGCGCGGATCAAACGATCTCCCAAAACGTCTTGCTCAGAAATCACCGTCATAGATGGGGTTACAAACCCATGTTCCAACGCAAGAACTGCCAAATACAGGCCGGTTTTCCCGATGTTCTTTGCGTCTTTGATGTGGATGGTTTCCGCCAGGCCTTCGTCTTCGATCAGCCCACTTAGCCGCTCGCGTGCGCCTTCCGAATAGCTCGCGACAACCACCGGCCCATCGTGTTTTTTGGTTCGAATATGGTCCGCCAAAGCCCCAAACAGGCTGACGCTTTCTTGCTGGCGCTCGGGAGAGAAATTACGACCAATCCGACCGCCCGCATCAATCACACCAGGACCTGATGCCTGCGGCAATGGTGAAAAATGAAGCACCCGACGCCCACTTATGGCTTTGCTCCACGCCGCGTCGTCCAAATACATAAGCTGCGGTGGCACAGGTTTATAAACCGTATCCATCCGCGCTTTTTGGGTCATGGCATGTTGGCGCGTTTCATACTGATCCGCCACACTGTCCCAACGTGCAAGGCGCGCTGCATCTGATTGATCATCCACAGAAATCACCGCACTTGGCAGATAATCAAACAGTGTTTCCAACTCCTGATGGAAAAACGGCAGCCAGTGCTCCACACCTTGATGTTTCCGTCCTGCACTGATCGCTTCATACAACGGATCATCCGTCCCTGCCGCGCCAAATTCGATGCGATAATTCTGTCGGAAACGGGTGATTGCTGCATCGTCTAGGATGACCTCACTCACTGGCGCAAGTTCGATCATGTCGAGTTTTTCAGTGGTACGCTGTGTGGCAGGATCAAACCGCCGCACCCCGTCCAATATATCTCCGAAGAAATCAAGCCGCACCGGGCCGCTATCGCCGGGTGGGAAGATGTCAATGATCCCCCCGCGGATTGCATAATCCCCTGGCTCCATCACCGTGGGGGCTTGCGTGAATCCCATGCGTACCAAGAATTGACGCAGCGCTTTTTCATCAATGCGCTGATCCACTTGCGCCCGAAACGCCGCTGCTTTCAAAATATTTCGGGCTGGCACCCGCTGTGTGGCCGCATTGAGCGTGGTCAGCAACACAAATTGGCTGGGCATGTCATGCACCAACCCGGCCAGTGTCGCCATTCGCGTGGCAGAGATATCTGCGTTGGGCGACACGCGGTCATATGGCAGACAATCCCATCCTGGAAACACAATCACCGGCATGTCTGGCTGGAAGAACTCCAGCGCCGCCTTTGTGGCTGCCATACGCTTATCGTCTCGCGCGACATGCACAACCGGGCCGTTGCTTTTGGCCACCTCATTGAGGATCAGCTGAGCATCAAAGCCCTCAGGAGCCCCACCCACGGAGATGTGTTGCGCGTCGTTCATCGGATTAACCGTCCAATTTTCATAGTGTTACGCGGGTAAGCTTACCCAAGCGGAGAGATTTGAAAGTTCTGAAACATGCCCCAAAGCGAGGTCACAAAGATTGAGATCATCCCAATAAATTGCACCCAAAATCGATGCCGCGCCAACCGCTTTCTTAAGTCGTCAGATGATGGCGCCTCTACCCGAATGCGCCGGGCCAACCGCACACTCAGCAGGCTGACAATGCTCATTGGAAATAGGAGCAAGAATACTGCCTGTGCAAACTCCACATTGTAGCCAAAACCCACGCCAGCCAACCCAGTCAGTATAAAACAGCTGCCGCCGATTAGAAAAAGACCGGACACATCAGCAATATGCAGCAATCGGTTGCAGTTGATCCGTACCAGATCTTGCAGGTCTGCCTCCGCTTGACCGCCGTTGCGTTTTGCACGCAGAACGGAGTCCCACGGCACACCCAACACCCAATGACTGGCCGAAGACCAGAAAACCGCGAGCGCAATCCAGAACCAAAGGTTGCTGAAACTGCGCATGTCGATGAGTTCAAAAATAGTTTGGCTCAGGTCCAAAGTCTTCACTGCCCTTTAGAATTTCCATCTGACATACCGCGCTGCTGCGGCAATTCCTAGCCTTGAGCTGTGGTTAAATCCGTGGCACCTCTGCTGTTGCAAATTTACGGAGCTCCCCATGACCCATACGCCCGCGCCTTTCCCAACCATGCGCCTGCGTCGCACCCGCCAATCCGCTGCTGTACGTGGCCTTATGCGTCAGAACACGCTGACTGTGGATGACCTTATCTGGCCTGTGTTTGTCCGTGACGGAGAAGGTATCGAAGAACCCATTCCTTCTATGCCCGGCGTGTATCGACGCTCTGTGGACAAGATTGTCGATGCCGCGCGTGAGGCCGCTGATCTGGGAATTCCAGTGATCTGTCTCTTTCCTTACACAGACCCTGCGCTGAAAACCGAAGATTGCGCCGAAGCTTGGAATCCAGACAATCTCTCCAACCGCGCCACCCGTGCCATAAAAGCTGCGGTGCCAAACATTGCGGTGATGACAGATGTCGCGCTTGATCCTTACAACATCAACGGTCACGACGGTTTTGTGGTGGATGGAGAGATCGTCAACGATGCCACCGTCGAAGCACTTGTCAAACAAGCGCTCTCGCAAGCCGAAGCCGGCGCCGACATCATTGGCCCATCGGATATGATGGACAACCGCATTGGGGCCATCCGCGCAGCCTTGGAAGCAAACGGCTTTCAGAACGTCATGCTGATGAGCTACGCTGCCAAATACGCCAGCGCGTTTTATGGCCCGTTCCGAGACGCCGTGGGCGCATCCGGTGCGCTCAAAGGCGATAAGACAACGTACCAAATGGACCCCGCCAATGCGGATGAGGCGCTCCGCCTTGTCGCCCGTGACCTGTCTGAAGGCGCGGACATGGTCATGGTCAAACCTGGCATGCCTTACTTAGACATCTGCCGGACTGTAAAAGACGAGTTTGGCGTGCCAACCTTTGCGTATCAGGTGTCTGGTGAATACGCGATGATCACAGGCGCGGCGCAGAATGGCTGGATTGACGGCGACAAAGCCATGCTGGAAAGCCTGATGGCATTCAAACGCGCGGGCTGTGATGGCATTTTGACCTATTTTGCACCTGCTGTGGCCCGCAAACTTTCCGGCATGTAACCCGAAAAGCACCACAAAATATAGAGATCTGGCGCAGTTTTCGTGACATCACAGGCTGCGCCATCTATAGTTGCTGCAAACCGGATCAAAAAACCGGTGGTATGAGCAGAACAAAACATATGGGCAAAAGACCATGAGCAATTTTACACGGCGCGGCTTTGCGCTAACCGGACTCGCTGCGGCAGGTATGACCGCGGCATGTGGCAACGGCGTAGGCTCCAATGCCTCAAGTGAAATCGACGCGCGTGCAGACACCACGCTGGATTACCTTTTCACCGAGTATCCCAACACTTTGGATTTGAAGGCCAAATCCACTGGCATGCTGGTCATGCCTCTGATCACCGAAGCTGGCTTTGGCTTTGGCGGCGGCTACGGCCGTGGCGCACTGCGGATCAACGACGCAACCGTCGATTATTATTCCGCCACCAAAGGCAGCGTTGGTCTGCAAATTGGCGCCCAGCAACACGCGCATGTGTTGTTCTTCATGACGGACGGTGCACTCACAGAATTCCGCAGTTCAAACGGCTGGGCCGCGGGCGCAGGCGTGCAGTACGTGGTTGCCAACGAAGGTGCCAATATTTCGGCTGAAACCACCAATCTTTTGGCCCCAGTGATCGCGGTGATTTTTGGCCAAGCAGGCTTGAAAGTCGGCGCCACACTCGAAGGCATCAAATACACCCGCATCATCCCGTAAGTCGCTGACAAAACCGGGAATGAAAAGCTATCTGGATATCCCCTATGTCGAGCGGGCGGGTCATACCCTTTCGCTCGATCTTTTTGTGCCCTCCGATCAGCCCACGCAGGGGCTCATGCTGTTTGTCCATGGTGGCGGTTTTGCCAGAGGCGCACGACAAGCTGCACCGTCGGCCAGGCTTGCGCGGCGCCTCACTTCTATGGGGGTTGGTCTCGCTTCAGTCAGTTATCGCCTGAACACGGATGACTTGGACCTCCCAACCAGAGAACGCCGCCAAGTCTACGCCAACCGGCAACGTGCCAAAACCTGTGGCATTCAGTTAAAAGACAAATTGATGGGACCCCGGTTTGAAGCGGCACGCCAAGATGTCGGAGCAGCATTGGCGTTTTTTCGCGACGGCGACAGCCCTGTGAATTTCAGCGCGCACCCTATCGGCCTGATTGGCATTTCAGCAGGCGGTATGATTGGGCTGTCGTTGGCATTTCCAAGCGACGGGCTGCCAACCTACGAAAAACCGGCGTGTGTTGTTGCTCTTGGGGCCACGTTACAACACCCTTGGACATTGACCCAGGATGCGCCCCGCTGCTTAATGATTCACAGCGTAAAAGACTTCATTGTTCCCCCAGAAAACTGCGAAGTCCTAAAACCCTACGCAAAAAGCGCCGAAGCCCCCTTGGATATTCAGATGTGTTCGCGGGAGGGTCACAACGCACCAGCTCAGGCGTTGTTTTCCGATGACGCCCCAAACGGGACGCCATATTGGACCATGCTACGCAATCTCATGCGAGACAGCGATATTTTTAACCCATCGCTCGCAACCGCTTGATCAGGCTCGACGTATCCCAACGCCCTCCGTCCAACTTCTGCACATCTTTGTAGAACTGATCCACCAGCGCGGTTACGGGCAGGCTTGCGCCGACCTCATCTGCTGTTGAGAGACAGATACCGAGGTCTTTGCGCATCCAATCAACCGCAAACCCATGCTCGAATTCGTCGTCAATCATGGTCTCATAGCGGTTCTGCATCTGCCAACTGCCCGCAGCTCCACCCGCAATGACTTCAACGACTGCACGCCCATCGAGCCCAGCTTTCTCGGCAAAGTGTAGCCCTTCAGACAACCCTTGCACCAATCCGGCAATGCAAATCTGGTTCACCATCTTGGTCAGCTGGCCTGCACCGCTTTCGCCCAGTCGTTTGATCGCGCGGCCATAGGCCTGCATCACGGGTTCTGCCGCCTCATAGCTGGCAGCATCGCCGCCACACATGATCGAGAGCACACCGTTTTCGGCACCGGCCTGACCACCAGACACCGGCGCATCCACAAACGAAATACCCAGGTCTTTGCCCCTGGCATACAGCTCCGCCGTGACTTTGGCTGAAACGGTGGTGTGATCCACAAAAATTGTGTCACGCCCCATGCCGTCAAACGCGCCGTTTTCACCAACACAGACCTGGCGCAAGTCATCATCATTGCCAACACAGCACATGACAAAATCAGCCCCTGCCACGGCTTCTTTGGGCGTCGCACCAAATGCGCCGCCATGTTCCTTGGCCCAAGCCTCGGCCTTGGCGGTTGTGCGATTAAATACAGTCACTTCGTGACCGGCCTTCGCCAAGTGGCCAGCCATCGGATAGCCCATCACACCAAGCCCCAAAAAAGCAACTTTTGCCATCGTCTTTCCCCCATCTGTCTATTGTCGTAATACTTGTCTCGCCTGTACAGGCAGAAGGCAAGAACAAACAAAGGCAGCTCTATGACCACATTCTTTCAATGGCTATTGCGCATCGCGAGCGGCCTGGTGATTCTATGTGTTTTGGGCGTGATGCTGGTTTATTTTCTCGCCTCCCGCAGCCTGCCAACGTATGATAAGTCCCTGACGGTCGCCGGCATATCTGCCCCAGTGGAAATTGTGCGCAACAACGCAAACGTGCCCCATATCTTTGGCCAATCCGACGATGATGTGTTCTTTGGTCTCGGATATGCACACGCCCAAGATCGCCTTTGGCAAATGCTGACCATGCGCCGCACCGTACAAGGCCGCTTGTCTGAGGTGTTTGGCCCTCGCACACTCGACATCGACAAACTTATGCGGCGCTTTGACCTTGCCCGCGCCGCCCGCCAATCGGTGTCGGTTCAAGACGATTTGACCCTTGCCGCACTGGAAGCCTACGCCCGCGGCGTAAATGCTCGCATCAACGAAGTGAACACCGAAGCCCTGGGCCGTGGAGCCCCGGAGCTCTTCCTGTTCAAACAGAGCTTTTCGCCTTGGCAACCGGCGGATTCAATTGCCCTGCAAAAACTCATGGCCTTGCAATTGACCGGCCATCTGCAATTTGAAGTGCTGCGCGCACGCACTTCGCTGGCATTAACGGATCAAAAGCGCCTCGTTGACATTTTGCCCGATGCCCCGGGTTCTGGCGTAGCTGCGCTGCCCGAATATGCCAGCCTTGTCCCCAACACGCCAAAATTTGCCCAAAGCTCTCCGCTGCCACAACACCCTCTGTCACCATTTTCCTTGCCAAGCCTCTCCGGCGCTTCCAACGCCTGGGCTGCTGCACCAAATCGCAGCGCCACGGGCGGCACGCTACTGGCTAATGACCCTCATTTGGGCCTTTCCGCCCCCGCAATCTGGTATCTCGCACGGCTTGAACTCGCCACAGGTGGCGTGATTGGCGCGACCATTCCCGGCATTCCGGTGGTATTGGCAGGACGCAGCAATGACCTCGGCTGGGGCGTGACGGCTGCGTATGTCGATGATCAAGACATTCTGATTGAAGAGCTGGATCCCTCCAACTCCGAAAACTATCGCACGGCGACTGGCTTCAAGCCATTTGACACGCGTAAATCCATTATCACCATCAAAGACGCTGATCCTGTCACTCTGACCCTGCGCTGGACCGATAACGGCCCCGTCCTGCCTGGCTCTGATTTCAATCTCAGCAGCATTACTCCACCGGGCCACGTCGCCGCTCTGTCCTGGACCGCGCTCAGCCCACGTGACACGTCTACCAGCGCGCTTATGGCGCTGATGTTTGCCAAAACTGTGGACGACGGGCTGCAGGCCACCAAAGGTCACATCGCACCCGGCCTCACACTGACGCTCGCAGATCGCGAAAACATCGGAATGAAGCTGATTGGAGCGTTGCCCAAACGCGATGCCAATCACCAAAGCCAAGGCCGCTTGCCTGCGCTTGGCTGGCGGGTAGAAAACCGTTGGCAGGGCGTGTTTGACACCGCCGCCAACCCGTCTTTCATCGCACCCATTGGTGGGATTGTTGGCAACACCAATAACAAATTGGTTGAGCGTCCCTTCCCCGCGCATGTCTCTCACGTCTGGGGAGACAGCCAGCGCATCCAACGCTGGACACGTCTGATGCAAAACCGCCGGGTGCACACGCGTGACAGTTTCATCGAGGCCCAGCTGGACACGGTCAGCTTCTCCGCGCGTGCCCTGTTGCCACTGATTGGCGCTGATCTTTGGTTCACCGGTGAAGCGGCTCCCGAAGGCTCTCGCGAACGCCAACGCCAGCGCGCGCTGACCCTGTTGTCGGAGTGGAATGGTGAAATGAATGAGCACATTCCAGAGCCTCTGATTTATTCAGCTTGGCTCCGCGCCCTGCAAGCACGTTTGATACAAGACGATCTCGGCCCTCTTGCTGATGAGTTCACCCATGTAGAGCCACTGTTTATCGAACGTGTCTTCCGCAACGTTGGCGGCGCAAGTGCGTGGTGTGATGTCCGCCAAAGTGCGCCAAAGGAAACCTGTTCCGACATGGCCCGACTTGCCTTGGACGACGCATTGATTGCCATTGAAGAGCGTTATGGCCAACAACTTGAAGCCCTGCGCTGGGGTGACGTGCACCAAGCCACCCATGATCACCAGGTGCTTGGCAACGTGCCTGTGCTGCGCTTCTTTGTGAACATCCGTCAATCCACATCCGGCGGCGACAACACATTGCAACGTGGCAAAACTGAGGGAACTGGCGCCAACCCGTTCCTGAATGTGCATGCTGCGGGCTATCGTGGCGTCTATGACTTCGCCGATCCGGACAGCTCCGTCTTCATCATCTCCACCGGCCAATCTGGCCACTTCCTGTCGCGGTTTTACGACGACATGGCCCAGCTCTGGCGCCGTGGCGAATATATCCCGATGTCATTGGATGAAGAGCTGGCCCGCGCTGCCGCGGTTGGTGTCACCACGTTGCAGCCGCGCGCTCAGTGATCGTTTAGAGGCCTTCGAACTGGGCCCGCTGTTTTGGCGTCCATAGGACGGTGAGTTCAAACCCTTCTTCGGTTTGTTCCTCACCTTCCACAACACCTTCTTTGAACAACCACGCCCGACCCTTGCCGTCAGCAAACGACAGCGTCAAAACCTCACGGGATTTGTCGCCTGTCAGTGCCTGAGCAATGGCTGCAAACATCTCGTCCAGCCCCTGCCCGCTCACGGCTGAGACAGCAAAGACTGCGTCATCTCGCTCTGCTTTGGCAACCACGGCATCGCGGTCATCAGGGCTGAGCAGATCAATCTTGTTCCAGATTTCAATCTGCGGCGTGTCTTCACTCAAACCCAGCGTCTCAAGAATGGTGGTCACGTCTTCCGACTGATGCTGACTCTCTGGATGCGCAATGTCGCGCACATGCAGGACCAAATCCGCCGCCAAAACTTCTTCTAGCGTCGCGCGGAACGCTGCCACCAACTGGGTCGGCAAATCACTGATGAACCCCACCGTGTCCGACAGGATCACTTCAGGCCCATTGTCGGGCAGCTCCACCGCGCGCATGGTTGGGTCCAGCGTGGCAAACAGCATATCTTTCGCCATCACATCCGCGCCAGTTACCCTGTTGAAAAGTGTGGATTTTCCGGCGTTGGTATAGCCCACAAGCGCGACAATCGGAAACGGCACCTTGGCGCGCGCCTTGCGATGCAATTCACGGGTTTTCACCACTTTGGAAAGCTGCCGCCGCAGCCTAACCAAATGGTCGTCGATCGCCCGTCTGTCAGCTTCAATCTGGGTCTCACCAGGGCCACCCACAAATCCAAGACCGCCGCGCTGGCGTTCCAAGTGGGTCCAGGCCCGCACCAACCGCGTACGCTGATAGGACAGTGCCGCCATCTCCACCTGCAGCACACCCTCTCGGGTGCGCGCGCGGTCAGAGAAGATCTCAAGGATCAACCCGGTCCGATCCAGAAGTTTGACCTTCCACTCTTTCTCTAGGTTGCGCTGCTGCACAGGCGTCACCGGTCCGTCAATCAGGACCAGCTCCACTTCATTGGCTTCAAAAATCGCCTTCAGTTCTGCTATTTTGCCGGTTCCGAAAAGCGTACCAGGCTGCGCCCGCGACAAGCGCACCACAGTTGAGCCAACAGTTTCTAACTCAGGCAAGGCATCGGCAAGCGCAATGGCCTCTTCCAATGCGAAAGAGGCCTCACGCCGAACATCGACGCCGTAAATATCGGGATGCAGGACCCAAGCACGGGTCACCTGCGTGTCATGCTCCATCAAGAGGCGTCTTCACCCTCGTAAAGAGAAATCGGCTGTGCCGGCATGATTGTAGAGATCGCGTGTTTGTAGACCAACTGGCTCTGACCATCACGGCGCAACAACACACAAAAATTGTCAAACCAGGTGATAACACCCTGCAATTTTACACCGTTGATCAGAAAAATAGTTACCGGAACTTTGGTTTTCCGGACGTGATTTAAAAATGCATCTTGGAGATTCTGTCGATCCGAAGCCATGTCGCGCTTGCCTTTATTCTTGTTAACGCATCGGGTTAGTCGTGCGATGGGAGTATGGAACGTGGATTCGTGACTTACCAGCCTAAATTGTTAAGTTTTAGGTCGGGCCCAAGGTAAACCGCATCATTTCTGCCACAAATCAGGCGATATCAATGCGATGATCGCCAATGCCTCCAGCCGCCCGAAGGTCATAGCTGCACATAAAATAAGCTTTTCAGTGACTCCAAGTGAGGAAATTGCAATCGGAAATTCACCAGCAATTTGGGTCAGTGGACCGGCTGTGGTCAGCGCAGAAATCGCCAAAATAGCGGCTTCCTGAAAGTCATTTCCCAAGAGCGCCAGCGCAATTGTCACCGCTGCAATAGACAGAGCAAACAGCATGAAAAACACCCAGGCAATCACCGCGCCTTTGCGCCGAATTTGCCGCGCACCGGTGCGCCGACGGCCCAAAACCACATTGGGGTGCACCAGACGCTCCATTTCACCCAACCCTTGCACGTAAAGCGCATAAACCCGCAGCAACTTCACACCACCCGCCGTGGTGGCCACTCCGCCGCCTACCATGGCCAGCGCCATCAGGATCAGTCCAGGTGCTGACAACCCACTCCACTCCCGCGCCACATCCCACTCACCACTCTGAAACCCAGTGGTGGTCAGGAAGCTCATAACCGTGAACAGACCGCCCCATGCCGCTTTCAGCGCCGCCATCGGGTCTTGGGTTGCCTCGCCCTCAAACGCCCCAACCCAATGGCGCATAAACAGAGCCGTCGGCACAACCAGCACAATCAGAAACCCAAGGCGCAGCTCTGGATCTTCCCAAAGATTGTTGCGCCGCACCGACCCGGTGTCCGAACTAAAGGTGCCACGCGACAAAGCAAACAGCAGGAACAGAAAAATCACCATCTCTCCCGGCACACCACTGACGCTAGACCCTACGCCACCAACCGCCGAAATCCCACTTGTCGACATTGTTGCCATCGCGTGCATGGTGGCCACAAACGGGCTGTCACCCAGCACAATCAACATCACCGCCAAAGCAAAGGTCAGCCCCCCGTAGATCGGCACCAATGCCTGCGCCGCTTTGCTCCAGCGTTTCATCGGATGGGCACGTTGCATATGGCCCAAGCTTGCACTCGCCTGCCCTGGCTCCCCTATGGCAGTCACTTCATATCCACCAAGGCTAAGCGGCGCAAACACCGCCGCCGCCGCCAGCCACATCAACAACCCACCAAGCCAGCCAACCATACCGCGCCACAGATGTAGCGGATCCACCAACATGCTGGCAGGCTCATAAATGGTCATGCCTGTGGTGGTCAGGCTGCTGACCATCTCAAAATACACGTCCAAAAACGGAACCACATCTAGCGATTCATACATCGGCCAGGCCAGCACCGCTGGCAGCAGCGCAATGGCAAAAAACAACGCTTTGAGATTGTCCGATGTCCGCGCGCGCCGCTTGGTTCCCTGGATAGCGATCGCAATCAACACGCAGGCAAACAGGACCAAAATACCGCCGTAGAAAAACATCCGGGCGACAAAATGCTGATCCTGCTGAGTGGCCAGTGCTGCTGGCACAAACATCAGAAAGCCGGAAAACAGCGTCATCTGCACCAGCAGGGGGATTTGTGACAGGCTCAGTTTCATGGCTTAGAAAAAATCGATGGAGACCTGCAACAGCCGCTCCACTTCCGGTACATCCGCGGTCAGCGAAAACAGCACAATTACGTCTCCTTCATCAATGCGCGTGCCACCTTTGGGCTTCACCACCTCGGTTCCTTTCAGAATGGCCCCAATCAACACACCTTCCGGGAAATCGATATCGCGCACCATCTGCCCGGCAATGGGTGACGTCGACAGAACCTCCGCCTCAATAATCTCAGCCTCGGTGTCCCCAACAGAATAGACGTCTTTCACCCGCCCATGGCGAATATGACGCAAAATTGAGCTCACCGTGGTGGCTCGCGGGTTGATAAACGCATCGATCTCAAGGGGCGTCATCAAGGGTGCCAACGTCGGATCATTGATCAATGAAATCGCGAGCGGACACCCGGCGGATTTTGACCGAACCGAGGCCAGCATGTTGGTTTTGTCATCGTCGGTCACTGCCAAAACAGCGTCCGCGCGATCCACGCCTGCTTCAGCCAACAGCGCCACGTCCATCCCGTCACCGTTTAAAACAATGGTCCGTTCCAGCGCTTCGGCCGCGCGTTCGGCCACTTTTCGATCCCGTTCAATGATCTTTGTGCGCACTCGCGAGGCACTGGCCTCAAGCCGCTGCGCCACCATCAGGCCCACGTTTCCGCCGCCCACGATCACCGCGCGTTCCTGTTTTTTCTGTTGTTTGCCAAACACCTCCATGGTGCGACCCACATCTTCTGCCAGAGTAAAGACATAGATGTCATCCCCAACAAAAAGCTGGTCCCCGGGCTCCGGTGCAATCAATGTTCCACCGCGCCGCACGCCAACAACCACTGCGCTTAACGTAGAGAACAAATCTGTCAGCTGGCGCAAAGGCGTGTTCACCACCGGACAATTCTCGTCCAACGTCAGACCGAGCATCTGCACCTTACCGGCCAGAAATGTCTCCGCATCAAATGCCCGCGGAGTTGCCAGCCGCTTCAAGGCTGCATCCGCAACCTCGCGCTCAGGTGAAATCACCACATCAATTGGCATATGCTCACGACGGTACAGGTCTGAATAGAGCACGTCCAAATAGGATTGGCTGCGCAGACGCGCGATCTTACGCGGCACCGAAAACACCGAATGCGCCACCTGACAGGTCACCATGTTGACCTCGTCAGAGTAGGTCGCGGCAATCACCATATCCGCATCCCGTGCCCCTGCGCGATCCAACACGTCTGGATAGCTCGCAAACCCGGCAATGCCCTGAACATCCAAAGTATCCGTGGCGCGTCGCACCAGGTCCGGGTTGTTGTCGACAACGGTAACATCGTTGTTTTCACCGGACAAATGGCGGGCTATTTGCCACCCAACCTGACCAGCCCCACAGATAATGACCTTCATGTGCTTCCCTCTTGGGTTTCGGCTCTCAGCCATGCCAGAAGGGGGGAGGCAGGTCAATTGTTACCATTGACCCCGACACGCAGACCGGCTTTGATTGGCTTAAGTTTCAAGCGTTTGCGTTAAAGGTGAGTCTCATGCGGACAGCGGCCCTTTTTGTCATTCTAGGCATTTCGATCACGGCATGCAGCCCAACCTCCTACTCTGGTTTTGCCAAATCCGGCGTCTCCCGTGAAACGGCCTCACGGGATGACACCTCCTGCTCTGTGGAGGCCAACCGCCTCTTTCCCTCCGCAACATTTACCACCACAGTTTATGGCGGGTACCACGGTGGATATGGCGGATACGTTGGCGGCAGTTGGGGTGGTTACCCTGGATACTACGGCGGCAACCATATTCAGACGCGAGACGTAAACGCCGGCATGCGTGCCGAACACCGCCGCGATTGCATGTCCCTCAAAGGCTACTCCGCCGTTACCCATCCCGTATGTACCGAGCAACAATTGGCCGGCCGACAATACACGCCTGTCAAAGGTGCGCCCAAGCCTGCCCCCAATCTCTGTGCGATCCGAGCACAAAGCGGCGGTGTCGCACTTGTGGACCTTAACAAACCTGTGTGATCCAGCACCACCAAGGAGCCAAACATGAAACACGCTTTTGTCACCGGATGTCTGATGCTTGCGTTGTCTGGCTGCACCGAATTCTCCACCATGTACCAACCTGGAAAAACAAAAACAGAGCGCAATGTGGATCAGGCGCAATGCAATCGATTTGCATCAGACACCTACCCGCCACGCATCGTGACAGACTGGTGGCCGATTTATAGTGCTGATGGCCGGGTCATAGGTCAGCGCCCGGAGAGCTACGATATTAATGAAGGTCCGCGATACACAGCTGCCCGCAACTGCATGAAAGAGCGCGGCTATGCTCGTGTTACAATTCCCTACTGCAAAGATGAGCAAATTTCCGGTCGGTCGTATGCGCCGATCACAGTGGCACCAGAGCTTAGCCCCAACATCTGCGGGCTGCGCACCGAAAATGGGCGCGTCATTATCGATTTGAACAAACCGCTGTAAGGATCTGAAAAGCTGGAATTAACCAGCTTCACGCTCTTCCTCTTCTTCACCAGACACATGCGCCACTCGTGCGCCGGCTTTGTTGGATGTTACCACGCCCAGAGACTTGAGTTTGCGGTGCAACGCGCTGCGCTCCATGCCAACAAAGCTGGCAGTGCGGCTGATATTGCCTCCAAACCGGTTGATTTGCGTGAGCAGATATTCTCGTTCAAACGCTTCCCGCGCCTCACGAAGCGGCAATGTTGCCAATGCACCGGACAACACCACACGTCCTTCTTCGGCTGGAGTATCGCTTTCGCCAGGCAGCTCACGACACTCGATTGGCCCCTGTCCATCACCAAGGATCAGCACGCGCTCAATCATGTTCTTCAACTGACGCACATTTCCGGGCCATATCATGGTCTGCATCAACGCAGCAGAATCCCCGCTCAACGTGCGCAGCGGCAAGCCTTGCGCCTCATGCAACTGTCCCAGGAAATAGGCCGCCAGTTCAGGAATATCCTCCCGCCGCTCCTCCAACGAGGGCACGGCAATTGGCACAACATTCAACCGGTGGTACAATTCTTCTCGGAAATCACCCGCATCAATGGCTTGTTTCAAATTGCGGTTGGTTGACGAGATCACCCGCAAATCCACGCGCACTTTTTTGGATCCGCCAACCCGCGTGAACTGTTGATCTACCAACACCCGCAAAATTTTGCTTTGGGCCGCCAGCGGCATGTCCGCTACCTCGTCAAAGTAGATCACACCGCCATTGGCCTGTTCCAACAAACCGGCCTCAACGCCCCGTTCCGCAGTTTCCCGCCCAAACAGAATGTCTTCCACGCGATCCGGGTCCATTCCGGCACATGAAACGGTTACGAACTGGGCCGCTGACCGATTGGAATTTGCATGGATATAGCGCGCCGCGACGTCTTTTCCGACACCTGCAGGGCCGGTCAGCATGACACGCCCATTGGAGCGTGTGACCTTATCAAGCTGCGAAATCATGCCCCGGAACGCCGCACTGTCCCCAATCAAATCGGTTGGCTTGCTGTCTTGACGCTTCAACTCGGTGTTCTCACGGCGCAACCGGCTGGTCTCCATCGCCCGTTTGATCACCACCAAAAGCTGATCGATGTTGAACGGCTTCTCGATAAAGTCATACGCACCCTGTCGGATGGCTGCGACGGCAATCTCGATATTCCCATGCCCCGAAATGATCACCACCGGTACCTCTGGATAGTCATTTTTGACCGACTTCAGAATGTCGATGCCATCCATGTTGCTGTCTTTGAGCCAGATATCGAGGATCATCAACGCTGGCTGCGCGCTGGCCACTTCGGCCATGGCATCGTCAGAATTGCCCGCTAACCGTGTTGTGTAGCCTTCATCTTTCAAAATATCGGAAACCAACTCCCGGATATCGCGTTCGTCATCTACGATCAGAATGTCACTCATAATACTCGCTCTCTTTGGGTTCCACCGCAGCTGCAGCCTGCTGAGTTAGCGGCAGCCGAATTTCGGCCATCGCCCCTGCGTGGGAATTGTTGTCAAACATCGGCGCATCCAGCAGCGCGAGCTGCCCGCCGTGTTCTTCGATGATCTTTTTTACAATTGGGAGACCAAGACCCGTGCCCTTGTCACGCGTGGTGACATAGGGCTCAAACAAACGCGCACGATCCTCTGGCAAGCCAATGCCATTGTCGGCAATGCACACAACAGCCTCATCCGCCTCTTGCACCAAACTCACATGTATCTCCGGAGAATACCCATCCGGCGCGCCCTTTTCCTGTAAAGTTTCAGTGGCTTCCCCGGCGTTCTTGATCAAGTTTGTCAACGCTTGAGAAATCATCGTCGCATCCAAATCTGCCGCCAACGGGCCTTCGCAAATATCGCGCACAAACCGCACATTTGGCTGGCCGGATTCCTGCAACAGCACCGCCCCGGACACCAGTTCAACCACTTCAACGGACTTGCGAACCGGCTCTGGCATCCGGGCAAATTTGGAAAACTCATCCACAATCCGACGCAGATCATTGGTTTGCCGTACTATGACCTCTGTCATCTGCTCAAGCTGATCGCTGTCTTCACCCACTTTGCTGGCAAACTTACGCCGAATGCGCTCCGCACTCAGCTGAATTGGCGTCAGCGGGTTCTTGATCTCATGCGCAATACGCCGGGCAACATCGCCCCAGGCCGCCATACGCTGGGCTGTGACGAGGTCGGTCACATCATCAAACGCCACAACATAGCCTTCAAGCGACCCATTTTCACGCCGCCGCGTTGCCATGCGCACCAACAGGTTCTCCAACCGACCGGACCGGCTGACCTTCACCTCTTCCTGCGCAACTTCCTTGCCGCTGGACTTTAATGTCTCCAACAATGGTCCAAACTCTGGCACCGCCAATGGGAGAGGCATCTCTTGTCGATCTTCATCCCAGTCCAGCAACCGCTGCGCTGACCGGTTCACAAAGGCGACCTTACCATCGCTGTCCAATCCCACCACGCCGGATGTAACTGAGCTCAACACCGAGTCAAACATCCGTCGCCGCCGGTCGATCTGCCGCGTATTGTCCAGCAACGTTTCGCGTTGCGCTTTCAACTGCCGCGTCATTTGGTTGAAATACCGGCTCAACATGGCGATTTCATCGTCACCATCTTCTTCCACCACACGCACATCCAAATCACCGGCACCAACCCGTTGCGCCGCCCCGGTCAAGCGCCCCACAGGTCGCGACAGGCGTTCCGCAAACCACATGCCCATCCAGATCGCCGCCAACACAAGGATCAGCGCAAATCCAAGGTAGATCATGCCAAATTCAAACAGCCGCTGCCCGCGCTCACTCTCAAGTTGGGAATACAAACGTGCGCTGGCTTGCGTGTCATCAAGCAGATGAAATATCTCCGCATCCACCTCGCGGCTGATGTACAAGAACCTGTCCAAAAATGCGTCAAGCCGCACCAGCGCGCGCATTTCATTATTGTCCAGATCTCGAATAATCACAGAGCCTTCGTCGATCGCGGTCTGCATGTCCGCCTCGGATGGCTCCTCATAGTCAAACAAGTAAGAGCGCTCGCCCCGCGCCTGAATCTCACCCGCGCTATCAATCACAAACGCCTCTTTGAGCCCGCGTTGGATTTGCACCTGTCCGGAGGCCAGAAGCACACGAACTTCGCCTGCATCCAAACCAAAGCTGCGCCGCTTGCTCTCGTTCAAGAAGTCCGCAAGCAAGTCAGCGTCTTCTTCCAATCCCAGAATGTGTTCTTCTTCATAGGCCTGCGCCGCTGCCAATGAATTGCCCACCACTTGGCGCACACGTTCACTAAACCAGCCCTCAAGGCCAATGTTCAGTGTCAGCCCGGCAAACACCGCCACAGTCACCGCAGGCACCAAGGCCAAAAGCGCAAAGGCACCGGTTAGTCGCAGGTGCAGTCTTGACCCAACAGATTTTGCCCGACGCGAGGCAACCGCACGCATCACGTTTTGTAGCACCAGCGTCGCCACCACGAGCACATAGACAAGATCGGCCAAAAGAATCGCTCGAAGGCCGCTGGAAGACGCGCCCAGATCAAACGGCCCAAGCACTAAAAACGTCGCGAGCGCCAACACAGGCCCAAGCACCACCAACCCCAAAGTTGCGGCATTCTGGACACGCCTTTGCCTGCGCAGGCGCTGAAAACGCGCCCAATGATTGGTTGCTGTCCGGCTAGACACCCGACTTCCTCAATTGATTTGGTACCGCTTGCGCGGCCCACCGCCATATTCTGTGGCACGTTCTAAGCCCCGACTCTTTTTCTCAGAGTGCGACCCGCGCGCCACGCTTATGTGGCCTTTTTACATCAATTTGCGTCGGCGTGTCACGTGAATATCCAGATCAGTGATTTTTTTACGAAGTGTATTTCGGTTGATCCCCAGTAAATCAGCACATTTCGCCTGATTTCCACCAGTTGCATCCAGCGCAATTTCGATCAGAGGCAGTTCAATCTCCCGCAGGATACGCGCATAAAGGCCCGCTGGAGGCAGCATATTGCCATGCAAATCAAAATACCGCCGCAGATGGCGCGCCACAGACGCTGACAACTTCTCGCTGTCATCGCCCCCCAAAAGCGGCCCCGCCTGCGGTTGCGCCCCCAGCATCATTTCCGCTTCGGCCCGCGAAACCTCTTCCGCCTGCGCCGTCAAAACCAACCGCCGCACCGCGTTTTCCAACTGTCGTACATTGCCCGGCCAGCTATAGGCCCGGAACAGCTCCATAGCCGCTTCCGAGAACACGCGCATCGGCGCGCCATCCCGCTCTGCCCGGTTGAGAAAATGCGCCACCAACAATGGAATGTCGTCAACGCGCTCACGCAATGCCGGCACATGGATCGCTGCGCCGTTTAACCGGTAATACAGATCTTGACGCACGGTTCCGTTGTCCATGGCTGCGTTAAGATTGACTTGACTGGTTGCCATAAAACGAGGGCTGTGCTCCCCAGGGGTGTCCATCATGCGCACAATGCGGGCCTGAACTTCATCATCGATGTCGCCAATTTCATCCACCAAAATGGTGCCACCCCTGGCCTTGGCTAAGACTTTTGCTGGCCCTTCCAAATCGCTCAAATCGGCGGCGTTCACCACCACAAACGGCAGGTTTCTCCGATCTGAAAAATCGTGGATTTCCTTCGCAATCAAGGATTTACCCGTGCCGCTTTCGCCAGAAATCAACACTGGCAAATCCGTGTTCATCACCCGCGCCACCAGCCGGTAAAGCGCCTGCATTGCCGCTGTGCGCCCCACCAAAGGCAACTCGTCTGGCCGCTCATCATCGGCCACGGGCGTAGCTGGCGCACGGCGCTTCTGCTCCAGGGCTTTGCCAGTGCGTTTCATCAAATCTGGCAGGTCAAACGGCTTTGGCAGGTAGTCATATGCCTCAGCCTCTGCGGCCTGAATGGCGGTCATGATGGTGTTCTGTGCCGAGATCACAATCACCGGCAACCCCGGCCGATCCTCTGCAATCTTGGGCAACATCTCCAACCCGTTTCCGTCAGGCATCATCACATCGGTGATGACAACATCCCCTTTGCCTTCGCCAACCCATCGCATCAACGTGGTCAACGAGGAGGTGGCATGCACCTTGCACCCTGCCCGCGTGAGCGCCTGCGTCAAGACCGTGCGGATTGTGCGATCATCGTCTGCTACCAGAACCGTGCCATCCATTACTGGCTCTCCTCAAATGCGTTCAGAGTTTCTTTGCTTGCCCGCGGCAGCGAGAGTTTGAACACCGTGCGCCCGGGCACAGAGTCCACCGTGATCATGCCGCCATGATCGGAAATGATTTTGCTGACCAACGCGAGCCCAAGACCCGTGCCGTTTTCACGTCCAGACACAAACGGATCAAACACGTCGCCCTTAAGGTCGTCCGGCAATCCCGGCCCGTCATCAATGATCTCGATTTGCAATGGCAATGGCTGCCCAGTGCCATCCGCTCGGCGCAATCGGAAGCTGTGTTCATAGTAGGTGCGAATGCGAATTGTGCCTGAATCACCTGCCACTTCACTGGCGTTCTTCAGAAGATTTAGCACCACTTGCAGCAACTGATCACTGTCCCCTTCGGCCGGCGGCAACGACGGATCATAATCTTCGATGATCTGCATATGCGCACCGTAGCTGACCAAAGCCGAGCGCCGCGCGCGGTCCAGCACATCGTGAATGTTCACCGGCTTTCGTTGCGGCAGCGACAGGTTGCCAAACTGCTCCACCTGCTCCAGCAGCTTCACAATCCGGCGACTTTCCTCCACAATCAGATCCGTCAGTTCCAAGTCCTCAGCGCTAAGGTTCATGGACAACAACTGAGCTGCACCCGTAATTCCAGCCAGCGGATTTTTGATCTCATGGGCCAACATTTCCGCCATGCCAATCGCCGATTTGGCGGAGGATTTCACCGAATGGCTGCGCGTCATGCGCCCCGCCAACTCCCGGCTGGAGATCAAAAACAGCATCTCCCCGGGCGCCTCCGCCAGCGGCGCAATCTGCAAATTGCACTGCACCGGTGGCCCGTCGCCGGTGCCGACATCCGCATCATTCACAAACAAAGGTGTGCCGTGCTCCCGCGCACGGTGAAACGCCTCTTCAAGCGGCGCATCAATCATCACTTTGTCCCAGATCGGCTGCCCAACCATGGATTTGGCAGAGGCATTCAAAAACGTCTCCGCTGCCGGGTTGATGCGTAGGATCACATCTCCCTCGTTCACCACCAAAGCGGGCACGGGAAGACTGTTCCAAAACGGGGTTTCTGCACTCATGCCACTTCTCCGTTGATTGGAGACTCATCCGCAGCCATCAGGGCATCTGTCAAAAGCAGCATCACCTCATCTGTATCGCGGCTGGTCTGCACCTGACGACGTAGGCCCGCCTCGGTGCCCACATGATCCATGTACCAACCCAAGTGTTTGCGGGCGACGCGCAGTCCAAGGTCCACACCGTAAAACGACAGCATCGCTGCATAATGCCCCTGCACCATGTCAACCAACGCTTGCCCAGTTGGCTCCACAGGCACTTCGCCATCAAAAAGCTCCGCCGCCATCTGCGCGAGCATCCACGGTTTACCCTGCGCCCCGCGCCCCACCATGACACCATCCGCACCAGATGCCGACAAAGCAGCCGTCGCAGAGGTCACATCCACAATGTCGCCATTGGCAATCACCGGAATGCCCACCACATCTTTCACCGCTCTGATCGCGGCCCAATCCGATGCACCTTTGTAAAATTGACAGCGGGTGCGACCATGAATGGTCAGCATCTGAACACCCGCGTTCTCCGCCCGCTGCGCCAGCTCCGGCGCGTTTAACATGTTGTCGTCCCATCCCAGGCGCGTCTTCAACGTCACCGGAATATCCACGGCGCCCACCACAGCGTCGATCAACGTCAGTGCGTGATCGAGGTCTTTCATCAACGCCGAGCCACTGGCCCCCGAACCACTTGCGCTGGTCACTTTCTTCGCCGGACAACCCATATTGATATCGATCAGTGCCGCCCCATTGGCCTCCACCTGCCGCGCCGCTTCTGCCATCCAATGCGCCTCACGCCCGGCCAACTGCACAGACGTGGTTGCCTCACCAAACCCCAGCTCTGCCCGCTCGCGCACCCCGGGCTTGGCCTGCACCATTTCCTGACTTGCGACCATCTCGCTGACCACCAGCCCCGCGCCAAAACTACCAACCAAATCCCGGAACGGACGGTCGGTGATTCCGGCCAATGGCGCCAGAAAAACGGGGGGTGTCAGAGTGAGATCTGCGACTTGAACGGTCACGTGTTTAATCCTTGTGCGATGCTTCGGGCGTATCTGACCTCCTGGTCAAATTCAATCAAACCGCCGGGAAACTTGGTCATTATTGTAGCAGATTTTCGCCTATGCTCAAAATTTAAGCAGACATCAAGGGTCAATTGCCACTTCGGCACGCAAGTTCTACACAGAGGCCATGACAAATTCCGCTTTCAAGACCGCCGCCGTGATCGTTGCGGCTGGCCGTGGCACCCGCGCAGGTGCTGGCTTGCCCAAACAATGGCGCGCCCTGGCAGGCCAACGCGTGGCCGACCACAGCATCGCTGCCTTTGTGACCCACCCTCGCATTGATCACGTGCTGGCCGTGGTACACCCCGATGACACCCTCCACATGGATGGCCTCCCAATTCCGACGGCCCTCGGTGGTGCCACTCGAGACGCCTCGGTGCAGGCGGGTTTGGAAACGTTAGAGGGCCAAGGGTTTACCCACATTCTGATCCACGATGTTGCCCGTGCAGGCATTGACGCCACCACCATCGACGCGGTGATCGACGCGCTGCAAACCGGCGCAGATGGCGCGGCCCCCGCCATGCCTGTCACTGACGCGCTGTGGCGCGGCGAAAACAACCTTGTCACTGGCACCCAAAGCCGCGACGGGTTGTTTCGCGCCCAGACCCCGCAAGGCTTTGCGTTTGATGCCATCCTCGCCGCCCATCGCGCCCATCCCGGAAACGCAGCCGATGATGTAGAGGTCGCCCGCGCCGCGGGGCTTGACGTGACCATCGTGGCAGGCAATGAGCGCAATCTAAAGATCACCACACCAGACGATTTTGCCCGTCTGGAACAGCACCTGCGAAACGACCAAAGAGGCCCCATGGATATCAGACTTGGCAATGGCTACGACGTGCACGCCTTTGAAGAAGGCGATCACGTCATCCTCTGCGGCGTAAAAATTCCGCACACCAAAGCGCTCAAAGGCCACTCCGACGCGGACGTTGGCATGCATGCCGTGACCGACGCACTCTATGGCGCCATGGCCGAAGGTGACATTGGCCGTCACTTCCCGCCCACTGACTCCGAATGGAAAGACATGGACAGCGCCGTGTTTCTCAAACATGCGGTTGATCTGGCCACCTCCAAAGGCTTCACCATTTCCAATGTCGACTGCACGCTAATCTGCGAACGTCCCAAAGTCGGACCACACGCCGCCGCCATGATGGCGCGCATGGGCGAGATCATGGGTCTCACATCTGACCGTGTGTCGATCAAAGCCACAACAAGTGAAAAACTCGGCTTCACAGGCCGCGAAGAAGGGATTGCCGCAATTGCGACGGCAACATTGGTGAAACCATGATCCGTATGATCACAACATTCTTTGGCGTCGGCCGCCTGCCCGTCGCGCCGGGTACATGGGGCTCACTGGCCGCGCTAATCATCGGCTGGGCCGCTGCACATTTTGTTGGCGTCTGGCTGCTGGCCATCCTCACCGCGCTGGCCATCGTGATTGGCATGTGGGCGTGCATCCGCGATTTGGCGGACCGCCCCACCGAAGACCCATCAGAAATTGTGATCGACGAAGTTGCGGGCATGTGGATCGCCCTGCTCTTTCCCGCTGTAGCTTTTGCCATGCCCGATATGTCCATGGACTGGCTCGGCCCCGTTTCCATGGTTTGGCCTGGCCCTATCGCCGCTTTCCTGTTCTTCCGCCTGTTTGACATCCGCAAACCCTGGCTTGTTGGCCGCGCTGACCGCCGCCACGATCCCATTGGTGTGATGCTGGATGACATCTGGGCCGGTTTGTTTGCGGGCCTCGCCACTCTGGCCGCCGCTGCGCTCTATCACATCGTGCTGATCTGATGATCGACGTCGCCCAACTGCTGCAAGCCTGTCGCGACGCCAATCTGCGCGTTGCGACAGCGGAAAGCTGCACCGCTGGCATGGTCGCCGCCGCCCTGACCGACATTGCCGGCAGCTCTGATGTGTTTGAACGTGGCTTTGTAACCTATACCAACCTCGCCAAGGTCGAGATGCTGGGTGTCCGTGAGGCCACACTGGCGGCAGTGGGCGCTGTCTCCGAAGAGGTTGCACGCGAAATGGCGCTGGGCGCGCTGGTGAACTCCGACGCCCAGCTTACCGTATCCGTCACCGGCATCGCGGGTCCGGGCGGGCCAGAGTTCAAGCCCGAAGGCCGCGTTTGTTTTGGCATCGCCACGCAAAACGGCTGTGACACGGAAACCGTCGAATTTGGCGCTTTGGGTCGCACTGAAGTGCGCAAAGCGGCGCGGAATCACGCTTTGGCGCTGCTTTTGAACGTCGCCTGCGCAAAGTGACGCCCATTTAGGCGACACCCCGTGATTGCCGCCTATTTTTTACGCACCTCGCAAAACGCCCTGTTTTAAGGCGCTTTGAGACCTCTTCAGCCTTTGTTCTGTGCAGATTTTCCGCTCTTTGACGGAAAAACCACCACTCACGGGACAAAGAGGATAGAAATATGAACGCAGCGGACACCGCATGGATCATCGTGGCAACAGCCCTGGTCCTGTTCATGACATTGCCGGGTTTGGCGTTGTTTTACGGGGGCCTCGTGCGCGCCCGAAACGTGCTCAGCGTCTTTATGCAAACCTATGCCATTGCCTGCTTGATGAGCGTTCTGTGGCTCGTCTTTGGCTATTCCATCGCCTTTGGCAATGACGGCGGCGCCACGTCCGTGTGGGGCGGACTGGGCAAAATGTTCCTCTCCGGCGTCACCGTCGACAGCCTGTCTGGCACCCTGCCCGAGGTGCTGTTCTTTGCCTTCCAAATGACCTTCGCCATCATCACGCCAGCGTTGATTGTCGGCGCTTATGTGGAGCGCATCGGCTTTGGCTTTGTTCTGCTGTTCTCCGGCCTCTGGATGCTGCTGTGCTACGCGCCAGTTGTGCACTGGATTTGGGGCGGCGGCATGATGGCTGACGGCGGCATCTTTGGCGAGATCGGCGTGCGCGACTTTGCCGGCGGCATTGTGGTCCATGAAACCGCAGGCCTCGCAGCACTGGTGATCGCCGTGATGCTTGGCGCTCGCAAACACCGCACCACCCCGCCACACGCGCCTTGGATGGTGATGATTGGCGCCGCGATGTTGTGGGTGGGCTGGTTTGGCTTCAACGGTGGCTCTCAGCTCGCCGCAGACGGTGGTGCCGCGATGGCGCTGACCGTGACCCATATCTCCGCGGCAACTGCCTCGCTCACATGGGCCCTGTGGGAACGCATCAAATACGGTAAAGCCTCCTTGGTGGGCCTCGTCACAGGCACCATCGCAGGTCTTGCCTCGATCACACCGGCTTCTGGCTTTGTCGGCCCGGTAGAGGCTCTGGTGATTGGTGCCATCGCAGGTATTCTATGTCAGGAAGCTGTGAACTTTGTGCGCAACAAAGCCAAGATCGACGACACATTGGATGTGTTTGCCGTGCACGGCGTTGGTGGCATCTTCGGCACCATCATGATCGCAGTCTTCGGCCAAGGCACCTGGACCGCCCAACTTGGCGCACTGGCTATCGTCGGCATCTTCACGGTGGTTGTGACCTATGTGCTGGTCAAACTCGTCAGCCTGATCACCCCTCTGCGTGTCGATGAAGAAACCGAAGTCAACGGCCTTGACCTCGCGGTCCACGGTGAGCGCGCCTACGACATCGCCTCGTAAAGAATTTTCGAAATCACTCCGGAACTGGGCGGCCGCACGTGGCCGCCCTTTTTTTGTGCCTTACCACCGATCGTACGGCACAAAGACATTTGCGCTTACATCATCCGCCGACACCCCAGTCGCGCCCTGTAGCTCGACTAAAAGCTCCCCTTGGAACATCACCTGCGTGTTGCCATCAATCTCAACCAGATTCAGCGTGATGTCCTGCTCCGGGCTGTCCGTCAGACCGGCAAAATCATCCACATGCACAGTGACCTTCAAAAGCTCAACGCCGGGTTCAAAATCCGTTACGATGGCATGATCGTTAGCACCCTCAGAATTCCGCGCCCAGTAAATCTCAAAGCGATCTTCCCCTTCGCCACCGCTCATCACATCTTGTGCATCGCCCAACAGCACATCATTGCCTTCGCCTCCGTGCATCGTGTCCGCCGCTCCATCGGCATAATCCAAAGCGTCAATGCTGGGATATCCGGAACCAAGTGCAGGCGGGAACTCGGAGAAATCCCGTGTCCCGCCAATGGTGTCGTTACCGACCCCACCCTCAATCATGTCCGCACCTGTGCCACCAAAGAGGGAATCGTCGCCCGCTCCCCCATCAATGGCGTCACTCTCGCTTCTGTCACTAAAGGGGCTACCGTCAGCACCACCAAAGTAGACGTCGACACCAGCCCCGCCAACGAAGGTGTCATTGCCTGAGCCGCCTTGAACAACAGAAAGGCCCCCGGCCTCAACCGCGCTCAAGTCAATCAGATCGTCGCCATCGCCAGCTTCAATGTAGCTGCTGTTGGTGGCTCCGGCTCTAATGGTGTCATCCCCCTCGCCGGCAAGAACTGCCGTCTCCCGTGCACCCATTGTAACGTGATCATCGCCACCGTTGGTCTCCACCAAACTGAACTCGTGCTCAATAATCCCGCTTCCGGACCCAGCGCCTTCTGGAGTAAACGCACCAAGTCCCTCCAAATCAACGCCATCATACCAGGCCAGCCCTGGCTCACCGCCGTGCGTATCAGCGCTCAAATCAACAACATCGCCCTCATCGCCAGTTTCAACCCGTACAGGTGTATCCCCTTGAATTGTCAGCTGTGTCTGCCCTTCCAGATCCGTCAGCGAAAACAGCTCGATCTGACCACCAGGGCGGTATGAATCATCGCCCTCACCGCTCACTTGCGCCGAGACGATCTCGTAGCTGGCCACAATTTCACTGTCGTCGAGCGTGAATTCCGTGTCTCCCGCTTCAATAAAATCCTCTTCTACCAAATGCAGCTCTAAAATACCGCGCGGAAGTTCCTCTACGCCCTGCAAGGCCACCCCAGAAACACTTAAACTGCCATCTTCCGTTCGCATGACATCAAAGCTTGCCTCCCGAATGCTCTCATAGTGGGAAACAGGCTCAAGAATGGCGATCCGATCAGTTTCTGCATCAAACGCACTGAGATCATAGATCGGCGTTCCATCTTCAGCCTCACCAGACGGGGTCATGATTTCATCATTCAGAATGACAATAGACTCTTCGAGTAAGCCACCGTCCCCGAAATGCTCATGCTCGCTGGGATCATACTCGAAAGAGGTGACGTCAATGTCATCAACTGCGACACCACCCTTGGTTCCCCGGAGACCGTTTTCGATATCTTCCAGCAAGGCAGCAATATCAAGCCCCCCGACTGCATGCGCTTCAATAGTATCCTCCTCAAGGACAACACTATCACCGTTTGCCAAGGCATCTGCCTCAGCCTCAGTTTCCGCGCCCAAATCGGAGCCATCATTTGTGTCGTCACCAGTGCCTGTGCCGGAACCGCTGTCCATGAGCGCACCCGCACCAGCCATTCCCAAAAGCGCCAACAAGAAATACATGACAATAACTCCAGAAGAAAATCTGTAAGCTTCATACACCCAATACGTGCACTCGAAATAGGTGCATTTTTCGAAACAATGTGTAATTGTCTTTTCAGATTTAAGCTGCACCTTTGAAACCCTTTCGGGCAACCAACCTCTAATCGTAGAGCTTCTGTGCCCGCGTCTCAAACGCAGCCACAATCCGATGCATCGCTTCGTTGAACACCAACCCAATCGCTTTCTGCAACAGGATGTTCTTGAACTCAAAATCAACAAAAAACGTCACATCAACACCACCGTCCACATCGGCAAAGTCCCAGGTGGATTTCATGTATTTGAACGGCCCGTCCAAATACTCCGTGTCGATGTGTTTGACCCCAGGATACAGCACCACTCGGCTGCCAAACCTTTCCCGAAACACTTTGAACGAGATCACCAGATCCGCCAGCATCTCATCTCCTGCACCGATCTCTGTCTGCACCGGCGTTACCGAGCGAATACGCGCGGCCGCACACCAAGGTAAAAACTGCGGGTAAGACGCCACATCCGCCACCAGATCATACATCTGTTGGGCGGTATACGGCAGCGTGCGGGTCTCAGAATGCGTCGGCATATCATCTCATTTTGGCGTGACAGCGCACAGCGTCCCCGCTATGCACAGTTCTGGTGGCGCACATAGCGGCGCAAGATAGAGAAAATCAAGAGGGTCTCATGTCAGAGCGTCCATATGTCATCGATCAAATGATCTCCGCCAAATCCATTGCGGCCCGGATCGAAGGCCTCTCAAGCGAAATTCAGGCGGAATATTCAGGCACCGACAAGCTGATTGTTGTGGGTTTGTTGCGCGGTTCCTTTGTCTTCATCGCTGATCTGGTGCGTGAGTTGGATCTGCCTGTAGAAGTCGACTTCCTCGAAGCCTCATCTTATGGCAACTCTATGGAAAGCAGCAGAGAAGTCCGTATCTTCAAAGACTTGCGTGGCGAAATCGAAGGCCGTGACGTGCTCGTAGTTGAGGACATCGTCGACACTGGTCACACGCTGACCCACGTGCTGCACTTGCTCAAGGCCCGCAACCCGGCCAAGATCAAAACCATCGCGTTGCTCGACAAACCGTCCCGCCGCGAGGCTGACATTGCCGCGGACTGGATTGGCTTTTCCATCCCGGATGAATTTGTCGTGGGCTATGGTATTGATTACGCGCAACGCAACCGCAATCTGCCGTTCATCGGCAAAGTGCGTTTTGTCGAAGACAGCTAACCCCTGATCCCAGCGACGCCATCCAAAGCTTCGCTCTACCCCACAAGGCGCCTAGATGAATTTCCGCCACCTCCTGCGCATGAGCAAATGGTCACGCAACCCGCCCTCGGAAAAGCGGGTCAAGTTGGTGATTGGAATCGTGGCGGCCTGCATTGTGCTGGTGTTGATCGAGAAATTCATTGGCTGGCCGGAGATGCTGACCTTGGAGCCGCGCTCTCGAAACCCGGTGAAGTTTTGATGTGACCTAAAAGCGGCTTAAGTGACTCTTAATTTGGGTTGATCGAAAAATTTTCGGCAATCTGGACACCGTCGTTAACGTTTTACACCACGCAGAACCCCACAGTCGCAAAACAGCCGTGATACAGACAAAAAACCGACGTCGTAAAACGTCGGCTTTTTGTTATTTAACGGTCTGACCGTTGCGGCTTAATTGATGGTGTCAAACGTCGCGGACACCGGTGCCATGGCCACGGTTCCCGCCCGATCTTGAAGTGCCCACAGCAACAATGCTGAGATCGCCTCATCGCGCAGACGCCCCACCATCACCACACCCTGTTCCTGCCCGGCCTTAAAGGCCGCCTGGTCTAGGAAACGGCGCATAACCACCGCAGATTGACCATTGTCATCAAAGTCTCGGAACACAGTTGCAGACGGCACGCCTTCTTTTGCAGCCAGTTTCTGCGCGGTATTCAACCCGTTGGCAAACATCAACAATCCATGACCACTGCCCAGCAACGCCTGCGTCACCTGATCGCTGATTTCCTTGCTGCTCTGCAACCCATCATCCAGCCCTTCCATTACACCCACAAAGGCATCCGACACCGACAAATGCGCTTGCAATGCTTGTTCCACGTCGCTTGCAGTGGCATCTGTTGGCATATCCATCATAGCCAAAACCTCGAAGCCACGCGTCCGGTAATCCACTGACTTTTCAGCCACATTCGGATCCAGCGTGCTCACCG
>NZ_CAJXIV010000028.1 GCF_913054185.1 uncultured Shimia sp.
TCCTACCACCCCAGCCATTTCATCGACCATCAATAGACGAAGACCTCACTCGGCCTCACCGATCAGGTTTGCCCCCAGAAATGCCCCTGTAAGTGCCCCTATGGAAGGCTGTGTCTGAGCATTGTCAGCAAGTGTAGGCATAGGGATAAGTAAAGATGGCGCAGGATAGAGAACCGGAGAACCCCGGAAGCTCCCCCGCCTTGCATAGCGCCCCCCCAGACCACAAGAACTCTGACGTCAGAGCCGACTTTGCAATGTTTGTTGATCCAAAGCAGCCTCTTTTCGCCAAAATTGCCTAGAGAGCCATAGAGGTCGGGTAGGGCCACTCTGCCTGTCGTCAGAGCTTTTGGAAGCAAGGGAGGCTTAAACTAAGAGTGAGTTTGGCTCATCTGGTTGGTGTGATTAGTCGACAAGGAATTAGACTTTTGACCACCATTGGTCCGAGGACAATGGTCGAATGCTGAGATAGAACCAGCCTCAACCGATGATCTTCAGACAAGTGAAGTCTGTCTGCCAAAGCTGATTGAGGGCCATCGTTTTGTCTGTGAACGTCACCGCCAATTCTCGCGGTGACAGCTCCGTCTCATTTTAAGCCAGTTGTACGGATTTGCGCCTCACCGCGTCGGGGATGCGGTTCCAAACGTACCTGGGCTTGGGCGATTGGTCCTGCAGGCCAGCCGCGCCACGCTGCTGAAATCGGTCATACCAACGATAAAAGGTGGTGCGGGGGATGCCAAGTTTGGCCAACGTCTGGCGCGCTGAAAGGTGGCGCTCTTCGACCAGCCGGATGATTTCCAGCTTCTCAGATGCAGCACGCCTCATTCCCGGTCGCCCCCATCGTCGATCAAGCTTTGTTGAGAAGGCGCAACTCCCGCGCTTGCTCCGTCACGGCCTCCACGGCGTAAATCCTTGACTGCGTCGGTCGTGGCAGCCCGCGCTGTGCCCCCCGCAAGCCGCTTTTCTCGGCTTCCATGAAGTCCTTCGACCATTTGTAGTAAACACCCGGCGATATACTTCGCGACAGCACGACCCCGCAATAATGTCCTCGCCGCGCAAACCATCCGGAACAATTTTGAACTACTCTTCTGCAGAATACTGTTTGCGAGTAGCCCTTTTGATGTCTTCGACGATCTTCTCGCCTGGACTCTTCGTTGTCTTTCTCATCGTGCACTCCTCGGTGGTTACTATGAGCCAGCAACACTCCCTTATCAAATCGCTCTATTTGGACCCATAAGCGCAGACGTCAGACAGGCCACTCACACAACTGCGACAGGCTGTGTTCATCCATCTGCTCAAAGATCCAACTTGGAGGGCTTGATCAGGGCGCCAAAAGGTAACACCATACTCAGGCTTCTCACAGACCTGAGGAGAGCCTTTGGTTACAACGGAAATTGATACGGGACTTGTCACTATGAAATATTCTTTGAACTGTGTGTTGTCCTTGATGATCGCATTGTTCGGAGCAAACTCGAGTATTGCGGAAACTGTAAAGTTTGGAACTTTCGACTTTGCGCCATATGTTCTTCACGATGATCCAGAAGGCCGCCTCGGCTTCTTTGTGGATATCAGCACGGCCATTGTCGATCGAGCGGACGTTTCTTTTACCAACAGCGTATTACCCATTGCGCGGGTGGTGAAGGACCTGGAGCGCGGCATTACCGATTGTGTGGTTGCTCTGCAAACTCCGTGGTCATTAGAGACTTTGGTTCAAGTTTCCGAAATCCACGATCGATTGGACATAATTATTGCGACACGGCCACAACTTGAAATCTCTGGCATCAGTGATCTGCGCGGCCGACGATTGGCAATTCCACGAGGTACGTTCAGAAGCTCACCCGTTATGACTGAGCCGGATATTGAACGCGTTTTAACAAATGACTACCAGCAAAGTATACAGTTGTTGTTGGCTGGTCGGGTCGATGCAATTGCCGGAACTGCGGTTAGTCTTTACCATAGTTTTGCAACCGAAAACGTAACACGACGTGACGTTGGTGTTGTCCTTTCGGTCGAGAGCAATTCCCTGTGGCTGCAATGTGCCAAAGGTCAAGTTTCCGAAGAGACATTGGCAAAAATGGATCAGGCGACCAATGCGCTGCGAGACGAAGGTGTATTCGAAACCTTTGTGCAACGTTACATTCCACCTGAGTTCAAATAGTGTCAGGACCGGACAACACTTGGCGCAAGAATTTTTCGAATAGCCTTTCGTTTCGGCAAGCACGTGTTGCGGTGGTTGTTGGATTTATTCTGGGTATTGGCTTTAGCGCCATTCAAATTTTGTCGGATCTTCGACGGGAGATCCGACAAACAGATGCGACATTTGAGCAGTCTCTAAAAATACTGGAAGAGCCTGCGTTTCAAGCGGCATTTGGACTCGACAAAGTGTTGGCTCAGACCGTTGTGAATGGATTGTTTCATCAATTGGCGATTTCTGAAGCGACTATTATCGATAGCTATGGCGACACGATGTACTCAAGGACCCGCCCACAATTAAAGACGTCCCTGTCCTGGTTGGCAGAAGGGATATTTGGAGAGGTCAAGTCGTATTCTACGCAACTGGTGGAGAAGAGAACCAACTTCTACGCCGGTGAGCTAATCATCCGTGTCGATACAAATGTTATTGCCAGAGATTTTTTTAAACGCTCTGGGCTCGTCTTGGGCTTTGGTGTCCTAAGAAACGTTTTGTTAGCGACTGTCCTTGCCTTAATTTACCACAAAATGCTGACCAAGCCGCTTAGGGAGATTGCTGACCACATCCACCGGGGAGCAACGGAACTTCCTGTATCCAAAACGCATGAAAAAGATGAGTTGAGTGAAATTGCACTTGAGTACAACAAACTGTCGCACGCCCGCGCGCAGGCTGTCACACGCCTCAAAGAGGAGGAGCGGAGGTACCGGCGATTGATTGCAAACAGTCAGGTTTCGCTATCCAACGCCGACTACTCGGAGGTTATCAAATCACTCAATCAACTTCGCAACGAAGGGGTAGATGATCTTCGGCACTATCTTGACGAGCACGAAGATGCTGCCTGGCAGCTGTTCACAACAATTGAAGTTCTGAGTGCCAACGATGCAACTCTGAAACTGTTCGGGGCTGGGTCCGAAGACGAGCTGATGCAGCAGTCCGAAAAAACGTTCGGTCCAGAAACAATTGTTATGTTTGAGGATCAGCTTTGCGCGATTTGGGACAAACAAGGTTTGTTCCGGGCAGAAACAACTTTTTACACTTTGACTGGGGAGGAAATCATTGGTGTGATCTCGCTCCCGCTGCCTGACACAGACGCAGGTTTCAGCAGCATTCCTGTCAGTATTCTGGATATTACCGAATTCAAGAATGCGGAAACAGAACTCACGTTCCGAGGTGAAATCATCGAAGTGGTTGGCGAAGGCGTGCTTGTTTCGCGGGTGTCCGATGGGGTGATTATTTACACAAATGCGTCACTTGATGCCACGTTTGGCTATGATCGCGGTGAGCTTACTGGTCGTGTCGTCAGCTTGCTGAATGCAAAAACTGACCCGTCCCCTGAAGAGGTGTCGTCGACCATTGCCGACAAAATTTTGAACGGCGACCGATGGGAAGGAGAAGTGCTCAACGTTCACAAGGACGGATCCCTGTTTTGGAGTGAGGTTTCAGTGACCGGATTTGAGCACTCTGTACATGGCGCTTTGGCTATTGCGGTCCAATCCGACATTTCGGATCGCAAATTGCTTGAAGACCAACTCCGGCAATCGCAACGTATGGAAGCAGTTGGTCAATTGACAGGTGGGGTGGCCCACGACTTCAACAACCTGTTGGCGGTCATGCTTGGCAATACCGAAATGCTTGAGGATCTGGCAGACAAGACACCAGAAACAACGAAATTCATCAATACCATCAAATCAGCTGTGGACCGGGCTTCCTCGTTGACCGGTCGGTTGCTGGCGTTCTCTAGGCAATCGACGTTGGCTCCTGTTCCAGCAAATGTATGTGATTTGATTGGCGGTATCGACGACATGTTGCAAAGAACGTTGGGGGCCACCATCGAACTGGCTGTGGCGTGCCCCGACGACCTCTGGCCCGCGTTGATCGACACCCATGAATTTGAAAACGCACTAATTAATCTCGTGCTGAATGCGAGGGACGCCATGCCACGGGGCGGGCGACTGACCATAGAAACTCAGAATGCGACTTTGGACGAGTCCTACGCTGCGCTATCAACAGAGGTTACCCCTGGAGATTATGTGCAGGTGACGGTGAGTGACACAGGGATGGGCATGTCAGAAGATGTTCAACTCAAGGTGTTTGAGCCGTTCTTCACAACAAAAGATGTCGGCAAGGGCAGCGGCCTCGGACTCAGCATGGTCTTTGGTTTTGCTAAACAGTCAAATGGGCATGTCACGATCTACAGCGAAGAAGGTCACGGAACGTCTGTGAGACTCTATTTGCCCCGCTCTAAAGAAGCGGTGGCTGAGGTAGAGGCGTTTCAAAGCGTGCAAGAGCACGCGCGAGGTGTCGGGCACATCTTGGTGGTCGAAGACGACGCTGCCGTGCGGAATATCTCCGCTTCCATATTGCGAACTCATGGCTACACCGTCCAAGAGGCAGAAAATGGTCATGAGGCAGACCAACACTTGCGAGATGGTCTGAGCTTTGACCTTTTGTTCACGGATATGGTGTTGCCGGGTGGCCTCAACGGGGTTGAAATTGCCGCACTAGCTCAAAAATGCCACCCCAATATCAAGGTGCTTTATACCACGGGATTTGCGGAAAACTCATCTGTCGAGGTTCGTAAATTGGTCAGCAGTGGTTTGTTGATCAACAAACCGTTTCTAAGGGCGACATTGCTCGAAAAAGTGCAGCAAGTTTTGGAAAACAAAAGTGCTTGAAGCGTCTATTCGACTGCTCGCGCAATCCATGTCCAACCTCTTGCGTCCTGTTGTTGGCAGTGCCGCCGCCAACAACAGTTGAGGCCTCACATGGATTGCTCTTGCTTCTGAGCCAACGTTCCGGCTTCCGTTTGCAGAACGTCTCTCAGAAGGTCACGAGACAGCGGTTTGTGCATGTTGTCGCCGACATCAATATCGCGTGCTTGGGCAATCAATTTTGCCGCTTCCATGGATGGCGCTCCTCCGCCTGTCATAAAACGCAAACGCATTGGTCGGGTGAGTGCGGCTATTCCGGAGATGACTTCGATCCCGTCCATCTGTGGCATGTTAATGTCAACAAGCAACAAAGCTGGCTCGTCGCTTTCTCGCAGTCTTTCCAAAAGTTTGAGGCCATTGCTGCAGATTTCGGTTTCCCACCCATCTCGAGTTGCAACATGCGCCAAATACTCCGCAAACTCTACATTGTCGTCCGCGATGTACAATTTTTGCATCCGGGCAATCCTAGTTAGTTGGGATGAGACAAACCCAAGCCTACCCAATCCCCGACAAAAAGCAACTCATCGACCCCATCCAAGGTCAGTTTCGGTTTTTTGAAGCTCGTGGGCTACTTCGGCAAGCTGCATACCTTCTGCGTTGAAGAGAATGAGAAACCCCGTTTCCTTCGTTGTTGTCGGATTAACCGCGCGGTTTTTTACTCCGTAAGACCCGTTTCTCAGGTTCGCTTCGGGCTGGAAGCAGTTATTGATCACGAAACACGCCTACAGCAGCATAGCGCCGCAGCCTTAAAACGAGCCTCCTTGCGTATCCAAAATAGAAGCAACGTAAGGAGATACACCATGAAATCGTTTCGCATCCTCGTCAATGTTGTCTCGGGTTTCCGTATACCATTCCTGACTTCAGTCGTTGAGTACACCGGGACGCCGATCGCTCCTAAGTCCTTTGCTTCCTCTTGGATTGGGCAAACCGATTCATCGTAGCCATCGCGCCCTTTCACTCGGCCTCCGACAACCTGATAGTCGCAGTAAAACCAGACAGTCCGGCTGTTGTCCACGCCACCCCGCTTGGCAGACTCGGACCTCCATCCCAATTCCGACATCATATGGCGAAGACGGTTTTGACCAGTCTTCAGCTCCTCGTGGAAGATTTTGGCTAACACCTCTCGAGGTACCGCAAACACCTCCATGGCGGCCAACTTCTCCTCCTGGCGACCCAGCAGAACTTCTCGAGTTCCTCCCATGAGTTGCTTCATGACAGGAGTTTGGATTGACGAAAGGTTCAAGGAGCGCGGGGGGTAAGTCATTAGACACCCGATGCTCCATCAGACCGTTTTATAGGTCGCGACGTTGAGCCGTCCTCCACCATGGGATTGGCTCAACGATGAACTCTCCAATGAACGCACCGAAGACCTAAGCCTTAGGGCCAGATGCTCAAGTCTTCCTCTCCGCCTTCGTCTAAGTTATCAACCAACAATCAGTGGATACATGCCGCCAATCAGATGCCGCAGTGTCCGTCACATAGGAGTTGCTATGCTTTTCATCCATCGCCTTGTTGCAATCGTTTTGCTGGCCGCCCCGACTATCGCACACGCGCAATCCACAGAGACTGCGCCGCTTGGACTGTCGCTTGAGCTAAATGCCGTTCAGGACGTTGAAAACGCTTGCCGGTTTACCTTTGTAGCCAAGAACGACACAGGCTCTGCAATCGATAAGGCCGTATTTGAAACGGTGATTTTTGACACTTCCGGCAGCGTAGTGCGCTTGTCTCTATTTGACTTTCGCGACTTGCCGGAAGGTCGTCCTCGTGTGCGCCAATTTGACGTACCGGAAGTGAAATGCAACAGCATTGGCCAAACGCTCATCAATGGAACAAGCACGTGCATCGTAAACGGTGCAGAAAGTGACATTTGCGGCGACGGACTTACGATCAGCAGCCGTATCACCGTTAAGTTACTGGGATAAATACTATGAATGGATTGCGCGATGTGGTGGCCCTGGGTGGGCCGGTGGTGGCAATTTTGCTGGTGATGTCGGTTCTAACTGTTGCTGTCACTATCTACAAACTCTGGCAGTTCGCGGCCTGCGGGGTTGGGCGGCACAAGGTGCTGTCAGACGCGCTTGTCGCATGGGACTCCGGTGATGCGGGTGGTGCGCGGGTGCGCCTCACCGGCAGCAAGAGCTATCTGGCGCCATTTATCGAAACCGCAATGCATAAGCCAAACTCTCAAGCCCTGAGCGACCGTTTGGATGCAGAAGCTGGTTTGGCGCTGGCCGGGTTGGAGCGTGGCTTTCGCCTTCTGGACACCATCGCACAATTGGCCCCCTTACTGGGCCTCTTCGGAACTGTCCTCGGGATGATCGAAGCCTTCCAAAGCTTGCAAACTGCTGGCGCTTCCGTTGACCCCTCGCTGCTCGCAGGTGGCATCTGGGTCGCTTTGGTCACCACCGCTGTCGGGCTCGCCGTGGCAATGCCAACCTCCATGGTGCTGTCCTGGTTGGAGAGTCGCACCGCACAGGAACGGGTCTTTGCAGACAAGGCGCTGCGCACGGTATTGATGCCACAAGACATCATACAACCACCGTCCGCCAACGCCCTGGCGGATCATGCGTAATCTTGCCCCCTTTGTACGCCGCCCTCTGACACTCACGCCGTTGATCGACGTGATTTTCCTGCTGCTCCTGTTTTTCATGCTGACGTCGACGTTTTCAACTTTTGGCGAAATCGAACTCAGCAACGCAAGCAAGGGCAGCGGCACAGTGGATGCATCTGTCGAGCGGTTCTTTGTGCAATTGGGCGCAGAGCGGCTGACCTTGAACGGTCAGCCTGCGACGCTGGACAGCATTGCAGAGCGCGTCGTAACTGGGCAGCTTCTTGTCAGCCTTGATGCGGACGCCAGTGCCCAGCGTCTTGTGGACCTTTTGTACCGCATGCGCGCACGCGATGGGCTCGACGTGTTGGTGCTGGAGTGACCCGATGATCCGCCAGCCGCCGCCCCGTAAAAAACGAGATTCGACCATTCCTTTGATCAATGTCGTGTTCTTGATGTTGGTCTTTTTCCTGATCGCGGGCACCGTCGCACCGCCGCTCGATCCGAATCTGCACCTCGTGCAAACCAACGAATTGGAAGGTCGGGAGCCGCCCGATGCCTTGGTTTTGCATGCAGACGGCAGTCTTAGCTTTCGTGGCCAGCCCACCTCCGCAGACGCACATGCCGCCGCCAACGGCACAGGCCCCACCCGTATCGTGCCGGACCGGGACGTGCCCGCGCAACGGTTGATGGAGGTTACCGGAGCACTGCGCCGCGCAGGGGCAACTTCGGTGATTTTGGTAACCGAAAGAGCTCTTAAGTGATCCAGCGCTCGCTCATAATTGCCCTATTTGCAACAATTTTTTCACTTAGCTTGCACCTACTGGGTCTTGGTATCGTCGGGCGTATCGAGCGCGAGCCGTCAGTAAAAGCAGTGGATGGCCTGATCTCCATAAGCAACGCATTTGAAGACATTGCTGAGACGCTTGAAGACCCCGTGGAACCAGAACCTGACCTCACGCCGGAACAGGAACCGGAACAGCCTGTCCAACCAACACCGCCCCCAAGCGAAGCGGAGGTGCCGGACACCGAAGTGCTCGTCGCTTCTGAAAACCCGCAAGACACTTACGCCCCAGACACCGGCACCGCCCAAATCGTAGAGCCGGCTCCACTCAAAGGCACCCAAGGAGAGTTCGCGCCCAAGCCGGATATCCTGGAGCCCAACACCCCATTAGTCGAAAGCGAGCCGGTTCCCCCACAAGCGGATACCGCTGCAACGCTAGGATCACAAACGGACACAGTAGAAGCACTCACCCCAGTGGTTCCACAAGCATCCACGCCCCAAGTGCCCATCGAGCCCGTAGAAGAGGTGATTGCCTCGCTCCCGGAAACATCGCTGCCGGTAGCGCCTATTGAACCCGCTGAAACTGTGACAGAAACCCTCCCTGAGGAAAGTCCCGAAGACAAGCCTCAACCCTTGTTCCCAGGGTTGCGCGATGGTTTTGCAGACCTGCGCAACCCATCGGAAACCGTTGAATCTCCGCTGGAGACGTTTCGGCGCGAAGGATCTGTTGCCGTTGGCGGTTTTGGCATTCGATCCGGCTCGGCTGCCAACTCCCGTGGCCCTGGCAACTCTGACACAACAAATTATGCAGGTCGTGTGCTGGTGCACCTCAACCGCACACGCACGGTTCACGTCAAAACGCCCGGCTTCGCTCGCGTGTACTTTGAGATCAATCCGGATGGCTCCCTTAATTGGGTCGAGGTGATAGACAGCTCCGGCAGTTCAGATGTCGATCGCGCGGCGCGCATCCAAATTCAAAGCGCCGCACCTTTCCCAATACCGCCGAATGGAACAAGCCGACAGCTGTCGTTTTGGTACAGCTCGGGGTAGGCAGGACGCACCGGTTTTCAAGCAAGGATTGCTGACCACAAGAGAAAGCACGCACGCCGAAAAGGTCTGAAATGAAAGAGACAGGAAGGCGATGGTGCCTAGTTCAACCTGTGCCAAGTCATGTGCCCTGCTATAGCGCGACACCAATTTCGTTAACCCGCCCAACTCTTCGTTCCGCGTATCACCTCATACGAAGAGAAAGTCACCAGTTGGCGCGTCCCGATCAGTCCATAAAACTTGCGGACAGCCCCAGTCACATGACGCCTGCCCCCCAAACAGATGATTCTGTTCTGTAAACTAGCCGTTGCGCTGGCAAAATGTGGCGTTCTTTAGGCGACTTCTGGGCGTTTTTTTGATACCGGGATCAAATAAGAAGATAGTTAACTAATAATTCTTGAATATTTTACACATTTTGGAGTCCCCCAATGCCCATCTTAAATATTTTCGGCACCAATGCGTCCGACACCTATTTGGTCAATACTTTCACGTACCCAGGCACATATTCAAGATACCAAATATTTGCGAACGGAGGCAATGACGTCATCGCCGTGACTGGCACAATCTCCGCAGAAATCTATGGCGGTGACGGCGACGATACGATGATCGGCGGGCGGGGCAACGATACAATCTACGGTGACAACGGCAATGACGTGATCTTTGGTGGCCGGGGCGCGGATTACATATTGGGTGGTGACGGCAGTGATATTGTCAACGCAGGCAATGGTGCTGACACTGTACACGGCGGCAAAGGGCATGATCTTTTGAATGGCGCCGGCGGCGACGACAACTTCTCAGGCGGCCATGGCAACGACACAATCAATGGCGGATCTGGAGACGACTTCATTTTTGGCAGTAAAGGAAATAACGATCTGTTTGGCGGTGTGGGAAATGACACCGTAAACACCGGCGATCATACATCGTCCGCTGACGGTGGAGAAGGTGACGATTTGATTGTGGCCCGCATGAAAAAAGGCGGCGATCATACCTTAACAGGAGGTACCGGAGCCGACACTTTTGAATTTGTGTTCCAAGACAACCGTAAAAGCGCTGATGTCGTCATCACAGACTTCGAACTCGGGCAGGATGATTTTTCTGTCGGCGGAGTAGATGGCCAAACTTGGGTCGATACCAATTTTGCCTTTGCAGAAACGTTTGGCTTGGATCTGCTGACCGAAGTCGACGGCAACGCTGTGCTCGATATTGGTTCAAACGACACAGTCACATTTGAAGGTGTCAGCGAAGCTGACTTCTTGGCCTTCTATGTGGATAGTGGTTTGCTCCTCGGCTAGGAGTGCCAATACCGCACCTCGCATGTAAGGGGCCTTGGGTATCCGCTTTCTCCCTTGCCCAAAGCCACTGGGATGGTCCAACTAAAAGTTGGGCCACATCATGCACGTTTGCGGCCAGTACCCTCCAAAACACAACCATCCCTTACCGATTTTCCGTCGCGGAATTTTGTGCGCAAATATACTCAGACACTGCGACTTCTCGAAACCAAATTGCGATGATCGCAAAGCCCCTGTCAGCATTGCCGCGTCATGCAGACCTGATCAGCCCAAGACTTCGCGTAGCACCGTTTCAGTCACCGGCTTCGTCAGGATCACTGGCTGCACCTTGTCTATGGCCTCTGCGCGCCCCTGCATGTCTCGAGTAGACATAAGGATCAGGGTGCAATCCGGGAATTGGCGATGACCAAGTTGCAATAGCTCCCAGCCGGACTGACCGTTGTCCAAATTCAAATCGCTGACCAAAAGCCCCAACTCCCGCACGTTTTTCAACCGTCGTTGCCCTGCGGCAAAACTCGAAGCCGTCTCCACACCATACCCCAGTTCAGCCAAAACAGCCGCCGTTGCGCCCAAATACGCAGGGTCATCATCAATCACCAGGGCCTGCCCGCGCCGAACGCTGTGCTCTGTGCCCGAAGCAGTCTCAGCATTTGGTGGGAATGACATCGTGACAGTGGTGCCATGATCAGCCAAGCCCGTACAACTGCGGATCGACAAAGCGCCACCCGATTGATGCACAAAACCGTCCACCATCGACAACCCAAGCCCGGTTCCGCTGCCATCGTCCCTTTGTGAAAAAAACGGCTCCGTCGCCCGCCTGCGTGCGTCCTCACTCATACCCCGCCCCGTATCGCGAATGGTCACAAACGCACCACCACCGCCATCTGCATCCACTCCAACACGCACGATGACCTGCCCGGGACCAACAATCGCCTGCCCCGCATTCACGCAAATGTTCAGAACCGCACTCTCCAATTGCCCCGGGTCAACACGCGCAAAAACGGGCGCATCAGGTATGTCAAAAGACATGGACACCATCTCCGGCATGCCTATTTCCAGCAAATCCGCCATGCCCTCAACCAACTGGCCAACGTCGGTTATCTGCGGCTCCAAGTGTTGCTTACGCGCAAAAGCTAACAGTCGCTCAGTCAGAGACACGCCAAGATCCAATGCGGACCGGATCCGCGCTTGCAAGTCCCTAGATCGTTCGGGATCGGCCTTTTCCAAAAGGTGCAAATTGCCCGAGATGCTCGAGAGGATATTGCCAAAGTCGTGCGCCACCTCACCCGACACCTTGCCCAACGCCTCAACACGTCGGATTTCTTCCAAACGTTGTTCCATCCGCTTGCGCTCAGTGGTTTCCGACAGCAGCCAGACCTCTTCGCCATTGGGCAAAGGGGAGCGGCGCAGCTCCAAAACATTGCCTGAGGAATCGACATATTCCTCAAATCCACCGTGCTCACTCGCCGTGGTTTGCCGCACAAAACTGGACTGTTCAATCAAATCTGCGACCTTGGCGCGCACGCCTTCTTCCGCCGTAGGCAATCGCAGAAGGTGGCGCAAATTTGCGTTCTCGGCCTCAATCCAGCCTCCTGCCGACGCAATTGCCACCCCGTCTTTGATGTTGCGGAACACCCGCGAAAACAAAGCGTTTTGATGGCCAACCTGCCGTGTGCGGCGCTCCAGCTTACGCGCGCTTTCACGAAATACATGGAATGCAGCATAGAGCTGGCCAATCTCATCCTCCGACGTGGGTCCAGCGGACAATTCCGTGCGATGATTGCCTGCTGCCAGCCGCCGCATGGCTGCGGCGATCAGGTGCAGGTTGCGTGCCACGTAGCGCGACACATACAACGACGATGAAATCGCCACCAACAAGCTCGCCGCCGTCAACGCCAAAAACACGTTTTTTGCGATCTTTAAGTTTCCAGACGTCTCCATCCGGGCCAGCGACAGTCGTGCCTCCGCTTGGGTAACCTTGCTTTCCGCAAATGTACTGATGCGATGAGCCTCTTGCCGAATGCGAAACAAAGCATTCTCCGCATCCAGCCGCGCCGCCAACGCCCGATGTTTTAACACAAACAAGCTTTCGCTGCGCATTGTTGCGGCTTCAATTTCCGCCAAAGCGCCTTCATGCATCGGTGTTACAAGCCGAAACGCCTCTCCCCGTTGCTTGGAGTATCGGCGACTGAACTCCCCAAGCTCAATCAAAGCGTTGGCCCGCCCCGCCCCAATCGCACCTGCGGTCAGTTGCTGCAGTGTCGCCCAAACTTCGCGCTCTTCCAACGGCAAAGCCCGATCACTGGCCAAGCGCCGCACCCGCTGATTCAGCCGCTCCATATCCCGATCAATTGCATCCAGTTCCGCCTGGCGTGCCGCCTGAGGCGCCAAGGCTTTGGTCAAATCGTCGATCGCCAAGCGCAGTCGTGCCACTGGGAGTTTTAGATCTTCGTCTTCCGCAGCAAGCACCTCAATGCGCCGCAGGTTTTCCAGCACCCTTTTTTCTTCTTTTTCGAGCTGAAACGGGGGGAACAACGCGTGCAAAAACGGTGCAGACGTGGCCAGCTCTGCGGATTCACGCGACAAATCAAGCGCATCGGACACCTCTGCCAAGGTCTCTTTGTGCAAAACATTCATCCAGAGTTCCGTGCGATTGAGCACCAACATGCCAACAAGGCTCACCAACAGGATCAACCCAAACAGAACCGCAATGGCCGCAGACAGGCGGGCCCTAACGCTCAACCTCGACAAAATCGCCATCACACGCCATCCGTGCCAAGGTTAAAGATGTAGCCCTGCGCCCGTCGGGTCTGTAGATGCACCGGCTTGGACGGCACCGGCTCAATCTTGCGCCGCAACCGCAAAATGAGCACGTCAATCGTGCGATCCACATAGCGTTCCATGTCTGAGCCCAACTCTTTGAGAAGCTCCGGCCGCGGGATCACCCTATCTGGATTGCGCGCAAAATACTCCAGCAACCGATATTCCGCGTTGGTCAGCGGTACCTCATCGCCTTGCGCATCCAACAAGCGACGCGATTGCAGATCAACCCGCATATCGCGAAAGGCGATGCCCTGCCCTGGCGCAACGCCGGTCTTGGCACTGCCATGGCCATATCGGCGCAACACGGCCCGAATACGTGCCACCAACTCGCGTGGATTAAAGGGCTTTATCAGGTAGTCATCCGCGCCGGTTTCGAGGCCGATGATCTTGTCGATCTCATCACCAACGCCGGTCAGCATGACAATTGGAATTTCGTACCGCTCTCGTATATGGATCGCCAGCGTCAACCCAGACTCCCCACGCAACCGTAAATCTATCAGCGCCAAATCCACCTGTGGCGGATCACCCAAAGCCATAAATGCCGCAATGTCGGGGCAACACACAGCGTCAAACCCGCTCTCCCGCATCAAAGCAGACAGCGTGTCGCGCACACTTTCATCATCGTCCACAATGGCGATCAGCGGATCATCTTTGCCCGTTTGCATGAAACCCCACTCTGCAGCGTTAGGTGACCTCCCACCACTAAGGAGGACAATTGTTCTGAATCAGTTTCGCAGATCATGCCAGATTGTAAGTCTGCGCGCGCGGCTTTGTAACATTGTTAACATGAAAGCCCGCATTCATCTGTTCCGTTAACAGAACCCTTCTCGCCTCAGCGCCCCCACCTCTCCTACGCTGTTCTGGTCAACGTCTTGCATTTGGAGCACAACTTCATGGCGAGCGTTCTAAGGGAGGAAACCATGACACCAATTATTACCCGCGCCGCAACGGCCTTGGGCATCCTATCGGTAAGCGCATTTGCTGCCGCCGCAGACTGTGCAGACCGTGGCGCACTGGACGATCTCTATTGCGACGCCAACGGCGACTTGGTTGCAGATACGCCAACCGATCCCGCTGAACTGAACAACCCGGACACGTTGGTCTTTGCTTACACCCCAGTAGAAGACCCCGCAGTCTACGCAGACATCTGGGCACCGTTCATCGCGCATATGGAAGACGTCACCGGCAAAGATGTGCAATTCTTCGCAGTACAATCCAACTCCGCCGAAGTCGAAGCCATGCGCTCGGGCCGCCTGCACGTCGCTGGTTTCTCCACTGGCCCAACGCCTTTTGCTGTAAACCTCGCGGGCGCGGTGCCATTTGCCATCATGGGTGCAGACGACGGCCAGTTTGGCTACAAACTGCAAGTCTTCACCCAGGCTGACAGCGAGATCAAAGAGGTCAAAGACCTCGCCGGTCGCCGTGTAGCCCACACTTCGCCAACCTCTAACTCCGGCAATCAGGCCCCTCGCGCCCTGTTCCCATCCCTAGGCGTTGAGCCAGATAAAGACTACGAAGTGACTTACTCTGGCTCGCATGACCAATCCATGTTGGGTGTTGTGGCTGGTGACTATGATGCTGCACCTGTCGCTTCCGAAGTGGTCGAGCGTATGGCGGAACGTGGTCTCTATGATCCCAAAGACGTGCGCATGGTCTGGGAAAGCGATCCGTTCCCAACCACATCTTTCACCGTGGCCCACAACCTGGACCCGGAGCTGTCTGAGAAGATCAAAGAAGCCTTCTTCACCTTTGAATTCTCTGGCACCAAACTGGGTGAAGAGTTTGCTGGCGTGAGCAAATTTATCCCAATCACCTACAAAGATCAGTGGGCGGTCATCCGCCAGATCCAGAGCTCCAACGGTGTGGAATACACCCCACAGGGTCTCGCCGGTAAGTAACACCATCACCAAACCAAGCCCGGTCAGCGCATGTCGTTGTCCGGGCGCTTTTTTCGGCCTTGCGCAGCTCTCACTTCGGGACGTCGCGAATTAGGCAAGGCCGCGCCATGTCCGAGAGACCGCAATGCTAAAAATTTCGAAACTCACAAAACGTTACGGCTCGGGCGATCCCGTGCTCAAGGAACTGGACCTGACCGTTGAGGGTGACCAGCTCACCTCCGTTATTGGCTCTTCGGGCGCCGGCAAAAGCACGCTGTTGCGCTGTATCAACCGCTTGGTGGAACCCACCTCAGGCTCCATTGATCTGAACGGCACCGAATTTACCGCGCTTAACGGTCGAGACCTGCGCCACGCGCGCCGCCGCATTGGTATGGTCTTTCAGAGCTTCAACCTGATTGACCGCCTCACCGTTATGGAAAACGTACAATCCGGTCGTCTGGGCTACATCTCGACTTGGGCCGCCTTGACACGTCGTTACCCGCGCGAAGACATCCGACACGCCTATGAGCTGATGGAAAGAGTTGGCATCGCCCATTACGCTGACCGACGCGCGGATGAGCTTTCCGGTGGCGAGCGCCAGCGTGTTGGTGTGGTGCGGGCGCTGATGCAGCGTCCCGAAATCCTGCTAGCAGACGAGCCCACCGCCTCGCTCGACCCAAAAACCTCGGAGCAGATCATGTCGCTCCTGCGCGACCTGGCATCAGAACTAAAACTGCCGGTGATCATCAACATTCACAACGTGACCGAAGCCAAAGAATACAGCGACCGTATTGTCGGCATGCGCTACGGCCGCATCATCTTTGACGACCTGCCCGGCAAACTGACCCAATCCGAGATGGATGAAATCTACGCAGGTGTGCCCGCCATGGATCGCGCCGAAGTTGGGGCCGTGGCATGAGCATAGCCAAAGACACCTGGCGCAAGCCATCGTTCATAGCCAACCCGCTCCTGCGCTACGGGCTCTACGCAGCTGTGGCGGTCTACGTCATCTTCACCCTGACCACACTGCCCATCGACTGGGACCGTGTGTCCGACGGCATGCGCCGCGCCCAACGCATCTTCAGCGGGGCTTTCCCACCAAATTTTGAACGCTCCGGTTTGCTGATCGACGGCTTTCTGGAAAGCCTGAAAATCGCCATCTTGGCCACCGTGGGCGGCATCCTGCTCTCAGTTCCATTGGCCTTCATGGCGGCCAGCAATATCGCAATCAAACCGGTCTACATTCTTGGCCGCGGTATCATCATTGTTGCACGCAGCTTTCACCCGGTGATTGTCGCCATCATTTTTGTGAAAGCGGTTGGTTTTGGCCCTTTTGCAGGCGCACTCACCTTGGTGGTCTACTCCATTGGTTTTGTGGCCAAACTTTTGGCCGAACGCATTGAGGAAATCGACTTTGGCCAGGTAGAGGCCATGCGCTCAGTGGGCGCGGGCTTCTTCTCCACTCTTATCTACGCTGTGATACCACAGATCATGCCGCGCCTTGTGGGCTTGGGCATCTACCAACTCGACAGCAATCTACGTGCCTCTGCCGTGGTTGGCATTGTGGGTGCGGGTGGCATTGGCGCGACTTTGGCCAACGCCTTTGGCCGGTATGATTATGACTTCGCGCTGGCCATCACCATGGTCATCGTCGGCGTCATCCTCGTGTCCGAGGCAATCAGTGGCTTTATCAGGAAACGGATCGCATGATGAGCACGCAACCTTTGCAACAAACGCTTGACCACTGGTCCCGTTTCACCTTTCGGCAACGCCTCATGCGCTACGGCGGATTTGCCCTCACCCTTTTGGTTGTCGCTTGGGCCTTGTCCAGCATCAACGTGATCTGGGAGTGGGTCTGGGACGCACCAGTTCAGATGGGGGACCTCTTTGGCCGCATGATGCCACCGGACCCAAGCAATTTGCCATCCATCCTTGAGGCGATTTGGCAAACCGTGAACATCGCCACATTGGCCACCATGATTGCCGTCGTTGTGGCGCTTCCTGTGGCTTACATCTCGGCACAAAACACCACCCCTAACCGGGTCACGCTTTGGATTGGCCGCTTCATTTTGGTGTCGTCCCGCTCGGTCAACACCATCATCTGGGCGCTGTTGTTTGTGGCCATTTTTGGCCCTGGCATTGTCGCTGGGATTGTCGCAATCATGTTCCGATCGATAGGTTTTCTGGGAAAACTTCTCGGCGAAGCCATTGAGGAGATTGACACAAAACCGGTTGAAGCCCTGGAAGCCTGCGGTGCCTCCCGCTTTAAGATTGTGCTCTACGCCATAGTGCCCCAAGTCATGCCCGCCTTCTTTGCAATCGCGATTCTGCGCTGGGACATCAACCTGCGGGAATCCACCGTGTTGGGGCTTGTTGGCGCGGGCGGCATTGGCATGATCCTGCAAGGCGCCATCGATACGTTCAACTGGCCAGAGGTCTCCATGGTGTTGCTCACCATCCTCGCGCTGGTGGTGTTTGGCGAAGTTGTCTCTTCTTACTTGCGCAAGAAAATCCTCTGACTTTACTAAGTCGGCCGACACTCTCGGCCGCCTTTTCCTCTCTGGACCCTATTTATGATCGACACGCAAACGGCGTTTGACCGCTACGAAAGCCTGCGCGACGCGCTGCCTTCGGCAACCTTCCCCGCCACCTCACTCACTGGCCGAAACCTCAGCGACACCGCCGAGCACTATGACGCCTATATCCTTGATGCCTTTGGCGTTTTAAACCGCGGCGAAACCGCCATCGAGGGCGCCGTCGCGCGGATGACCGACTTGCGGGCTGCTGGTAAACAACTGATCGTATTGACCAATGCTGCCAGTTATACCCGTGTCGAAATCCTTGCCAAATATCATCGCCTTGGCTTTGACTTCACCGCTGACGAAGTGGTTTCTAGCCGCGATGTCGCCTTCGCCAACCTGCCTAGACTTGCAGACGGTCAGGTCTGGGCAGCCATCTCCGCGAAAGGCGATGACTTCAGCGATGCCCCCGCATCCGCCACACTCCAGGATCTCATCGCGCACCCCGACCTCCTGAACACCGCTGGCGGCTTTCTGTTCCTTTCCACCGCCCGCTGGAATGACGCAGACACCGACACGCTTGCGAAGGCACTGCAGGACAATCCTCGCCCGCTAGCTGTCGCCAATCCAGACCTCGTGGCCCCGCGCGAAGACGGCCTGACCACGGAGCCCGGTATGATTGCCCATGACCTTATCGCGCAAACCGACACCAACGCCGCGTTCTACGGCAAACCCTACGGCAACGCCTTTGACACCGCTCTGGCACGTCTGGACGGCATTCCCCGCCACCGCATCGCCATGGTGGGTGACACGTTACACACCGACGTGCTTGGCGGTGCCGCAGCCGGCATCGGTACGATCCTGATCACCGATCATGGCCTGTTCAAAGGCTTCAACGTCGCGCCTTACATCCAAAAATCCGGCATTCAACCGGATTGGATTGTCTCGACAACGTAAGGCGTCACAAAATGGGGCGTGCCTCAGCGCCCCACAATCAACAGTTCTTTGGGCAAGGACGTCAGCGCCCGCACGCCATCGGCCGTAACGAGCATATCGTCCTCAATCCGCACGCCAAAATTTCCAAGATCATATAGCCCCGGCTCATTGGTCCAAACCATACCTTCGCGGATGACCTCATGGTTGCCGCGCATGATGTAAGGCGCCTCATGCACCTCGCGCCCCAAACCATGCCCGGTCTTGGTGCGAATGCGATCCGCAAAAGGCGAGGCCTCCAACACACCTGTGACCTCATCGTCGATCTGATGCGCGGTGACGCCAGGCTTGGTCACCTCAAAGCCACGCAGATTGGCGGCCAAAACGGTCTCATACACCGCCCGCCCCTCTTCGCTGACATCGCCAACAAACACGGTGCGCGTGATGTCCGCCGCAAACCCATCTTTGCGCGCACCAAAATCAAACAACAGCGCGTCACCTTCCTGCACCGTATAGTCTGCCCGCGCCTTGCCATGGGGGCGTGCCGTGTTGTCGCCCGCCACAACGATGGGGGAAAACGCCAGATCATCTGCCCCTTCGGCAAACAATGCCTGGATCAACGCGCTCTCAATCTGTTTTTCGGTCTGCCCAATCCGCACACCGTCCAGCACGCGAGTCAAAGCCCGCTCGGACACATCAATCGCCGCCTGAAGCGCCGCGACATCCGCTTCGGTCTTGATCACCCGCAGCCCGGAAATCGCTTTCTCGCCATCCACAATCTGTAGATCCGGATGTGCCTTGGTCAACGCCACTTGCACAAACACGCGCATCACCTGGCCTTCAACAGCAAGGGAGCCAATCTTCAGATGTTCGGTGAGCGCAGTAAAAGCCGCGTCATACCCATCCTGATCGCGCCAATCAAACACCGCGCCCTCAAAATCCACCAACGCCCAGCTGCCCAGCTCCAGGTTAGGCACAATCGCCGCCGGCGCGCCCTCTGCCGGGATCACCGCCAAAAATGGGCGCTCGTGGCTCATGAACGGCTTGCCAAAGGCGCGGGTGAAATTTGGCCCCGGCACCAGCGCCACGGCATCCACATTCAGATCCCGCGCCACTTGGCGGTATTCGGACAGGTTCGACATTCTGATCTCCTGAAAACTCTCTTCGCAGCATCACTTCTGCATTTTTGGATACAGTATCCACATATGCACTTTAGGCACAATCACCATAATCAAGCAGGGCGCGAAGGTCCAAGGAATCGCTCCAAAACGCACCACAGCATTGCATCGGCAATTCAATATTTTTGCGAAATTTCCCTGCAGCGGTCTCCGTCAGGCCATCCATAGCGCCTAAAATCATCAACCACATTAGCCACCAAAAACCGCACATTTTCAACACCTTAAACGCGCCGCCGTCATTCAAAAAAAACAGCATCAAACCGCTTCAGTTATTTTATATTGGATTTTGTATCCAATTTCACTTAGCACTCAGCCCACCAGAATTTTGGGAGGACCCTATGCTTAAGAAAATTGCTGCCATCGCGGCACTTACAACCTTCGCCGCCATCCCGGCCAAAGCTGACACACTCGACGACGTAGTTGACCGCGGCACACTGCGCTGCGGAGTGGTGCTCGATTTTCCGCCAATCGGCTACCGTGATGCCAACAACGAGCCAGCCGGTTATGACGTTGAGTACTGCAACGACCTTGCCGCAGCGCTGGAAGTGGAAGCCGAAGTGCTGCCGGTGACCTGGGCAGAACGCCTGCCAGTGATTGTGACTGGCCGCGCTGACGTGGTGTTTGGCGCCACGTCTGACAGCCTCGCCCGCGCCCGCACCGTTGGTTTCACCATCCCCTACGCAATTTACTACGCCCAAGGCGTGGTGAACGCAGACAGCGGCATCACGAGCTTTGACGACATCCGTGGCAAACGCGTCGCCGCGGCCATCGGCACCGTACCGGAGCAAGAATGGCTGAAAATCGCCGCCGAATGGGGCGAAGAAGGCAACTATCAGGGCTACCAGTCCGAGAACGAAGTTTTCCTGGCTGTGGCACAGGGCAAAGCTGACATCGGCATCACCACCAACACTGCCGTTCTGCCTATCACTCAGCAGTATGACAGCATTCTCGCGGGCCCTCGCATGCCTTGGACCACCGATTACACCTCTGTTGTTGGCAAACGCGAAGATGTTACCTGGCTGAATTTCCTTAACCTGTTTGTGACCCATCAAGTGCGCTCCGGCCGCTATTCCGAGCTTTGGGGCAAATACGTTGGTGGCGAAGCACCAGAGCTGCGCATCCCCGGCGTGATGTACTGATCCACCACTCCCTAAAACCCGCCTCTGTCCAGCACACGCTGGGCGGGGGCCATGGGAACAAACCACATGTTTGATTACAACTTCCATTGGCGACCGGTGATGAAAAGCCTGCCAGACTTGCTAGAGGCAGCTTTGCTGACCCTGCAGGTTGCGGTACTGGCCATGATCCTTGGCATTGTCATCGGCCTCTGCCTGGCGCTGATCCGTCTGCACATGCGCGGCCCGCTTTTGTGGCTGGCCTCCACTTGGGTGGAGCTGGCCCGTAACACCCCTGCCCTGTTTCAGCTCTTCTTCTTTGGCTTTGGTCTCGGCTCTTTTGGCCTGCACCTCTCGCCTTACATGATTGTGCTCATGGGCCTGACCTTCAACTGCGCGGGCTATCTCGCGGAAAATTTCCGTGGTGGCTTTCAGGCCATTCCAGACACCCAAATCCGCGCTTCCCGCTCACTCGGCATGAATGCGTGGCAGGCCTACACCCGCATCGTGATCCCGCAGGTGTTCCGCATCGTCTACCACCCGATCACCAACCAGATGGTCTGGGCCGTGCTCATGTCCTCCCTAGGCATGCTGGTGGGCTTCCGCGAACTCTCCGGTGAGACGCAGTTCTTTGCCTCCCGCACCTTCCGGATCTTCGAATATTTCGCTGTCACCGCGGTCATCTACTACGTGATCGTCAAACTCATCCTCGGAGCCTCCCGCCTGCTGGCGACCCGGCTCTTCCGATATTGAGGGAGGCTTTCATGGAACCTACGATTAGCTTTTTCAGCGGATTTGCTCCCAAAGACCTTCTGTTTCTTGGCGAAGCCGCCCTGCGCACCATGTGGATTTCGATCCTGTCGATCTCCATCGGTACAGTGCTGGGCGTGGTCTTCGGCTGGGTCTTATACGAAGGCAAATGGGCCGCAGCACTCACCGTTGCCCCGATCCTAGACGTCTTCCGCTCCGTACCTCTGATCATCCAATTGGTGCTGTTCTACAACTTCGCACCCATCATTGGCCTCAATCTTGATCCCTTTGCCTCCGGCGTGGTGATCCTGACAATCTACACCGCCTCATTGGTGGCCAGCGTGGCCCGTGGTGGCATCGAAGCCGTCGACGCCCCCATGCGCCGCGCCGCGCGCAGCCTCGGCATGAGCTACTGGCAAGATCTGCGCTATGTGGTCCTGCCCATCGGAGGCCGCGCCGTATTCCCCGCTTGGGTTGGTGTTGCCCTTGGCGTGATGAAAGACAGCGCGCTGGTCTCGGTGCTTGGCTACGTCGAACTGCTCAAAGCCAGCCAAATCCTAATCACCCGGACACAGGAACCCTTCCTTATCCTCTCAATCGCAGGCGCGTTCTACTTCGCGCTCAGCTACCCAATTTCGCGCTACGCCGCGTCGCTTGAAAGAAAGTGGGCCCAATGATCGAAATTCATGACCTGCACAAATACTTTGGCTCTTTGCACGTGCTCAAAGGCATCGACCTGAACGTCAAAAAAGGAGAAGTGCTCTCCGTCATCGGCGCGTCTGGCTCGGGCAAATCCACCCTGCTCTACTGCATCAACGGGTTGGAGCCGGTTCAGCAAGGCAAAGTGGTGGTCGACGGCACCGACGTGCATGCCAAAGGCACCGACATCAACAAACTGCGCCAGCAGCTTGGCATGGTGTTTCAGCAATGGAACAGCTTCCCGCATCTGACCGCGCTGGAGAACGTCGCCCTCGCGCCCAAGATCGTGAAAGGCAAATCCAAGTCCGAAGCCCGTGAAATTGCTGCACAACAGCTCAAACACGTGGGTTTGGGTGACAAACTTGACGTTTACCCCTCCGCGCTTTCCGGTGGTCAACAACAACGTCTCGCCATCGCCCGCGCCCTCGCCATGGAGCCGGAATACATGCTCTTTGACGAAGCCACCTCCGCGCTTGATCCGGAGCTGGTCGGCGAGGTGCTCGAGACCATGCGCATGCTGGCCGAAGAAGGCATGACCATGATCTGCGTGACCCACGAAATGGGCTTTGCCCGCGACGTGAGCGACCGCGTCGCCTTTTTCCACCAAGGCGTGATGGAAGAGATCGGCCCGCCGGAGCAAATCTTTGGCAACCCGCAATCCGAACACACCCAAAAATTCCTCGCCAACGTGCGCTGACCCCGCACGCAAGATCAAAAAGGCTCAAGCTATGACAAAAAACATCTTCTCCGGCACCATGCCAGCCCTCATGACCCCGTGCAAAACCGACCGCACCCCGGATTACGACGCGCTTGTGAAAAAAGGCCACGACATGATCGCGGCTGGCATGTCCGCCGTTGTTTATTGTGGCTCCATGGGCGATTGGCCCCTGCTGACCGACGCAGAGCGCATGACTGGCGTGGAACGTCTGGTTGAGGCGGGCATCCCCGTTGTCGTCGGCACCGGCGCCATCAACCCAAAATCCGCTGTTGCCCATGCCGCCCACGCTCAAAAAGTGGGCGCCGTTGGCCTGATGGTGATCCCGCGCGTGTTGTCCCGTGGCTCCTCCATGGCGGCTCAGAAGAACCACTTCAAAGCCATTCTTGAGGCCGCGCCAGACGTGCCTGCCATCATTTACAACAGCCCGGTCTATGGTTTCGCCACCAAAGCCGAGCTGTTCTTCGCCCTGCGCGCAGAACATAAAAACCTGATTGGATTCAAAGAGTTCGGCGGCAAAGATGATCTGCGTTACGCCGCCGAGCACATCACGTCCCAAGATGATCAAGTCACCCTGATGGTTGGCGTGGACACCGAAGTTTACCACGGCTTTGTCAACTGCGGCGCCACCGGCTCCATCACTGGCATTGGCACAGCCCTGCCCAAAGAAGCCCTGCTGCTTGCCGCCCTGTCGCAGAAAGCCGCCGCAGGCCACGCAGAGGCCCGTAAGCGGGCTCAGGAACTCGAAGAAGCCTTTGGCGTATTGGCCAGCTTTGATGAAGGCACCGATCTGGTGCTTTACTACAAATACCTGCTCGTCCTGAACGGCGAGGAAGAATACCGCCTGCACTTCAATGAAACCGACGTTCTGAGCGACGCCCAGCGCAACTATTGTGAGCAGCAATACAGCCTGTTCCAAACGTGGTTTGCCGACTGGTCCAAGCAAGGCGGAGTCATCGCTGAATGCATGTGATCGACAGCCATACAGGGGGGGAGCCGACACGGGTGATCCTGGACGGGGGGCCGGATCTGGGGACCGGCTCCCTTGCGGAGCGCGCCCACCGCCTCGCCACAGAGCATGAGGATTTCTACCTCTCCGTCATGCGCGAACCCCGTGGCCAACCAGCCATGGTTGGTGCGCTTCTGGTGGAACCGGTGGACCCCACCTGTGTGGCCGGTGTGATCTATTTTGACATGGGCGCCGTGCTTGGCATGTGTGGCCACGGCACCATTGGCCTCACCGTGACATTGGCACATCTGGGCCGCATCACTCCTGGTGTGCATCGCGTCGAAACCCCGGCTGGTGTGGTTGAGGTGGAACTCAGCGATGCCAACACTGTGACCGTGCGAAACGTCGAAAGCCGTCGCGTGCGCAAACAGGTCACCGTGGACGTACCAGGTTACGGTGCGATCACCGGAGACGTGGCTTATGGTGGCAACTGGTTCTTCATCCTTGATCCCAGCCCTTTGCCAGTCAACATCGGCAACATCCGCGCACTGACGGACATGGGCATCGCCATACGTGAGGCTGCCAATGGCATCGATGCTGGTGGGGAGAATGGCGAACCCATTGATCACGTGATCTTCCAGGGCGAAGCGCCGGAGAAAGGCGTGCACAGTCGCAACTTTGTGCTCTGCCCGGACGACACCTACGACCGCTCTCCTTGTGGTACAGGCAGCTCCGCCCGGCTGGCCTGTTTGGCCGCAGACAACCGCTTGGCGGCGGGTGAAGAGATCGTACAGCACAGCGTGATCGGCAGCCCCTACACGCTGTCGTATCAAACCGGCCCCAACGGCGGCGTGATCCCCTCCATCACAGGACAGGCGTTTGTCACCGCACAAAGCACTATCCTGTTTGAAACCGAAGACCCTTTCAAACACGGCATCGCGCATTAGCGCCTTCCGGACAGACATCCCTCCCCTTGCCTGTCCGGTTAAATCCTCTCACGACAGGTCACAGGCATGACAAACGACATCATCGTTATTGGCGCCGGCATCATCGGCATCTCCACCGCGCTGGAATTGCAACGCCGCGGCCATCAAGTCCGCGTGTTGGATCGCACAGGCATCGCAACCGAAGCCTCCAGCGGCAATGCAGGCGCCTTTGCCTTCACCGACATTGAGCCTTTGGCGACCCCTGGCATCATGCGCAAAGCCCCCAAATGGCTGCTTGATCCGCTTGGGCCCCTGTCGCTTCCCCCCTCCTACGCGCTAAAAATTGCCCCTTGGATGCTGCGCTTCTGGCGTGCCAGCTGGAAAGACCGCTACGCCGCCTCAGTAGATGCCCAAACTCAGCTAATGACCCACTCCCGCGCTGCGTTGGAACGCCAGATCACCGCTTTCAATGGCGAAGACATGATGCAGCGCGAAGGCCAGTTACAGCTCTATGAAGGCACAAAAGAATTCCGCGCCAGCTTGCCCGGCTGGGACCTCCGCCGCGCCCATGGCATCGACTTTCAAATGCTTGAAAGCCCGGACGCCATCGCAGATATCCAGCCCGGCCTTGATCCTCGGTTCACCCACGCGGTCTTTACTCCTGCTTGGATGAACACAGTTGATCCACAAGCGTGGACCCAGCACCTCGCTGACACGTTTCTCTCCCTTGGCGGACGCATCGACACCGCCAACATTCACGCGCTGAAATGCCATGACAGCGCGGCCGTTGTGTATACGGAAAATGGCCCCATCACCGCGCCCAAGGTGATTGTCGCTGCTGGCGCTTGGTCGCGCCACCTCGCCCAAACCATGGGCGACAAGATTCCGCTGGAAACAGAGCGGGGCTATAACACCACGCTACCCGCTGGTGCTTTCCCGCTGCGCACCCACCTAACCTTTTGGGGGCACGGTTTTGTCGTAACCAAGATCAACGGCGGCGTGCGCGTGGGCGGCGCTGTGGAACTTGGCGGCCTGAAGCTCAAACCAAATTACAAACGCGCTGACATACTCTTACAAAAGGCAGCCCAATTTATGCCAGCGCTAAACACCTCCGGCGGCAAGCAATGGATGGGCTTCCGCCCGTCCATGCCTGACAGCCTGCCCGTCATCGGCCCCTCTGCCCGCAGCAGTAACATCCTCTACGCCTTTGGTCACGGCCACCTCGGCCTCACCCAATCCGCTGGCACCGCTGAACTGATCGCGGACCTCGTGGACAATGCCACCCCAGCCATCCCTCTCACCGCCTATGCGGCCACCCGTTTCTGAAAGGAGCGCATCCATGAAAATCTCTGGTTTGAACGTCTACCAAGTTGACCTGCCTCTGAAAGAAGGCCGTTACAACTGGTCCAACGGCAACTTCATCGAGGTGTTTGACAGCACGGTGCTGGAAATTCTCACCGATGAAGGTCTCAAAGGCTACGCCGAATGCTGCCCACTTGGCTCCGCCTACCTGCCGTCTTTTGCCAAAGGCGTGCGCGCCGGTCTGGCAGAGCTGGCGCCGCACCTCATTGGCCAAGACCCGCTCAACATTGGCGCAATCAACCGCACCATGGACGCCGCCCTACGCGGTCACCCCTATGCTAAAGCCCCTGTCGACATCGCCTGCTGGGACTTGCTGGGCAAAGCCACTCTGCTGCCGGTTTACACCCTGCTGGGCGGGGCTGCGCAAGACGACATGGTGCTCTACCGCGCCATCAGTCAGGAAGACCCGGATGTCATGGCCAAGAAAATCGAAGGTTATGCAGCGGAAGGCTACACCAAATTCCAACTCAAGGTAGGCGGCGAAGCCAATGACGACATTGACCGCATCCACGCCACCCGCGCCGTGCTGAAAAAGACCGATCAACTCGTGGCCGACGCCAACACCGGCTGGACCCGCCACGAGGCCGCTCGTGTTGTGAACGCCGTTGCCAATCTCGACGTCTATATCGAACAACCCTGCCTGACCTATGAGGAAAGCGTCTCGATCCGCCGCCGCACCTCCCTGCCGTTTGTGATGGACGAGGTCATCGACACGCCCAACACCTTGGTGAAAGGCATCGCTGAGGACGCGATGGACGCCATCAACCTGAAAATCTCCAAGGTCGGCGGTCTCACTAAAGCCCGCCAGATGCGCGACCTCTGCGTGGCCCATGGCATCCCTATGACCATCGAAGACACCTGGGGCGGCGACATCACCACCGCCGCGATTGCTCATTTGGCCCGCTCCACACCCGCGGAATTCACTTTCTCCGCGACAGACTTCAACTCTTACGGCACAGTCACCATCGCCGAGGGTGCACCGAAGCGCAAAAATGGCCGCATGACCGCACCGGACACACGCGGTCTTGGCATCACACCTGTGTTTGACGCTCTGGGCGATCCTGTCGCCACTTATCGCTGAAGGACCACATAATGCGCAGCAGCAAAACCATCCACGTGATCTCCGCCCATGCCGAAGGCGAAGTGGGCGACGTGATCGTCGGCGGTGTGACCCCACCACCGGGCGACACCATTTGGGAGCAACGCAGCTTCATTGCCAAAGATCAAACCCTGCGGAACTTTGTCCTGAACGAACCCCGTGGCGGTGTCTTCCGCCACGTGAACCTCTTGGTCCCGCCCAAGCACCCGGACGCCGACGCCGCCTGGATCATCATGGAGCCCGAAGACACGCCCCCAATGTCCGGCTCCAACTCGATCTGCGTTTCGACCGTGCTTCTGGATGGTGGTATCGTCCCAATGCAGGAACCAGAGACCTTTATGACGCTGGAGGCCCCCGGCGGTTTGGTGAAAGTCCGCGCCGAATGCAAAGACGGCAAGGCACAGCGCATTTTTGTGCAAAACCTGCCCAGCTTTGCTGACAAAATTGGCGTGCCACTCGAGGTGCCGGGCCATGGCACCATCACGGTCGACACAGCTTATGGCGGTGACAGCTTTGTGGTTGTCGACGCGCAAGCACTTGGCTTTGACATTGTCGAAGACGAGGCCAAGGACATCGCGCGTCTTGGCGTGGCCATCACCAACGCCGCCAACGACCAGCTTGGCTTCACACACCCAGAAAACCCGGATTGGAACCACATCTCCTTCTGTGCCTTCTGCGGCCCGCTTTCCCGTACCGAGACCGGCCTCACAGGTAAATCCGCCGTCGCGATCCAGCCGGGCAAGGTGGACCGCTCGCCCACGGGCACGGCCGTGTCTGCCCGCATGGCGCTCATGGCCGCCAAAGGTCAGATGAAACCAAACGAGACGTTTGAAGCCGTTTCCATCATCGGCTCGCGCTTCTCCGGCCGCATCGTAGACAGCACAACCGTTGGCGACCGCCCAGCCATTGTCCCGGAAATTTCCGGCCGCGGCTGGGTCACCGGCATTCATCAGCACATGCTGGACCCTGAAGACCCCTGGCCCACCGGCTACCGCCTCAGCGACACCTGGGGCGCTTAAAACAAGCTGGGCAGCCGATCAGCCGCCCAGTTTCTTCAGATCCGACAGAAGCGCTTTGGGCACCTCGACAAATCCACGCTCTGTATTGCGTGACCGCGCCTCAAACCGGCGCTGAGACGGCAACCGTGCGCCCTGATCCAGAATATCCGCAAACAACCGCTCTGCCTGCGCGTCATTGTCAGCCACACGCCCGCCACTTAGGTGATAGGGATCAAACGCCAGAATGATCTGCCCATGATAGGGCGCGCCACCCTGCCCTTCGGCAAAAGCCATGCTTTCCGCGCTGGTCAAATCATCAATCAACGGCCCCGCCATCAGCTCAATCATGATCGACAAAGCGGACCCTTTGTAGCCACCAAAGGTCAGCATTGCGCCATCCAGCGCCGCCTGCGGATCGGTGGTTGGATTGCCACCCACATCCACCGCCACACCTTCTGGCAAAGGCTTGCCAGCCCGCAGGTACAGCTCAATCTCTCCCCGTGCAAACCCACTGGTGGCAAAATCAAACGTAAATGGATTTTTACCCGTACGCGGCCAGGAAAACGCCAATGGATTGGTCCCCAAAGTGCCCCGTTTGCCCCCTGCCGGCGCAACCCAGGAATGGCTTGGCACCATCGACAAACCTGCCAACCCTTCTTTTGAAAGCCGCTCCACCTCTGGCCAAAGCGCGGAGAAATGGAAGCAGTTATTCACCGCCATCGCCGCCATGCCAAACTTACGGGCCTTCTCGATCATCGTCGGCATCGCCTCATTCACCGCCAAAATAGACATCGCATCCCGCGCGTCCACCCGCACGATCGCGCCGTCTGACGGGGCAATATGTGGCACCGCATGCCCGTCAATCTTTCCGGCCTTCATCGTTTGATGGCACATAAACAGGCGGAACAGCCCGTGGGACTGGCAATCATCCCGCTGACATTGGTACAGCATCTCGGAAATTGCAGCCGCATGGCCCGCGCCATAGCCAACGTCTGATAAGGTTTGCACCGCAAGCTGGCGCACATCTTCCAGCGTGATCTCAACCATTTCAGCCATTGATACCTCTCCCAAGCGCATTCAGTGGATATCGGATACAATAGACTCAAGCCACATCTCAAGCTGGAAAACTTCCTCACAAGCACAAATCTTGTTGGAAAATCAGCATACAGCCGGTACCTGTATCCAAAACACAGCTTTATATGAGGGATACGGCATGACTGGGAAGCGCGCGGTTACCAAACAGAGTCTGCCGGAGATGATCGCCAACGATCTGCGTGAGCGCATCCTGAGCGGCGACATGTCTGAAGGGGAGCCAATCCGCCAAGAAGCTCTTGCTGAGGAGTATGACGTCTCCCGCATGCCAATCCGCGAAGCCCTCAAACGGCTCAACGCCGAAGGTCTGATCCAATGGGCTAACAATCGCGGCGGCACGGTCACCAAGCACTCCATTGCCGAGATTGGTGAAATCTTTGACCTGCGCATCCTGATTGAAACCGATCTCTTTAGCCGTGCAATTCCGCAAATGTCGCTCACCGATTTTGACAAGTGTGAGACCATCTTACAGCAAATGGAAGCCTCGTATGACGAGGATGATGTGGCACGCTGGGGCACTTTGAACCATGAGTATCACAGCGCTCTTTACGCGTCCGCCGGACGTAGCCTGACCAAAGACATCCTTGACCGTATCAACCTCCAATCTGATCGCTATGTGCGCCTGCATCTGAGTGTGATGGAACAGCGCGAGCCGGCCAAAGAAGAGCACCGCAACCTGCTCAAACTGGCCCGCGAGCGAAATGAAGATGCAGCCTGTGATCTTTTGGCGGCCCATATCGAACGCACAAAAACCGAGCTGCTCGAGCTTATCGAAGCCAAACGCGCCATCGAAACCTGAGACGAAGCCGCTTTTTGCCGGAACGGACTTGCACGCTCAATCAAATTGGATACAATATCCATAACTGATCCTTCAAACAGCGAGTCCCACATGACTTTTGTCCCTCACGGCAACCACCTTATTGCTGGCACCTGGGTGTCCGGCGACGCCAAATTCCCGTCTGAACCTGCCCACGGCCCAGCCCATGACTTCTCGGTTGGCACTGTCAACAATGTCGACGCCGCCGTACAGGCCGCCGAAGACGCCTTCTGGAGCTTTGGCTACTCCACTCGCGACACCCGCGCCGCCTTCCTGAACGCCATCGCGGATGAAATCGAAGCCCGCGCAGATGCGATCACCCAAATTGGCACGCAAGAAACCGGCCTGCCCGAAGCCCGCCTGCAAGGCGAGCGCGGCCGCACCACCGGTCAGCTGCGTTTGTTTGCAGAGCACATCCTCAAAGGCGACTATCTCGATCTGCGCCACGATCCTGCCCTGCCCGATCGCGCTCCAGCTCCGCGCCCCGAGCTGAAAATGATGCAGCGCCCGATTGGTCCTGTGGCCGTGTTTGGTGCCTCCAACTTCCCACTCGCGTTCTCCACCGCCGGTGGCGACACCGCCGCTGCTCTGGCCGCTGGTTGTCCAGTTGTGGTCAAAGGCCACTCCGCCCACCCCGGCACTGGCGAAATCATCGCTGAGGCCATCCTCGCTGCAATCAAATCCTGTGACCTGCACCCCGGTGTGTTCAGCCTGATCCAAGGCGGCAACCGCGCTGTTGGATCTGCCTTAGTGCAACACCCGCTGATCAAGGCAGTAGGCTTCACCGGCTCTCTGGCCGGTGGCCGTGCGCTGTTTGATCTCTGCGCCGCCCGTCCGGAACCCATCCCCTTCTTTGGCGAGCTTGGGTCTGTGAACCCGATGTTCATCTTTGAGGCCGCGCTTGCCAACCGCTGCAGCGATCTGGCCACCGGTTGGGCAGGCTCATTGACCATGGGCGCAGGCCAGTTCTGCACCAACCCAGGCATCGCCGTGGTGCTGGCAGGCGCGGATGCCAAGGCCTTTGCCCAAGAAGCCACCGCTGCGCTGTCTGATCAACCAGAGCAAACCATGCTCACTGACGGCATCGCCGCTGCTTACCGCAAAGGTCAAACTCTTGTGGCCGAGACCACCGGCGTTCAGGAACTCCTGAAAACCAGCTGCGACCTGCGCGGCGCCACACCGTACCTCTACCAAACCACGGCAAAAAATTGGCTCGCCAACGAAGTGCTTGGCGAAGAGGTCTTTGGCCCGCTTGGCGTGATCCTGGTTGCGGACACCCTCGACGAAATGCGCGCCGTTGCCAAACAACTACAAGGCCAGCTCACCTGCACCCTTCACATGGATGACGCCGACACCGAAGCCGCGCAAAGCCTGCTGCCCATTCTGGAACGCAAGGCAGGCCGCATTCTGGCCAACGGCTTCCCGACCGGCGTGGAAGTCAGTGACACAATGGTGCATGGCGGCCCTTACCCGGCTTCCACCAACTTTGGTGCCACCTCTGTAGGCACTCTGTCCATCCGCCGCTTCCTGCGCCCGGTGTGCTACCAAAACCTGCCAGCCGCCTTGGATCCAACCACAGAAACCTAAGATCTGGCCAGCCGGTTCTATCCTTAAGACACCTCCCCAAGGGCGGCATCACCATGATGTCGCCCTTTCTTTGCGCCGCGCCCGCGCCTTTGGTCGCAGTTGCACTTCCCTCGCTTTCCAGTAGCTTACCTTCAAGACCCGCAGCCAGTTTCAGCCAGCCCCCTGTTTGTTACACAATCGGAGCGACCCTCATGCGCCCCATTTCCCATGTTGACCGCGTTCTGGACGCTGCTTTTTCGCCCTCTGCTGCCGCACACTCCCGCCTCGCCGCAAGCTGGCGCCGCTCTGCCCATAAACACGGATTGGACCCAGCCTCCAAACGCGACGTGGCCCGTGTCACACAAGACTGCCTCAAACACCGACGCGCAACTCTCGACACGTTTATGACCGTCGCCGCCCCACGCCTCGACGCGCTTTATGCCCTTGTCGGCCAATCTGGTTGCGGCGTGTTTTTGTCGGACGCCAAAGGCGTGATCCTGGATCAACGGCTCAGCGACGCCGACGCCTCCACCTTTGACCATTGGGGGCTCTGCAATGGGGCCGACTGGAGCGAAGCGCAGGAAGGCACCAACGGCATTGGCACCTGCCTGACCGAAGGCCGTCGCCTGATCATCCACCGCGACGAACACTTCTTTGCCTGCAACACCGGCATGAGCTGCATCGACGCCCCGATTTATGGCAGCGACGGCACAATCGTCGCCGCTCTGGACGTTTCCTCCGCCCGCGCGGATCAAACCGAAGCCTTCAATCGCCTGATCGCTGCCCAGGTCGCCCAAACCGCACGCGCCATCGAAGAAGCCCACTTCCGCGCCACCTTCCCAACCGCCCGCATTGTGGTGGCAGAAAGCGAAGACGCCGAGGCCGCCACCCTGCTTGCCATCGACAGTGACGATTTGGTGGTGGGCGCCACCCGCGAGGCCCGCCGCGTCTTTGGCATGGAAGCCAGCTCCCCACTGTCGCCGCGCCCGGCAGCAGACATCTTGGGACGCGAGGATGGTCCCACCGGCTTTGAGAAAGCCGAACGTGCCGCCGTGGTGCGCGCCATCGCCCGCGCAGACGGCAACATCAGCCAGGCGGCGCGCCAGCTTGGCATAGGCCGCGCCACGCTCTATCGCCGCATGAAACGCCTCGGCCTCAACGAAACGTGACCACATGTGTCTCACCGCTGAGACACCTCGTTTGCACAACCGTTTGCCCCCTCCATGACGCGCGCCTCCGCACACGCCATCCTCCCCGCAATCCGATCGGAGGAGATCGGCATATGAGGAGGAAATTATGAACGACATGACCCACACAGAGGCAGGCACCTATGTCTCGCCATTTGCAGCTCGCTACGACAATTTCATCGGCGGCGAATTTGTTGCACCGGTCAACGGCCGCTACTTTGACAACGTCACCCCGATCACCGGCGAGAAAGTCTGCGAAGTCGCGCGCTCTGACGCCGCGGACATCGAAAAAGCACTGGACGCCGCCCATGCCGCCAAAGGCGCCTGGGGCAAAACCTCTGCGGCTGAACGCTCCAACCTGCTGTTGAAAGTCGCGGACGCCATCGACGCCAACCTGGAGCGCCTCGCGCAAGCAGAGACCTGGGACAACGGCAAACCAATCCGCGAAACCATGGCCGCCGACATTCCGCTGTCTGCCGACCACTTCCGCTACTTCGCGGGCGTACTGCGTGGTCAGGAAGGCAACATGTCCGAAATCGACGCGGACACCGTAGCGTACCACTTCCACGAGCCTCTGGGCGTTGTGGGCCAGATCATCCCATGGAACTTCTCCATCCTGATGGCCGCTTGGAAACTGGCACCTGCATTGGCCGCCGGCAACTGCATCGTGCTGAAGCCAGCTGAGCAAACCCCAGCCGCGATCATGATCCTTGCGGAAATCATGTCCGAATTCCTGCCTGCTGGTGTTCTGAACATCGTAAACGGCTACGGTGCAGAAGTGGGTGCCCCACTGGCTGGCAGCAAGCGCATCGCCAAAATTGCCTTCACCGGCTCCACCGCCACCGGCAAAAAGATCATGGAAGCGGCCACCGACAATTTGATCCCGGTCACACTGGAACTGGGCGGCAAATCGCCAAACATCTTCTTCTCTGATGTCATGGCCAAAGATGACGCCTTCCTCGACAAAGCTGTCGAAGGCTTTGTGCTCTTTGCGTTTAACCAAGGCGAAGTCTGCACCTGCCCATCTCGCGCGCTGATCCAGGAAGACATCTACGAAGAGTTCATCAAGCGTGCCATCGCCCGCGTTCAGGCCATCAAACAGGGTGACCCGCGTAACCCGGAAACCATGGTGGGTGCACAGGCTTCCGTGGAGCAGCAAGAGAAAATTCTCTCCTATCTGACCATCGGGGTTGAAGAAGGTGCCGAAGTGCTGACCGGCGGCGCAGCAGCCAAATTCAACGGTGAGCTTTCAGGTGGCAACTACATCCAACCCACCATCCTGAAGGGCCACAACAAGATGCGCGTCTTCCAGGAAGAGATCTTTGGCCCGGTTGTCTCCGTGACAACCTTCAAAACCGAAGAAGAGGCCCTCGAGATTGCAAATGACACCATGTACGGCCTCGGCGCCGGTGTTTGGTCGCGTGACGCCAACACCTGTTACCGCTTTGGCCGCGCCATCGAAGCTGGCCGTGTTTGGGTGAACAACTACCACGCGTATCCGGCCCACGCAGCGTTTGGTGGCTACAAACAGTCCGGGATTGGCCGCGAAAACCACAAGATGATGCTGGACCACTACCAGCAGACTAAAAACATCCTGATGAGCTACAACCCAAACAAGTTGGGCTTCTTCTAGGATCGCCTTCCCCCGTGAGGAAACTTCCCCCGCTGCATCTGTGGCGGGGGCTTTTTTATGCTTGCTCAGAACCGGCGCCAATCATCACATCGGCCAAGGTCCCATAGGCCGCAACCCAGGCCATTTGCACATCCTCTGTGAACGCCTCGCCAAGCCCCTGATGTAACGCCCACATTAATGCTTCGCCGACACATGTGTAGTGCGCGGGTGTCACCCCATACCCACTATGCCGCTGCCCCAATGCAACAACCGCAGGCAAAAACCGCCCCGGTGCGTTGAGGCATTTCATCACCAACTCCAACATCTGCATAAACTTTTTCTTTTGCCCGCCCATGTCCTCGGCAAACAGAGGCCGCAACTGCGGCTCCAGATCAAACAATCGGCCATAAAACAGATCCGCAATGTCTTCTGAAATCGGCGTCACCTTCCGAAAGCTGTCGTGCACCAAATTGATCTGTTCAGGGGTCATCTCAAGGATCCTTCGCAAAGGTAGCAATTTGAGCCTACACCAGATTTTTGATGGCAAGTCGCGAAACTTGCCCTTCGCCACCACGCCCATTGGTCCGCACTACCTTGCACACTCAAAAACCCAGTCGCGCCCCACTGTTGCGTCCCGTCTGTGGCGCGAGCCTGCAAAGCATCCCCATGCCACAGAGAACCTTCGCAAGCCACGCCCATCGGGGTCGCCGTTTCGATTTAATGCGCCTGCCTCCGATACGCCTCCACGGGCAGTCCACCGATGCCCCAATCCTCCAGCGCAACCTCAGTGATCACCACAAAGGTGGTTGCTGGGCTTTTGCCCAATACGCTCTGTAGCAGGTCCGTGACCCCTGCAATCAATTCGGCCTTTTGATCCGCGCTTGGGCCGTCGCCATTTGGACCACCTTCGCGGGTCACTTCGATATTCACATAGGGCATCACTCAATCCTCTTGTGGAACGTAGGTGAAGACTTTGGTCACAATGCGCCAGCCAGTACCGTCATCAACCAGCGTGAGCACATCCAGAAACACACGCCCCATCATGCTCATTTGTGCTGTGACATGTGCCAAACGCTCCCCCGGGAACGCAATTTCCAGAACCCGTTCGCTGCGCGGATCACCACGTTTGGCCGGCGGTTCACGCCCATTCACACGGTCCATGTAGGTCTCCAGGTCAAGAAACAACTCATCCCCCGGAGTGGCGCAAACGTAAGCCAACTGCGGATGAAACACCGTTCGCAACAACACACTGTCTGCCTGATGCAGCCCCTCAAAGTAGGTTTCCATCAGCGCGCCAACGGCTTTGAAATCAGATGCAGTCATTGGATCAGCCCCTCTGCGCGCATCGCACGTTGAGCCGAAGGGCGCGAGGCCACACGGGTCACAAACGCAGCCAGGTGAGGCCACCGCGTAATGTCGATTTCGGTGAAGTTGGCCCAGTTTGACACCACGAACAAATAGGCGTCAGCCACAGAAAACCGGTTAGAAACCAGCCATTTTCGGCCATCTTTCAACTGTGCTTCGATCAGATCAAATTTGCTTGCGACCGCGGTGCGCGCAGTGTCTTTGCCAATCTCGGACGTGTCGTTTCGAAACAGCGGCCCAAAGGCCTTGTGCAACTCGGTTCCAATCCAATTGAGTTGCTCATTCACCCGCGCGCGGTCCAACGTTCCTGCAGCTGGTGCCAAACCCGCCTCAGCGTTGCTGTCCGCGATAAACTGCAGAATGGCTGGTCCTTCGGTGAGCACGCCGCCTGTGTCCAATTCCAACGCGGGCACATATCCTTTTGGGTTGATCAGGTGATAGTCCGCCCCGGCTTCGGTGAGCCCCGCCTCGGTGTCTACCATTTCAATGTCATGGGTGAGCCCCACTTCATGTAAAATGATGTGGCTGGCCAACGAGCAGGCTCCGGGTTTGTAGTACAGTTTCATGGGATGCTCCTGTGATAAAAGATGCCCCATGGCTAAACGCCAAAACCACAAATTGATAATATTGTGTTCTCACCTTAATGATTGAGAAAATCGATCATTAAGGCGCTCTATTGAAACACGATCAACTTTTGGCGTTAGACGCAATTGTCTCAACCGGCACGTTTCGCGGCGCGGCAGAACGGCTGAACAAGTCCCAATCGGCCGTCAGCCACACAATCCGCCTGCTCGAAGAAGAACTTGAGATTGCGCTGTTCAGCCGCGCAGCCTACCGCCCAGCCCTGACGCCTGCTGGTGAGGTATTTTATCGTGAAGCCTCTCGTGTTCTGCGTCAGATGCAGGACTTGCGATCAACTGCAGCGCAACTTCGCGCCCGTGTGGAGCCTGAAGTGAGCCTTGCAGTAACCGCAACGATGGACCTGGATCCGCTGTTGTCCGCATTGACGGATGTTGGCCACAAACACCCCACGACACATATCCGGTTGGCCATGGAAATGATGGGTGGGCCAGTGGCCAGGTTGATGGAGGGCAAGGCAGATATCGCGTTGGCTTCGATGGATGGCGTGCCGATGGATGACGTTGAAGCCGAACCCGTCGCAGAGGTGACAATTCGCCCCGTCGCCAGCCCCAAATTGGACCTGCCCGCCGGCCCCCGTGCACTGTCTGTGTCCGACATGCAAAGCTACATCCAAGTTGTCACCGCAGGATCCGGCGGCGACGCCTATACGCAAAGCCGGGACGTCCTACCAGGGGGACGCAAATGGACGGTCTCCGATCTTAGCGCCAAGAAAAAGGTGATTGTCTCTGGCTTGGGTTGGGGCGGTATGCCGGATCACATGACAATCAATGAACGCCAGGCAGGCGCTTTGCGGCCCCTGAATCTGGCGGGCTTCCCCCCGCGCCATACGGTCCTTTACAAAATTAGGCGCAGAGATCGCCCCCCGGGCGTTGTCGCCACAGACCTTTGGGAGCGCATTGGGGCTAGTTGACTTTCTAAAACGCCCACAGGCTCTCCCCGCCTCCTTCGCACAGAGCCCTATGGCGTATTGGAACCGCACGCAAAACCACGGCGGCTTGCCAGACCCAACAACAATCCGCTTGACTCAAAGCGCCCATTGTTTTCAAAAATGTCCAACATTATCTGTTTTGGGCGACAAAATGATCCTTCGGCGCGACACTCAGGAAGACGACACCGTCATTGCGATGCTTGCGGCGGCTTTGCGGCGCGACATCTCTTTTGGCACTTTGTTGCCCGACCAAAAGCTCAAACTTCAAAGCCTGCGCGCGCGTTATGGTGGGTCAAATCACTCCATGCGCGAAACGTTGCGATTGCTCACCGCCGAAGGGCTGGTGGAGGCCACATCTCAGCGCGGATTTCGCGTCGCCTCAGCAACTGAGGATGACGTGCGAGACATTCTGATGGTGCGGACGGAGATCGAAAAACTGGCCCTCGGCCTCGCCATTGACACAGGAGATGTTGCTTGGGAAGGCCGCGTAATTGCCGCGCATCATGCGCTTCGCAAAGCTGAAGATGACATCGCCCAAAACGCTGATGATTTGACCGCAATGCAATGGGATGAAGCATGCCGCGCCTTTTCATATGCGCTTATTGATGCCTGCGGCAGCCCGCGACTGATCGACCTTCAGCGAAAACTATACAATCAAAGCCGCCGGTATCGACTGGCCCTGCTCCGCGAAGGGCAGCTTGATTTTACGGCTCGTTGCGCCAACCAACGCGCACTTGTCGATGCGGTTTTGACCCGAGACCGTGACGCCGCAATCGCGGCTTTGGTGGCAGATATCAAGTCTGAACTACAACCAGACATCTAAATCAGATCATTGGGAGGATAACGTGATCAAACTTACTCGCCGGAAGGCACTGGCCCTGATGGGCGGCACTGTTGCAGCAAGCGGTTTGGCCGCGCCTGCATTGGCCATGAACAAGAAAATCAAAGTGGGCGCGCTGCGCTTCACATCCCACTCCGGCAACTTCGTGGCCTTTGAGCGCGGATACTTCGCCGAAGCAGGCCTGGATGTGGAATTTGAATTTTTCCAAGCGGCGCAACCAATGGCCGTCGCCATTGCAAGCGGCGACATCGATTATGCCGTGACCGCGATTTCTGGCGGCCTCATCAGCTTGGCTGACAAAGGCGCAATCAAAGTGATTGGCGGTGCGTTGCAAGAAGAAGCGGGCATTGATGGGCAGAAATACCTGATCTCCGATGCCTCGTATCAAGCCGGCGTCAAAAGCCTCAAAGACCTGGATGGCAAGAAATACGCCGTCACCCAAGCTGGCTCGTCTTTCCACTACATGGGCGCAAAAATGGCGGCGGCCGAGGGCATCAATCTGAACTTCACCCCTTTGCAAAAGGTTGGCGCGATCATCGGCGCGATGAAGTCTGGTCAGGTGGACGGCTGGTCGATTGTGCCGCACATTGCCAAACCTCTGGCAAAAGCTGGCGCATGGCACATTGCCGGCAACGTCTCGGACTACATCCCGGACTATCAGGTCACAACCGTGTTCACCTCCGCCAACAATGCGGCCAACGAACGTGGTCAGACCGAAAGCTTCCTGGCTGGCTTCTCCAAAGGCGTGGATGACTATTCTGCCGCCATGATTGACGGCACTGCGGATCAGGACGCGATGGTCGATCTCATCCACAAATACGTCTACACAGACCGCGAACGCGCCAAGGCAGCCGGATCCATCATCAACGGAACCATGCGCATCAGTTCCGGTGCGGCGCTGAACGTGGGCTCCGTTCAGGACCAACTGAGCTGGTTCCAATCCGAAGGCTTGGTGGACGCAGACATCACCCTCGACACACTTGTAGACAGCTCCTACGTGGAAACAACCGGCGCTTAAACGCCCTCAGGCGGGGCTGCCTGGGCCGCCCCGCCGCAGACTTCTTGAGGCACAACATGGACATCAGGCTTGATGGCATTGGCCATTCCTATGATGGCGTTGAGGTGATGCGCGACATCACACTCGACATCCCAAACCAACAAATCATCTGCATTGTCGGGCCGTCAGGCTGCGGAAAATCGAC
>NZ_CAJXIV010000029.1 GCF_913054185.1 uncultured Shimia sp.
ATGATCACGACGATAACGATGATGACGACGACGATGATGATGATCATGACGACGAAAACGAAGAAGACGATAACGAAGAAGACGAAAGCGATGATCACGGCAGTGATGACGATGACGATGATGATGACGAAGACGATGATGATGACGAAGATGACGACGACGATGATGACGATGATGATGCCGAAGACGACGAAGAAGATGACGACTAAAACCGGGCTTTTGGTCTGATTGCGGCGTGATTGTTATGGGACTTCGTGATAGAGAATTAAGAGGGACCATAACCGCAACCCACCGGCGCTGGCTTTGGTTGGCGCCGGTTTTTGTTGGATTAAATGCATGAAAAAATTGGTCAAAACGCTTTCCGTGCTTGCTGTGGTGAGCACTTGCCTGGCCACTCCAGCCCTGGCGGATGGCCGTGTGGACGCGATCACACGCCAACTTTCTGATCAGGGCTTTGGCCAGATCAAGGTGTCTCGCACCTTTCTTGGGCGTGTGCGGGTTGAGGCGCTGCGTGAAGGGCGGGAACGGGAGATTATTTTCAATCCACGGACCGGCGAAATTCTGCGAGATTACTGGGATGAAGACTCCACTGGCAGCGGTGGCTGGCTGCTGGGCGGGGGCATGCGCGAAGAAGGCGACAAAGAAGATCGCGCGGAGAACCGGCGGGACAGAGAAGAAGATGACCGCGACGACGATCATGACGATGATGATGACGAGGATCGCGACGATGGCGACGACCGTGATGATGACGACCACGGCGGCGATGACGATGATAACGACGACGATGACGATAACGACGATGATGACGACGGCGACGATGACGATGATGATGATGATGATGACTAAAATTCGTGGTCGTGCCGTACTCATGAGGTCGGCTGCGTGAACCGGCCGTTTCTTCTTTTTGCGTTGGTGGCCTTGCAGGGGGCTTGTGCGTTTTTCTTTGTTGCGGACATCACGCTGACAGTTGTTGGGGCGCGGTCGTCTCCAATAAGTTGGCAAACCCGTGAGTTACTGGAAATTGGCGCCGCTTTGGGGCTGTTGCTGGGTGTTGTTCTGGGCTGGCTGGCGCTGCGGCGGACACTGGCGCAGAAGGCACAGGTGGAGGAAAGTCTACGTGGGGTTCAGAGTGCGTTTCGGGAGCATCTGGAGGCGACGTTTCAGGCGTGGTCGCTGACGCCGGCGGAGCGGGACGTGGCGTTGTTCACCATAAAAGGTATGTCGATTCAGGAGATTGCGGCGTTGCGCAACACATCTGACGGCACCGTGAAAGCTCAAAGCAATGCGATTTACCGCAAAGCAGGGGTCAGCGGACGAACACAGCTTCTTAGCTTGTTTTTGGAAGACCTGTTGGCGGAAGATGTCGACGGTTAGTGTGTTGATCAGAGGCGCGGATCAGCTGGTTTGGCTGACATCGTGCTCTTGCAAGACCCGCAAGGGCACAATGTCCAAAGCGCGCATATGGGTTGCGGCAAGGTTGACTTTGGGAGCGCAGCCTTCGTCGTGGGCCTGCAGGAAGCGAGCGGCGCAGAGGCACCAGGAATCCCCCGATTTCAGGCCAACAAAATTGAAGTTTGGCCGTGGAGTTGAGAGATCGTTGCCAACATATTTGGAGTAAGCGAGAAATTCGGCGGTCATGACGGCGCAGACGGTGTGGCTGCCTTGGTCCTGATCACAGGTGTTGCAGGCCCCGTCGCGGAAAAAACCGGTCAAAGGTTCGGTGGAACAAGAGGCGAGCGTGCCGCCCAGAACATTCACAGAGCTGTCTTTTTCTACCATGTCCCGACTTTGGCATAGGGCGATTGCAGCAAGCAACGGTGTTGACGTCGTGATGGACCGGAAAAACTTAAATGGCCATTCAGGTTTGGATTGACCCCTCGCGGTGCGCAGCTAAGCATGGGCGCATGAAACAGATTCTTGAACCCGCCCGCCAGATTGATGTGATCCACGAAACCGAGGTGTTGGTTGTGGGCTCCGGTCCCGGTGGCTTGTCAGCGGCTTTGGCGGCTGCAAGGGCGGGCGTGGAGGTTACGCTGGTGGAGCGGTTTGGCTGTTTTGGCGGCAGCATCACCACCGTGGGTGTGGAAGGTATGCATTGGTATCGGCACGAGCAAACCGTGGAAAGCATGGGTATTCCCAAGGAGTTTGAGGACGCCGCCAAAGAGGCAGGCGCGGCAGTGCCGGAGAGTCAGTCGCTGAGCTATGAAATCGACAGTGAAGGGTTCAAACTGGTGGCCGATCACATGGTGGAGAAAGCGGGCATTCACCCGATGTTGCACCGGGCTTTTGTGGCGCCGATCATGGACGGGGATGAAATCAAAGGCATCATCACGGAATCTAAGGCGGGACGCGAAGCCATATTGGCGAAAGTGGTGATAGATGCCACGGGTGATGCGGATATTGCGCATCGGGCAGGTGTGCCGTGTCAGATGGCCCCGCGTGAGGATCTGATGGCGGCCTCGGTGATGTTTCATCTCGCTGGCGTGGATAAAAAGGCCTTTATGGAAGGTGTGAAAGCCGATCCACAGACCTATGCGGATTGGGGTGGAGGCGGCGAGTGGAACATCGAGACCTCTGGCAAAGAGGATGAGATGTTCTCACCGTTTCTGCACAAGCCGTTTGCGCAGGCCATCAAGGCCGGGCTGATCCCGCCACATCTCAACACAATTGCGGGCACCTGGGGTGCGGTGCATGACAGTGGCGAGATGACCTATATGAACCTTGTGCATCTGGCGGGGATAGACGGCACCGATCCGGACAGTTTGACCGCGGGGGAAATCGAGGGCCGCAAGCAGGCGATGCTGGCGATTGAGGCGCTCAAACACTTCATGCCGGGTTGCGAGAATGCGCGCTTGCGGAACTTTGGCATGAGCCTGGGCATTCGCGATACGCGCAAGGTGGATACGGCCTACCGCATGACCGAGATGGATGTGCGCGAGCAGGGGCGGTTTGAGGACAGTATCGGGATTTTCCCTGAGTTTATTGACGGCTACGGCATTCTGATCCTGCCCACCACGGGGCGGTATTTTGAGGTGCCATATCGTAATCTGCTGCCTCAGGGCGTGAAGAACCTGCTGGTGTCTGGGCGTGCCACGGCGGGGCACAAGGTGGCCCATGCGGCGACGCGCAATATGGCGTGCTGTGCTGTGATCGGGCAGGGGGCTGGCGTGGCGGCGGCGTTGAGTGTGCAGCAAGGACGGGCGCTGGATACTCTGAATATCGCGGATATCCAGAGTGAGTTGGTCCGGCAGGGCGCGCGGGTGCATTAGGCGATTGATCGCGTTGCAAACTGGTTTTTAGCCACACTCGGGTCGTGAACATTGCAAAGTGATGGATTTTGTGATCCGCTGCATCTTATTTGATCGTGGGGTGTTTTTTGAAGGTACAAATTGCGTTTCAGGGCGGCGGTGCGCGTTTTGTGGACATGTTGCCCGTTGTGTCCGTTCTTCGAGAGTTGGAAGAAAGTGGGATCATCGAGATTACAAGAGTATCTGGAAGCTCGGCAGGCGCAATTTGTGCGAGTTTGTTGGCGATTCAGGCTGATATTGGCGGACTGCGGGCCTTTGCCAAAAAGAACGGCGAACAATTGCTTCTCGAGACCTCTTCGCATTTTTCGAGGGAGACGTCGACAAAAGTACAGAATGCGGTTGCTGTTTCGCAAATAGCGTTGGGGTGGCCGTTGGTGAAGCCGACCAAATTCCGGAAGTTCATTGCTACCCTTTTTGCAAAGAGTGTTGAAGATTTTTCGGATGATCCCGATTTTTGGGAAACGCTAAATAACTCTTCTCAGCGCGCCAAATTGTATGTTTCGGTGGCCGACCTAGGCAAAGGTGCTGGAGAATTCGTCGAAGATGGGGATTTGGTCGATGCCGTGGTAAATTCTTGTGCCTTTCCCTTTGCTGTCAAAAACTATCGTCAGTTGCGTGAGAATCAATTGATTGATGGGGGGCTGACCGAAAACCTGCCCACTAGTGCATTTATGGACAGCAACGAGGAGGGGCAGAAGATAATGGTCTGTCCTAAAGACAGATCCAGCGCTTCATCGTTGCCCAGAAACCCAATTTCATTCGCAAGTCGGTTGTTTTCTACCGCGATCAACAACCAGGTTGTTCGGGCCAAAATGGAAGATGGAGATTCCTTGGTAATTGATGTCGAAAGTGAAATCGAAATCCATGAAGTTCACAAAGGCTTTGCAAATCTCGTGAATGATGATTGGTGGGAGAGACGGAGGGAACGTTATCGGCAACGCCTCTCCGAATTTCTTGATATGACTCCGAAGGATGCGACATCTTCTGCCGTTCTAACCACTTCGCCAACGGCACCGTATTTCCGCAAAAACTTGTTTAAGATCTACGAAAATTTGTTTTCGCAACAGTCATATGAGCTTGAAAGGCTGGTGCATGTGGTTAGAGCCGATTGTTTGAACCAATCAGTCCGCGGCGTCCGTTCTTATGACCGCGTGGAGAGAGAAGCGGTTCTGAAGATTGGCGCAGATGGGTTGGCGTGTTTCCGTAGTTTTGCTCCTAAATACAAAGGCGTACAGGTGCCAACAATTTTTCACGCAACTTTGCTGGGGGAGGAAAAAGAGGAGGATGAACCTCTATCTGTTATTCCCATTCCGGTGGACACTCCTGACGAAGCGTTTGGGTCACCTGGCGTAACAATGCTGTTCTTCGAAGGTAAGAGACCGGACGATCTGGCGGGGCGCCGATTGCGGATTCGATCCGTTAATCATCATGAAATTGGTGTAAGTGAACTATTAGAGAAGAATTGCGACTACGTGAATTTTCAGCATCGGCACCATGTTGTTGCAAAAGAGGCCGCCATCTTGCTATTATATCCGTCCAACTTTGGCCAAATTGACGCTCTAGCGTCAAGAAAATCTGAAGTTGAGGGGTGTACTGTTGTTGAGCCACAAGCGTTGGCGGACTGGCGTATTAACAAGCCCTCAGAATTTGAGATGATCGGGCGAGTATTCGCTAACCTCGAGCCGCAAAAGAAGTTCCAAGTCGACTTTATTAAGCGGTCTTGATACTATGTAAGGGCACAAAATGTTGTGCCGAGTAGAAAAATGGAGGCAACATGCGCATTGGCATTGACGACGTCGCATTGTGAACCATAAAAAACTGAAGGAGGCGCTCGAGGTGGCGCCTCCTTCGTTTTAAGAACCGAGAAATACTATAGGATTGCTGGTAAGGACGGTCGTTGGATTAGGCCTGTCTCGCAGCATCGGTTATGCGAATCGGTTGCGTATTGTTAGCCGCCCGCTGTTTCAGCGATTTTGCGGAAGAGGGCGATGTTGCCATCAGTCACGCCGCTGTCCTTGAACTTGCGGTCGGCGGAGTTCACCGCGATCACCACACCGTGGGGGCGGTTGATATAGATGTATTGGCCGTAAACTCCGATGCCGAAGAACTCGCCCTCGCGCGGGTCTTTGGGCATCCACCATTGGTAGCCGTAGTGCAGCTTGCCTTCCTTGGTGTTGGCGCTGGGCACTGTGGCAGCGGCGAGCCAATCCGCAGGGACCACTTGGGTGCCGTTGTATGCGCCGTTTTGCAGGATCATCTGGCCAAAGCGGGAATAATCCCGCGTGCGGATGTTGAGGCCGCCAAGCACAAAGGCCACGCCTTCGCCATCGGTGACATAAAGCGGGCTTTGCTCATACCCCAGTTTGGAGATGATCTTTTCGGACAGCAAATCGGGGATCGACCGGCCTGTCGCACCACGTATGACCATGCCCAACACATGGGTGTCGATGGACACGTATTGGAACTGTTTGCCGGGTTCCACGAAGGTTTCCGTTAGACCTGCGGCAAAGCCGTCCATCGTGCCGCCCATGGCAAGGACGCGGCCCATGCGATTGATATCGCTGTTGAAATCCAGATAGTCCTCGTCAAAGGTCACACCCGAAGACATTTGCAACACGTTTAACACGGTGGCGCCGTCATAAGCTGTGCCTTTGAGCAGCGGCACATAGGTGGTGACCTGTTCGTTGATGTTGATCAGGCCTTCGGAAACCACAATGCCCATCAAGGACGATAGGTAGGATTTGGCCACCGACCAGCTGATCCGCAGGTCATCCGGATTGGTGTCTTGATAGTAACTTTCGTGCACTTTTTGCCCGTCTTTGAGCACCACCATGCCGGTCACGGTGCGGTCCTTTGCCCAGGCATCAAAGCTGGCGGGCATGGTCATGTCGGTGCCGTTGGCTAGGGCGCTGACCGGGGTTTCGCCTTTGGCGATTTCCGTGGAAAGGAACAACGTGTCCATGTTGGAGAAGTTGGAGATAATCTTCTCCTCTGAAAACAAAGAATTTACCGCCAGAAGGCGGGTGATTTCCTCGCGTTTGAGTGCATAGATCGAAAGCGCGGCCAGGATCAGCATCAAAAAAATGCGGCCAAGCCATTTTCCAAAGGTGCGCATGAGTGGGGTCCCCTCCCTAATTTTGTTGGACGGAGTTGAGCATTAAGCGGTGGTGGGCAGCAACGGTGACGTTAGGGGAGCTTGGCAGGGACCTGCCAGTCCACCCAGCGGCCGTGGAAGTCGGCGCGGCCCAGATTGAGTGTGTGGTTGCCTGGCCAGAGGCGCAGGGTGAGCGCGGCGCCGTGGGGGTTGTCATCAGCCTCGTAAGACAGCCACGCGAGTGGGGTGTTTTCTGTGGCTTGTGCGCCGGCAGTCTCCAACAGGGTCGTGCCGTGTTTTTGGCGGTCCGGTGGAAAGTACTGCCAGGCGACGGTGGAGTAGACCATGTGCAGTTCATTGGCATCGGGTGCGGAAATACGGCCCTGTAACCAAGTGATGGCGTCGTCTTGGTCCAGTTCAGCGGTGTTGAGCGCGATTGCGGCTTGGGTGCGGTGAAGGCGTTCTTCTTGATCAGCCCAGAGATAACTCTGCAGACGCAGGGCGTCCTCGGGATCAGCGCTGTTGAGCGGGTTGAGGTCCACCCCACGGCGGTTTGAGACCGTCAGCTCTGTACGCGGTGGGAAAGGGCCGCTCCATTTGGGAGAGAGCGTCACCGTGCTTTGCGGTCCATAGCCTTCGCCAATAGCCAGGTGAAATTGATCAAACATCAGGTTCAGACCTGCAGAAGCGCCCAATTCGGAAAGTTTGATCGGTAAGCCAAAGCGATCGGCTAGAAGATGGGCGGTGGCGATCAACACGGCAGAGCGGCGCACCTCGTTGGTTTGCGGCGCGTGGGTGATCCAATCGGTGAGAAAGGCGCCATGTGTATGTAGGGCTTTAAGAGTGGCCTCTAGCAGAGCCTCGTTGCTGGTTTGGTTGGGCGGGTAGACAGTAGTGAGGCCCGCGTCTTTTCCTTGCAGCGCCAAAGCGTGTAGGCCGCCGGCGATGCGCAGGGGCAGGCTGTGGCCTTTGGAATCGATGTCCCCCACAAACGTGTCACATTTTGCCGCGAGGGCCGTGTCCTTTGGCCAGTGGTCAGCCAGAAGGCGTAAGAGGCGCCCCATGAAGGGGCTTTCCAACGCCTCGCAGCTGTCCGCTTGTGACAGAAATGCAGCGCGAAGGGTGCTCAAGAGAACTTATCCATGAGTTTTTGCAGGGGGTTGCGAGTATCCTCTGCGGGCTGCGGGGGGGCAGCAGGGCTGGCTTGAGGTTTGTCACCTGTTTTGCCGGGTTTGTCTTTGGTGTTTGGATTGGCCTTGCCGGTGGACGGGCGCGGCGGGTTGAGGCGCATCGCGACCGCGTTGGAGAATTTGGCGGTATCGCCGTCGGCAAGATGTGCCGCGCCATCCGAAATGCCTCGCAACATGTCATCGAGCCAGTCCTGATCCATTTTATGGAAGTCGTGCAGCACGTAGTGACTTACCAAGTCCTTGCGACCGGGGTGGCCAACGCCCATGCGGACACGGCCGTATGTTTCGCCAATGTGTTGATGGATCGAGCGCAGGCCATTGTGACCGGCGTGACCGCCGCCCATTTTGTACTTCAGCTTGCCGGGTTTGAGATCAAGCTCATCATGAAACACCACCACGTCCTCAGGCGAGAGTTTGTAAAACCGCATGGCCTCACCCACCGATTGACCCGACAGGTTCATGAAGGTTTCTGGCTTGAGCAACAGCACCTTTTCGCGGCCCAAACGGCCTTCGGTCAGTGCGCCCTGGAATTTGCCTTTGAAGGGGGCAAAGCCGTGATCAGAGGCAATCTGGTCGAGCGCCATAAAGCCGATGTTGTGGCGGTTCTGCGCGTATTTGGAGCCTGGGTTGCCAAGGCCAACAAAGAGTTTCATGTGGTCTGCTCGCGTAAGTTTCTGCGGCGCAATATAGCTTTGCTAATGCGGAGAGGCAAATCACTCGGCGGGGGTGCGGCTTTCGCCCTTGCAACGTGTGAGATGATCTTTGTCATGCAGTTTTAGGCGGCGCGAGGCGGTAAAATCTCGGCGCACATGGTCCCACCATGCCCCAAGGTAGCTGCGCTCGGCTTCGGCATGAAACACCTCCGGCGCGGTGCGATGTAGAGTGGGCAAGCGTGACCAGGGAACATTTGGGAAAGAGTGGTGCTCGTTGTGGTAGCCGGTGTTGAACAGCAGCCAGTTTATGGGGCCGTAGCAGGAGCGGGTAGGGTTCACATCGTCATCGCCCGGGTGCTCGCTCAGGGATTGTCCAAGGTTGGAAATGCCCAGTTTTCCGAGAAAAAACGACAGAGACCACAGGTGGTAGAGCAGGGCCCATGGATCCAAAATGACCAGCATTGTGATGTTGGAGAAAGCGGAGACTACGATGTAGGGGCGCATTTCGGAGGCGCTTGCCGACGTTCCGGTGAAACGAGGTTGGGGGTCACGTATTGGGCGACCGGAGGCTTTGGCGTAGAGCGGCGGCAGGATTTTGTCAGCGATAAAGACGGAGCCAAGGGGGAGGGCGTGCAGGAACAGCGTCAACGCGGTGAGCAATTTTTGCAGCACGGGGTGAGTGCGGCCAATGGCAACGCGGGCCTGTAAGGCGCAGAGGTCTTCGTGTTCGTAGTCGTTATCATAGTCACCCACAAAGGGATGGTGGCTGGTGACGTGCTGATGTTGATAGGTGAGCTGCTTGCCGTAGGAAGTCAGAATGAATTCCAACCCAAGGTCAAACGCCAGCTTTGGGCCGGGATCGCGGAACACCAGTTTATGGCAGGTTTCGTGAATGAGGCTGGCGGCGGAATGGTAGGTCAATTGTCCTATTAGAAAGGCGGTGAGGCCGATCACCCACAGTGGTTGGTCAGACACCAGCCACGCGATGCTCCAATGCACGGCGAGCAGCAGAGGCAAGGCAAATGCGGTCAGCGGTTGTGTGCCAGCAAGATCAGCCAGTTCCGGATGGGCGGTCAAAGCCAATTTGCGCATCTCGTTATGGCGACGGGATTGCGGAGAAATGCCTTGGGGGCGAGAAGCTTTTGACGTGGAACTCATGGCGCTAGACAATACTCAAAACAGACAGGATCACCCTGACGCGCTGTGTCAGGCCGGTCAATGTTTCTGCTTCTTCTTACCGTAAATGTACCCACGTAGGCCCATCGCAGATGTGCCGGGGGCAGTGCCGCTCAGGCTCAAGCTTTGGGCATGAGCCGTGTAAAAGACTCTCAAGCGGCGAGGAGAGTCGGTGTGCGGATTTCCGCACAAGTCGCAATTGGCCAGTGCGGGAAATCGCACGGACCGAGTTTGGAGACGTGCGCGAGGTGGTTTGTTTTTTGTTGTAACATTCTGCAAACAAACAAAAAAAAATGATCAGACGGGCAAACATAAAGAAACAGTTGAGCGGGCTTCCGCCGACAGTCACAGTTTTGTCATCAGACGTCCCAATTGGGGCGTTGGAGGAAGACTGATTGTTCCTGGGAGGAAACGACATGAAATTTTTGACCACCGCCGCCACCGCGTTGGCGCTGACCGTGACCGGTGCAAGCTTTGCATCCGCAGCCTGCGACGCGGGCGAGATTGTTGTGAAGTTCAGCCACGTGACCAACACTGACAAGCACCCAAAAGGGATTGCTGCGTCACTGCTGGAAAAGCGCGTGAACGAGGAGATGAACGGCGTGATGTGCATGGAAGTTTTCCCAAACTCCACGCTTTACAACGACAACAAGGTTCTGGAAGCGATGCTGCAGGGCGATGTTCAGTTGGCTGCGCCGTCCCTGTCCAAATTTGAAAAGTTCACCAAACAGTTCCGCCTGTTTGACCTGCCGTTCATGTTCAAAGACGTGAATGCAGTGGATGCGTTCCAAGCGTCTGACAACGGTCAGGATCTTCTGAACAGCATGCAGCGCCGTGGCCTGCAAGGCCTGGGCTACTGGCACAACGGCATGAAGCAGATGTCTGCAAATGTGCCTTTGAATGTGCCGACCGACGCAAACGGCCTGAAATTCCGGGTTCAATCCTCTGATGTGCTGGTTGCGCAGATGGAAGCCATGGGTGGTTCCCCGCAGAAGATGGCGTTCTCCGAAGTATACGGCGCGCTGCAGCAGGGTGTTGTAGACGGTCAGGAAAATACTTGGTCCAACATCTACGGCAAGAAGTTCTTCGAAGTGCAGGACGGCGTGACCGAAACCAACCACGGCATTCTGGACTATCTGGTTGTGGCCTCTGTGGACTGGCTGGATAGCCTGCCAGAAGATGTACGCACGCAGTTCATCACCATCTTCCAAGAAGTGACCCACGTGCGCAACGCGGAATCTTATGCGGTGAACCAGGCAGCAAAACAGTCGATCATCGATGCCGGCGGCACCATCCGTACTTTGGATGCCGCAGCACGTGACGAATGGGTCAACACCATGAAGCCGGTTTGGGAGAAGTTCTCCGACGACGTAGGTCAGGAAAACATCGACGCAGCACAGGCGATCAACGCCTCCATGTAAGTCTCTGACTTAAGTCTAAATTTTGGAGCGGGCGGGCCGCAAAAGGCCCGCCCGTTTTGCAAACAAACACTCACGGGACGCGGGACAATGCAAACCAAGCATACCTTTGTGGACCGGATTGAAGAAACGCTGATCGCGTTTTTTCTGGGCATGATGACATTGATTACCTTTGCCAATGTGATTGCCCGGTTCGGTTTTAACTCCAACATTCTATGGGCTCTGGAAGCGACCGTTTTCCTATTTGCCTGGCTGGTGCTTCTGGGCGCCTCTTATGCGGTCAAAAAACATGCACACCTTGGCGTGGACGTGATCATCAATATGGTGAGCCCGACGGCGGCGCGCATCATTGGTCTGATCGCGGCGGCGGCCTGTCTGGCCTATGCAGTGCTGATGCTCAAAGGTGCCTACGACTACTGGGCAGTTTTTGCCGACCTACCGCCAACTTCCGGGCGTTGGTTCCCAACAGGTTTTGCCGAGAAATTCCGCAGCCAGTCCTTCTATGAAGTGCAGGATGTGCCGATGATTGGCGCGTTCCAGTTCCTCGAAGACCTGATCAACTACGGCGATGAGTATGAAAAATTGCCCAAGGTGGTGCCCTATATCGTGCTGCCGATTGGTATGCTGTTGCTGACCTATCGCTTTATTCAGGCCTCTATGCAGATATTCCGCGGACAGACCGACCGTCTGGTGGCAAGCCACGAGGTTGAAGACGAAATTGAAGAAGTGCGTGCACTTCAAGGGGAGCACGACTGATGGCTGTTGTCCTACTATTCTCCATGGTCATTGGCCTCTTGCTGATCGGTGTGCCGATTGCGGTGTCCCTTGGCCTCAGCTCGATACTATTCCTGCTGTTTTTCTCGGACGCCACTTTGGCCTCTGTTGCGGGCACGTTGTTTGAAGCCTTTGAAGGCCATTTCACCCTGTTGGCGATCCCGTTCTTCATTCTGGCGTCGAGCTTCATGACCACAGGTGGTGTGGCGCGGCGGATCATCCGCTTCTCCATCGCTTGTGTGGGGCACTTGCCGGGTGGATTGGCGATTGCGGGTGTGTTTGCCTGTATGATGTTTGCGGCATTGTCTGGCTCTTCGCCTGCAACGGTTGTGGCCATCGGTTCCATCGTGATCGCGGGTATGCGTCAGGTAGGTTACTCCAAGGAGTTTGCTGCGGGTGTGATTTGTAACGCGGGCACACTGGGAATCCTGATCCCGCCGTCCATCGTGATGGTGGTGTATGCGGCGGCTGTAGAAGTCTCCGTGGGTCGGATGTTCCTGGCCGGGGTTATTCCAGGCCTGATGGCGGGCCTGATGCTGATGATCACCATCTATGTGATGGCGAAAGTCAAAAACCTGCCAAAAGGGGAATGGCTGGGCTGGGGGGAAATCCTTCAGTCCGGACGTGACGCAGGCTTTGGTCTGTTCCTGATTGTGATCATTTTGGGTGGTATCTACGGCGGTGTGTTCACGCCCACCGAGGCGGCAGCTGTTGCGGCGGTCTATGCTTTCCTGATTGCCTGCTTTGTATACAAAGACATGGGGCCATTGGCCGCAGACAACAACGGCGGGCATAAGGTCTCGTTGTTCAAGAAACCTTATGCTCTGATCACGGCTTTTGTGCATGGCGACACCAAACACACGCTGTTTGAGGCGGGTAAGTTGACCATCACGCTGCTGTTTGTGATCGCCAACGCGCTGATCTTGAAACACGTGCTGACCGAACAGCAAGTACCGCAACAGATTGCCGGTGCAATGTTGAACGCGGGCTTTGGTCCGGTGATGTTCCTGATTGTGGTGAACGTGATCCTGCTGATTGGCGGTCAGTTTATGGAGCCATCAGGTTTGTTGGTGATTGTGGCGCCGCTGGTGTTCCCGATTGCCATTGAGCTGGGCATCGATCCAATCCACCTGGGCATCATCATGGTGGTGAACATGGAGATTGGGATGATCACACCGCCGGTGGGTCTCAACTTGTTTGTGACCTCGGGTGTGGCGGGCATGCCGATGATGAGTGTTGTGCGTGCGGCGCTGCCGTTCCTCGCAGTGCTCTTTGTCTTCCTGATTATGGTGACCTACATCCCTTGGATTTCGACATATTTGCCGAATACCTTCATGGGGCCTGAAATCATCACCAAATAGCACAGGTGAGTGAGCGGTGCGCTTCCGTGAGCTTATTCGATGAGATGAGAGGCGACGTTCCAAATTGGGGCGTCGTTTCTTTTTGTGGAGCGTAGAAGGGAAATTGCTGAGAAGCGGTTCAGGGCTGGTGTGCCCTGAATGCGCCAAACGATTGGGCTCAGGCGCGCGTGGCGATGTAGCCGCAGCTTGTGCGGCTGGGTGGGCCTTTGGAGAAAGGCACGGTCTGGATGTTGGTGAAGCCTGTGGCGGTGAGCATCTTGTGGACTTGGTGGGGGGCGAAGGCCTTGTGTCCCCAGCGCCAACGCACCAGCGCCGTGCACCAGTGGGGTTTGCTGATCGAGAGGGCGATTTGACCACCAGTGCGCAGGCGGCTGGCAAACCAGCTGAGGCCGTCTTGGGGCGCGTCGAGGTGTTCGATCACATGGGCCGAGAGCAGGAGGTCGCAGTGGTCTTGAGGAATGGCGGTGCTGCCGAGGATATTTTGGTGAAAAATTGTGTTGGGCACAGAGGCGAAGATTCTGCGGGCTTGGGTCAGCATCTCGTCGGAACTGTCAAGCATGTGTAGGGCGTTGTGAGGTTGGTTGGTTTTGAGCCATGCCTGTGCCAGCGCGCCGGTGCCGCAGCCTGCGTCCAGAACGGTTGGCTTGATTGCCGTCGCAGGAAGGGCCGCGATGAGGTCGTCATAGGCGGCGGGGTAGCCAAGGCGCGTGATATCGCTGTGCCAGCGGTGTGAGAACCGGGCATAAAGCGAAGAGAGCGACGCTTTGGCCATGTGACTATGCGGCGTCGAGCGCGGTGATGATAGCGCTAAAGTCGCTGGCTTTCAGACTTGCGCCACCAACAAGTGCGCCGTCGACGTTTGATACAGCAAAAATCTCTTCGGCGTTGTTGGGTTTTACAGAACCGCCATAGAGCAGCGGCACAGTACGACCCACGCCTTCGCCAAAACGGCGCTCCAGACGCATGCGCATGAAGTCGTGGACCTCGCCAATTTGGCTCATGGTGGGGACTTTACCAGTGCCAATCGCCCAGATCGGTTCATACGCGACAACCAGGTTTTCACCGGTTGCACCGTCTGGGATGGAGCCCGCCAGCTGGCCACCGATGATGTCCAGCGTGTTGTCGGCTTCGCGTTCAGACAGGCTTTCGCCAACGCAGATCACAGTGATAAGGCTGGCATCCCAGGCGGTTTTCGCTTTGGTACGCACGTCTTCGTCGCGCTCGTTATGGTCTTGGCGGCGCTCAGAATGGCCGAGGATCACATGGGAGGCACCGGCATCTTTCAGCATGTCAGCAGCGACGTCACCAGTGTGAGCACCGCTGGTGCTGGCATGGCAGTCCTGCCCGCCGATGGCGACATTTCCGGCCACGTCTTTGGCGCGAGAGATCAGTGTGGATGGAGGGCAGATGAGGATGTCGGTGCTGTCTGATGTGGAAAGTGCAGCGAGCGCCTGAAGCTCCGCCAAAGCGGCGGCGGTGCCGTTCATTTTCCAATTGCCTGCTGCCAGCTTGCGTCGCATCATGTGCCCCTTCAATAAATTGTGTTGGTTGGCAAAGTCATGCGGGGGCAGAGGGCTTAGGTCAAGGCCGTCAGGTTAATTTTGGTGCGCCGTTAGCCGCAACTTGTTCCGCAAGCTCGTCCATGTCTTTGAATTTGATGGATTCGCCACAGCCACAAGCATCTGCCACATTGGGATTGTTGAACTTAAAGCCGCTTTCCAGAAGCGAAACCTCATAGTCAATTTCGGTGCCAAACAGGAACATTTGCGCCATGGGGGCAATCATCACAACGGCGCCGTCTTTTTCAACAATTTCGTCATGCGGATCACGGTCGGTCACGTAGTCCATGGTATATTCCATGCCTGCACAACCGCCTTTTTTCACGCCAATGCGCAGGCCAGCGTGGCCCTCTTTGTCCATCAGCCGGGCGATCTGTTTGATCGCCGCAGGTGTCATAGACAATGCTTGTTTTCCGGGAATGCCAAACATCGACTTTCCTTTCTAACCTATTGAAAGGTTACATAAAGCCCAACTCAAGGCGAGCTTCGTCGCTCATCATTTCCATGCCCCAAGGCGGCTGCCAAACCAGCGCCACTTCGACGGTGCGCACGCCGCCAACACCAGCAATGGCTTCTTGTACCCAGCCTGGCATTTCACCTGCGACAGGGCAACCCGGCGCGGTCAGAGACATGGTCACGTTTACGTCGTTTTCTGCGTTGATCTCAATGGTGTAGATCAGGCCGAGGTCGTAGATATTGACCGGAATTTCCGGATCATAAACGCTACGGCAGGCCTCTACGAGCTGCTCATGCAAAGGGTGATCCACGCTGGAAGGCGCGATTAGCGGAGTGCCTTCTACGGGATCGGAGCTTGGATCGGGGGCCTGTGTCATGCTGTGTCCTGCAATATTCCTGAGCTTTTCATATAGGAAAACTTGCAGGCCACGTCCAGAGGTGGGACTGGGTGAAATTGGCGCATCTGTTTCGCGTCGGTATCGCGGCTGTTTTGCGGAGGTGGGAATTGGGGCTTGGGACGGTCCATTGCAGACCTCGTAACAACGGAAGCGGGGCCCGAAAGCCCCGCATAAAAAGTCAGTCGTTGATGTCGTGGTTGAAGGTTTTGACCTGGCCCTTGGGCAAGGCAAACACACGGCGCAAAACCAGCCATGCGATGAGGCTCAGCGCGGCAAACACCAAAAGGATCATGGGCACGGACAGGAGTTGTAGCGGGCCAAGCAGGGCAACACCGACCACGGCTGCGCCGATAGCGAAGCCAAGGAAGATGAAGCCGGGTGCCAGCACCTCGAGGATGGCCAGCACCAGCGCTGCCGCAAGCCAGACCCACCAGATTGTCAGAAGGTCTGCCATGTTTTACCCTTTCAACAGTTTGAAGGCGTCACCAAAGGCCTCGAGCGCTGCGGCGGGAAGGATAATGGTTTGTTTGCCATCACCGTTGCCAAGTGCATTGAGGGCCTCGACCTGTTTCAAAGCCACTTGGTATTGTGCTGCTTCAATGCCATTTTCCTTGATCGCTTTGGCAACCACCTCGGTGGCGTAGGCTTCGGCATCCGCGCTGATGCGGCGGGCCTTGGCGATTTGCTCTGCGGCATAAAGCTCAGCGTCAGCTTGTAGTTCCACAGCTCGTTTTGTGCCTTCAGCCTCTGTTACCTGAGCGCGGCGGGCGCGTTCGGCGTTGAGCTGTTGCAACATGGCGTCACGGGTGGCTTGATCGAGGTTCACGTCAAGGATTTCGGCGCGGGTCACTTCGATGCCCCAGTCGTCCACAGCGGTTTCGACGCTGGCTTGGATGGAATCGATCAGGCTTGCGCGGTTGGACTGCACCTCATCCAGGTCCATTTTACCAATGTTGGCACGCACGATGCCGGCCACGGTGGTTGAAATGGCGCCGTCCACGTCACGAATGCGGTACACTGTCTTTTCCGGCTCCAGGATGCGGTAGAAGACGGAGGTGTCGATTTGCACGAGCACGTTGTCTTTGGTTATTGCGTCTTGGGTGGCGTTGGGCAGCTGACGCTCCAGAATGGAGATCTGGTGGCGCACCACGTCCAGAAATGGCACCACAAAGTTGATGCCAGGCCCAAGCACCGAGTGTAGGCGGCCAAAGCGTTCCACCACATGTTTTTCCGATTGCGGCACGATGCGCACGCCTTTCAGAACCACAACAATTAGGAACACCGCGGCCAGCAGGATCACGATGTTTTCAGATAGTAACGAGAAGATCAGATCTTCGTTCATTATGCTCTCTCCCCAGAAAGTGTTTGTTATCTATGGGTTGCAATATGGTCACATTGGCGTGTTTTACAAGTTACATGGTTCGGCGTAAGGAGGGGGAAATTTTGCGCCAACTCCCCGATGTAAGGTCTCAGATGTCTGAAAAGTTCTCGTTTTCGTTGCATGCCACCGATGGCAAAGCCCGGACTGGGGTGATCAACACGCCGCGTGGAGACATTCGCACGCCCGCGTTTATGCCGGTGGGCACGGCGGCCACCGTGAAGGCGATGATGCCGGAGAGCGTGCGCGCCACCGGGGCGGACATCCTGTTGGGCAACACGTATCACCTGATGCTGCGTCCTACTGCCGAGCGAATTGACCGTCTGGGCGGGTTGCACAAGTTCATGAACTGGGAACGCCCCATTCTGACGGACAGCGGCGGGTTTCAGGTGATGAGCCTCGCAGAGCTGCGCAAGCTGACTGAGAAAGGCGTGACGTTTAAGAGCCACATTGATGGGTCCAAGCATTCGCTGACGCCGGAACGGTCGATGGAAATCCAAAAACTGTTGGGCAGTGACATCGTCATGTGTTTTGACGAATGTCCGGCGTTGCCTGCGGATCGGGATCGGATTGCGGAGAGCATGCGGCTGTCTATGCGATGGGCGCAACGGTCACGGGATGCGTTTGGGGATCGGCCTGGACATGCGCTGTTTGGCATTCAGCAGGGTGGCCTGGAGCAGGACTTCCGCGAAGAATCTGCTGAGGCTCTCAAAGAGATTGGCTTTGAAGGATACGCAGTTGGTGGACTGGCTGTTGGCGAAGGCCAAGAGAAGATGTTTGGCTGCCTTGATTTTGCGCCAGACATGCTTCCGGTGGATAAGCCACGTTATCTGATGGGCGTTGGCAAGCCGGATGACATTGTGGGGGCGGTGAAGCGTGGCATCGACATGATGGACTGTGTGTTGCCAAGCCGGTCTGGTCGCACAGGGCAGGTGTTCACTCGTCATGGCGTGGTGAACATCAAAAACGCGCGCCACGCGGATGATCCACGTCCGTTGGATGAGGCCTGTGGCTGTCCCGCCTGTTCAAACTATTCGCGGGCCTATCTGCACCATGTGTTCCGCAGCAATGAGATGATTTCCGGCATGCTGTTGACCTGGCACAATCTGCATTACTTCCAAGAGATCATGCAGGGCATGCGCGACGCAATTGCGGCCGGCACGTTTGACGCGTGGGAAACAGAGTTCCATGCGCAACGGGCGCAAGGGGATATTGAGCGGCTGTGAGGAGTTTCCCGATGAAGCGGTTTTTCATGGCGGTGGTGGCCGCAGTGGCTCCTGTCGCTGCGATGGCAGACGGGTTTTGTGACGTCACGGATCCGGCTGCGGTATACGCGCGGCTGGCAGGCAGCTGGGTGCGAGAAGGCAGTGTGTCGGTGGAAGGCAGCACAACCTCATTTGTGCGGCCTGCGCGGATGTTTGCGACCGAGATTGATGCAGACGGGCTGTTTTACTCCGGGTTTGTGGATAGCCTCATGGGTGAAGAGGTTGCGCTGACATGGGCTGCGCCAAAGCCTTATGACGTGGACCGCGTGGATGCCGTGCTGGACACCACCGAACGGGCGGATTTGGCGGACATGCTAAGTGGTACGCGGTGTGGCCCGGAGGCGTTGCCGCAGGTGCAGGTAGTGTTGCCGGAGTTTGACGGTGGGATATCGGTGTTTGGCACCATCACCTTGGTGCCGTACTTCGATGATCGGGTGTTGGAGATTTCGGAGCTGACTCTCAAAAGCGATGAGACAGTGCTCTTTATGACAGAAACGGTACTGTTGCGTCCTGCACAGTGATCGCGGGAAGAGTACCTTTCTAATTGGCAGGCGCTGAGTGCAGTGGTGGTACCGCGTTTTCGTCCAAGTTGATTTGCCAACGCGTCGCGCCTTGAGCATTGCCTGTGTGGGCAATTATTTTGCCATCAATACCGTTTCCCGCCTTGTTCCTCACGTTCTGTAAAGGCATTGTGTGGTCCAACCAACAAAACGCCGTTGAAAGCGGGGACGAGGCACCCCAAATCAATAAGCCGAGGAAACGGAGAGCGATCAAACGGTTGCCACATGTGGGACCAGCGTCGCTTTGCTAGAACAAGGAAAACTCATGCAAGAGCCCCTCAACACATCTTATCCTGTGCTGCCGCTGCGCGATATTGTGGTGTTCCCACATATGATTGTGCCGCTGTTTGTTGGCCGGGAAAAGTCGGTCCGCGCGCTCGAAGAGGTGATGGCCGATGACAAGCAAATTCTGCTGTCCAGTCAGGTTGATCCTGCCGAGGATGATCCAGATTTTGACGGCATTTACCGCACCGGCGTTTTGGCCAATGTGCTGCAGCTTCTGAAGTTGCCCGATGGCACGGTGAAAGTGCTGGTCGAAGGTCAGAGCCGTGTGACCATCACCGACTTTGTGGAAAACGACGACTACTTTGAGGCCCGTGCCGAACATCTGGACGAAATGCCAGGTGACGCCGCCACCATCGAGGCGCTGCTGCGCTCTGTTGGCGACGAATTTGAGCGCTACTCCAAAGTCAAAAAGAACATCCCAGAAGAAGCGCTGAGCGCGGTGGAAGACGCCAGCGAACCTGCGCGTCTGGCTGATCTTGTGGCTGGTCATCTGGGTATTGAGGTGAACGAGAAGCAAGAGCTTCTGGAAACCCTGTCTGTGAGCGAGCGTCTGGAGAAGGTCTATGGCCTGATGCAGGGCGAGATGAGCGTGCTGAAGGTCGAGAAGAAGATCAAGACGCGCGTGAAATCGCAGATGGAGAAGACCCAGCGCGAGTACTATTTGAATGAGCAGATGAAGGCCATTCAGAAGGAGCTTGGCGACGGCGAAGAGGGCGAAGGCGAAATTGCTGAGCTCGAAGAAAAAATCGGCAAGACCAAGCTGTCCAAAGAAGCCAAAGAGAAGGCTGAGGGTGAGCTGAAGAAGCTCAAGAACATGAGCCCGATGTCTGCGGAAGCCACCGTTGTGCGCAATTATCTGGATTGGATGCTGTCCATTCCATGGGGCAAACGTGGCCGCGTGAAGAAAGACCTGGGCAAGGCGCAAGAGGTCTTGGATACAGATCACTACGGTCTGGAGAAGGTCAAAGAGCGCATTGTTGAGTACCTTGCGGTGCAGCAGCGCTCCAGCAAACTCAAAGGCCCAATCATGTGCCTCGTGGGCCCTCCAGGTGTGGGTAAAACCTCGCTGGGTAAGTCCGTGGCCAAAGCCACTGGTCGTGAGTTTATCCGCATTAGCCTTGGCGGCGTGCGGGATGAAAGCGAGATCCGTGGTCACCGCCGGACCTACATCGGCTCCATGCCGGGTAAGATCATTCAGGCGCTGAAGAAGGCGAAGACCACCAATCCGCTGATCTTGCTCGATGAAATCGACAAGATGGGGCAGGACTTCCGGGGTGATCCGGCGTCTGCGATGCTTGAGGTTCTTGACCCTGAGCAGAACAGCACCTTTGTCGATCACTACCTTGAGGTGGAATACGACCTGTCCAACGTGATGTTCCTGACCACGGCGAACTCTTACAACATGCCGGGGCCATTGCTGGACCGGATGGAGATCATCCCGCTGGCTGGCTACACCGAAGACGAGAAGCGTGAGATTGCGCGCCAGCATCTGATCGACAAGCAGATCAAGAACCACGGTCTGAAAAAGGGCGAGTTTGAAGTGTCGGACGAAGCGCTTCAAGAGATTGTGCGGACCTATACCCGCGAAGCGGGCGTGCGGAACCTTGAACGTGAACTGGCCAAGCTGACCCGGAAAGCTGTCACAAAGATTGTGAAAGGCGAAGAAGAGGCCGTTTCGGTTACGCCTGACAATCTGGACGACTTCCTAGGCGTGAAGAAGTTCCGTTATGGGCTGGCTGAGGATGAAAACCAGGTGGGTGTTGTGACCGGTCTGGCGTGGACATCTGTGGGCGGTGATCTGCTGCATATCGAAGGTTTGAAGCTGCCTGGCAAAGGCCGCATGAAGACCACCGGTAAGCTGGGTGATGTGATGAAGGAGTCGATTGATGCGGCATCTTCTTATGTGCGCTCGATCAGCCCAAAAATTGGTGTGAAACCAACCGTCTTTGACAAGATCGACATCCACGTGCACGTGCCAGATGGCGCAACGCCAAAAGACGGCCCGTCTGCGGGTCTGGCGATGGTGACGTCAATTGTGTCGGTGCTGACCGGTATCCCGGTGCGCAAAGACATTGCGATGACTGGTGAGGTAAGCTTGCGTGGCAATGCGATGCCGATTGGTGGTTTGAAAGAGAAACTGCTCGCGGCACTGCGCGGCGGCATCAAAACGGTGCTGATCCCAGAGGAAAACGAGAAAGACCTCGCGGAGATTCCGGACAATGTGAAAAGTGGGCTGGAGATTATCCCGGTCAAACATGTGTCTGAGGTTCTAAAACTGGCGCTGACGGAAGAGCCGGAAGCCATTGAGTGGGATGAGGCAGCTGAAGAAGCGGCCGCGGCGAAGCTCAAGAAAGAAGAAGGGGCCGGTGCGACAGCGCACTGAGGCACCTACGCTGAGAAAAGAAAGGCGCGCCGAGAGATCGGCGCGCCTTTTTTGTTGGGTTCAAACCGGGGGCAGGCCCAGTAAGGAACGGCCTTCGTTGCTTTTTAGGGAAAAGTCCTGACCTGCGAAATCCTTGCCATTTGGACCACAGAGATAGGCGAGCGCCTGCGCGACCCACTCCGTGGGAATATGCACACCCGGGGAGAGCTGGCTGACCGGGTTAATACCGGAAGCCTTGATGGTGGCCATCATGTCGGTGGCGACGGTGCCGGGACTAAGACCAACAACACTGACGCCTGCGTCAGCGTTTTCTTTGTGGGCGATGCCGGTGAGGCGCACCACGGCGGCTTTGGAGGCGCAGTAGTGCGACCAGCCTTCGAGAAAGGAGTTGGCTGCACCAGACGAGATGTTGATGATGGTGCCTGCGCCTTGGGCGCGCATGATGGGCAGGGCGTACCGCAGGCCGTGGTAGACTCCCTTGACGTTCACATCGATAACTTTGGACCACTCGGCCGGGTCACTGTCGGCTAGGGTGGTGATCGGGTCGATCAGGCCGGCGTTGTTGACGAGCATATCAAGGTTGCCGAAGGTGTCGGTTGCGGTGGCGATCAGGTGCTGAACAGCGGTGGCGTCTGCAACATCACAAGGGACCGCGAGGGCTGACAGGCCGTTGTCGCAAAGCTCTTGGGCCAGGTGTTTGATGGCGGTTTCCGAACGTGCAGCGAGCACCACATTGGCACCGAGTTCTGCAAAATGGCGGGCGGTGCTGGCGCCGATGCCACGACTGGCGCCGGTGATGATGGCGGTTTTTTCGGTGAGATCAGTCATGAAGGCTCCTTTTGTCTAGCTTAGGGATAGGCCGTGGGGATGATGCCGGAAATGACTGGATTGACAGGACTGTCGTGCGTAAATTGCACGAATGGACACGCATATTTTGAAATTGGCGCTTTTGGTGCAAGCGCAGGGCAGCATTGCCGGTGCGGCGCGGACGTTGGATTTGGATCCCTCCTCGGTGTCGCGCAGCTTGTCAGCCTTGGAGGCCGAGCTGGGCGTGCGGCTGTTTCATCGGACCACACGAAAACTGTCGACGACGGAAGAGGGCGCAGCGTATTTGCGGCGGGTGGGACCTTTGGTGGAAGAGATGCAAGCAGCAGCGCAGGAAGCGGTGGGCACGCAGCACCAGCCTTCTGGTACCTTGCGGATTACGGCGTCCGTGGCCTTTGCATGTCAGAGGATTGTGCCGCTGTTGCCTGCGTTTTCGGAGCGCTATCCGGAGATTTCAGTAGAGGTGATCAGCAGTGACGCCAATTTGGATCTCGTGGAACAGGGGATTGATTTGGCTGTGCGGCTGGCGCCTGCGCCAAAAGGGGATCTGGTGTCCAGAAAGTTGATGGATACGCGGTATCATCTGGTGGCGAGCCCGGCGTATTTAGAGCGCTCTGGCGATTTGGAAACGCCGGAGGGTCTGCGGGATCACGACTGTTTGCGCTATGCGCTGCCGGAGATCGGTGATGTGTGGCGGTTTCGTAAGGAGGGAACTGCGTCATTTGAGGTCAGCGTGACCGGGCGGCACAGGTTTTCCAATGCGCTGGCGCTTTTGGAAGCCGGACGGCAGGGACTGGGTGTGGGGTTGCTGGCGGATTGGCTGGTAACACAGGATTTGACGGAGGGAGGGTTGGTTGAGTTGTGTCCGCAGTATCAGGGCACGGTGAGCGGTTTTGAAACGGCGGCCTGGCTGTTGTACCCAAACCGCCGGTATTTGCCGCGCAAGACGCGGGTAATGATAGATTTCCTGCGCGAGCGCCTTGCGCGTTAGCCGGGCCAGAGTGCGGTGTCTGGGTGAAATTGCGACCAGGCAAACCAGAAAGCCTGGTGGCTGCCGAGGTTTGCACCGCCTGTATCAACCGCCCGAATGCCGCCGGCGTCGAGTTTGAGGCGGATGTTTTCATAGGTGATTTCCTCGCCCTTTCTTAGAGCTACAAGTGCTTTGCTGCGTTGGAAGGCGACAGGTTGGCCGGAGGCGGAGACGATGCCAATGATGTCTTCGTGCACCGGCAGGCGCGGATCGACGTCACCCACTGGAAAGATGGGACCGTTGGCGTCACGGCCATTGCGGAAATCGGGGTTGCGGCCGAGGGCGAGGTATTCAGCCAGAACGGTGGTTTCCGGATGAGTTGTTTTCCATGTGCCCCAGTCGGTGGTGATGACGGCGGCTTGTTCGAGTTTGATGCCTTTGTCTGCCAAAGGTCCAGTGACAGCGTGGCCGAGGAAGGTGTCAAAAACGGAGTAGGTGTTGAGGTCATACATGACCTTGTTGGAGCGGCTCAAAAGGCCGGAGGTGCGCAGGATGGGACGCTCGACACCAGCTGGCATTTGGTCGGTGAAATAGGCTTGGGCTGCGCCACATAGAGTGCAGTAAGGGATGCCAAGATCACGCCCGCCTAGCGTGTCATTGACCATTTCGCGGACTTCCATGATTTGGCGCGGGTAGGCGCGGTATGCGCCGTTGACCTCAACCCCAAAGACGATGTCGTCATGCTTGAGCCAAGTGGCGCCAGCGGCGTCGGTGACCTCTGGATTGTCGGCGGCAGGGATGCAGTTGCAGGAGGCATCTGCGGTGTCAAAGGCACGGTTATCGATCAACACGCCACCCCAGGACACCAACCGCCAGTCAATGTCTCCGGGCACAAACAGAGGGTCCCATTCCGGGACGATGGCCGTGAAGATAGCGCGTTTGAAGCGCAGGTAGTCGGCTGGCTCGGGGATGTCCCAAGCGATCAGGTGGTCGGTGACGATGCCCCAGGTGTTTTCGGTTGGCGTGTCGATCTCCAGCAGAGTGGCGGCGGCTTCCGAGAGGACGAAATTCAGCTTTGGAGAGGTCACAAAGCGCATGAGATCACTGATGATCCAGGCGAGGCGCGGGTCGCCAGAGGCTGCGATTTCGTCGAGGGCGAGTGTTTGATCTCGCCCCCAAGTGCCTTGCTGCATGCTTTCGACAAAGGCCATGTCGGCGGCGGTCTCGATAGCATCGGTTAACCGGCCGGAAGGCACAGCAGGGGGCGTGCCAAATTGCTCGATCACATACGCGGGCAGGGGGGCAGCGTCCTGCGCCAAGGCGGGCAGGGCGGTAGACAGCGCAAAGGCGCAGAGCAGGGCAGAGAGGCGGAGGGGCATGATCGGTCCTTGCACAAAGGGCGTTTGCTTCTTTGTGGCCGACGATGGAGTGCGCGCGCCAATCAACTTGCATCAGGAGAAAGTGAGTTGGTTGAAAGAATTGGCAGCTGCACAAAAAAGTGGGGGGTCAAAAGACCCCCCAGTTTCGCCATTCAGGCTCACTCTATAATTACCGCTCGATGTTTTTTGCCTGCGGCCTGAATGTCGTCGGAGCGAGCGCACCCGCTCCGTGGAACACCACTGCCTAAAGTTAGGGACGGCAGCGGAGTATGTCGTCGGGGGCAGTTGCCCCCTACCCAGGTCCCCCCGGGATCTTGTGGTCACCGATCAGGAGCTTTTGCGGGCGGCAAAAATCCGGTGTTCGGCGTAATCATCGTTGGCCGCCTGCGGGGCAGGGGCATCTGCTTCGCCACGGACTTTGCGGGCCCAATCACCGCTGATGCGGATGGTGCCCACCACAGTGTCACTGGTGGACCGGCTTTGATCGTCGTTAGACGGAAGGCTTCTGCTCTTCGTCACAGTTTTCTCCTTAGCTACAGCCTGAGGTGGCGCCACAGGTGTTGCATTTCATACAGGTGCCGTTGCGCACCAAAGTGTAATTGCCGCAATCACCACAGGGGTCTCCCTCGTAGCCTTGCATTTTGGCTTTGGCGCGCTCGTTCATCGGTGGCGAAACCGCTGTGACGGAGGCGCTAGGTGCCATGTCTGATACGGCTGCGCCAGTGGTTTCCGGCACCAAAGTGCTCACATTTTTGACAGCATCGGAGTTATCCACAGAAATGTTGCCGCCGCCGTTCAGAACAACCAGTTCTTGGGGCAGGCGTTTGCGCAGATACCCGGTGGACGAGATCTGCTTCAACACTTCAAGCGAGCGAGTCGCGGCGATGTCAGACAGCTCGGATAGGTTGGACACGCCTTCTTCTTCGCCACGTCCCAGATCATCAAACGCGGTGCCTTCTGGCTTGATATGCGCGAGGTCGGTGCGGTCGAGGTAAGACACGGCCAATTCGCGGAAGATATAGTCGAGGATCGAGGTGGCGTTTTTGATGCTGTCGTTGCCTTGCACCATGCCTGCTGGTTCAAACTTGGTGAAAGTGAAGGCGTCGACAAATTCCTCGAGCGGCACGCCGTATTGCAGGCCAACCGACACTGCGATGGCGAAGTTATTCATCATCGCGCGAAAGCCAGCGCCTTCCTTGTGCATGTCGATGAAGATTTCACCCAAATTGCCGTCAGAGTATTCGCCGGTGCGCAGGTAGACCTTGTGCCCACCCACAACCGCTTTCTGAGTGTAACCTTTGCGACGTTCCGGCATTTTCTCGCGGCCACGGGCGACTTCTTTGACAATGATTTTTTCGACGATCTTTTCGGCCAGGACCTGTGCCTTTTCCTTCATGGACCCGGATTCGAGCACTTCGGCGGCGTCTTCGTCGTCCTCCACCAGCGCGGCAGCTAGAGGTTGTGACAGTTTGGATCCGTCACGATACAGCGCGTTGGCTTTGATGCCCAAGGACCAGCTGAGCTCATAGGCGTTTTGGCAATCCTCGATGGTGGCATCGTTGGGCATGTTGATTGTTTTGGAGATCGCGCCGGAGATGAAGGACTGCGCAGACGCCATCATGGTGATGTGGCTGTCCACAGACAGGTAGCGCTTGCCTTTTTTGCCGCACGGGTTGGCACAATCGAAGATGTGATAGTGCTCTTCTTTGAGGAACGGCGCGCCTTCGAGGGTCATGGTGCCGCAGACGTGGTCATTGGCCAGATCAATGTCAGCCTTGGTGTAGCCGAGGTGTCCAAGCAGTTCGAAGGCAGGGTCATTCAGCTTCTCAGCCGGAATGCCGAGCACATTGGTGCAGAACTCTTCACCCAGTGTCCATTGGTTGAACACAAAGCGGATGTCGAAGGCGGAGCCAAGGGCGGCTTCGATTTTCTCGATCTCGTTGGTGGTGAAGCCGTGGCCGATCAGGGACGTGTGGTTGATGCCCGGCGCGTTGCCGATGGTGGCGTGGCCCACTGCGTAAGAGACAATTTCTTCGATTTGTGCAGAGGAATAGCCGAGGCCTTCGAGCGCGGCAGGCACAGAGCGGTTGATGATCTTGAAGTAGCCGCCACCGGCGAGCTTTTTGAACTTCACCAGCGCAAAATCAGGCTCGATGCCGGTGGTGTCACAATCCATCACCAGGCCAATGGTGCCTGTTGGGGCAATCACGGATGTCTGCGCGTTGCGATAGCCGTGTTTCTCACCCAGTTCGAGGGCTTCGTCCCAGGCGGACTTGGCCAGCTCAACCAGCATTTGGTCCGGGCAGTTTTCGGCATCCAGCGGCACCGGTTTGACGGCGAGGCCTTCGTATCCTGAGGTCAGGCTCTGGGTCGCGCGGCGGTGATTGCGGATCACGCGCAGCATGTGTTGGCTGTTGCGGGCGTAACCGTCAAAGGCGCCCAGCTCTCCGGCCATTTCAGCAGACGTTGCGTAGGCGACGCCAGTCATCAACGCGGTGAGAGCGCCACCAAGAGCACGGCCTTCTTCGCTGTCGTAGCCGTAGCCCATGGTCATCAGTAGGCCGCCGATGTTGGCATAGCCCAAGCCCAGAGTGCGGAAGTCATAAGACCGTTGTGCGATCTCTTTGGATGGGAACTGCGCCATGGTGACGGAGATTTCCAACGTCACGGTCCAGAGACGTGTGGCGTGCATGTAATCTTCAGCCTGAAACTCACCGTCCTTGAGGAAGGACAGGAGGTTCATAGAGGCGAGGTTACATGCCGTGTCGTCCAGGAACATGTACTCGGAGCAGGGGTTGGAACCGCGGATTTCGCCGTCTTCGGGGCAGGTGTGCCAAGCGTTTACGGTGTCGTGGTACTGAATGCCAGGATCGGCACAAGCCCAGGCGGCGTGGCCGACGTCTTCCCACAGGTCACGAGCCTTGATGGTTTTGGCCACTTTGCCGTCGGTGCGGCGGATCAGCTCCCAGTCATCATCGTTTTCGACAGCCTTGAGGAAGGCGTCAGTGACGCGGATCGAGTTGTTGGAGTTTTGGCCCGACACAGAGGCGTAGGCCTCAGAATCCCAATCGGTGTCGTAGGTTGGGAACTCGATGCTGGCGTAACCTTGTTTGGCATAATCCAGCACACGTTTGATGTAGGTCTCTGGGATCATGACCTTTTTGGCGTCACGGATCGCGGACTTTAGGCCGTCATTGGTTTTGGCATCATAGGCGTCTGCCTCAGCACCGTCCCAGGCTTTGATCGCGTCAAAAATGCCGTTGAGCTTTTGCTCGTGCATCTTGGAGCCGGCCACGATGGAGGCAACCTTCTGCTCTTCTTTGACCTTCCAGTTGATGTATTCCTCGATGTCCGGGTGATCCGCATCGACAATCACCATCTTGGCTGCACGGCGGGTGGTGCCGCCGGATTTGATCGCACCTGCGGCGCGGTCGCCAATTTTCAGGAAACCCATCAGACCGGAGGATTTGCCACCGCCGGACAGAGATTCGCCGTCAGCCCGCAGCGAGCTGAAGTTGGTGCCGGTGCCAGAGCCGTATTTGAACAGGCGGGCTTCGCGCACCCAAAGATCCATGATGCCGCCGTCACCCACCAGATCATCTGCCACGGACTGAATGAAGCAGGCGTGCGGCTGTGGATGCTCGTATGCGGATTTGGATTTGGTCAGCTTGCCAGTTTTGTAATCGACATAGTAGTGGCCTTGGGAGGGGCCATCGATGCCGTAGGCCCAGTGCAGGCCGGTGTTGAACCATTGAGGCGAGTTGGGCGCGGCGCGCTGGGTCGCCAGCATATAACGCATTTCATCAAAGTAGGCGCGCGCGTCGTCTTCTGAAGAGAAGTAGCCGCCTTTCCAACCCCAATAGGTCCAGGCTCCGGCGAGACGGTCAAACACCTGTTTGGCGCTGGTTTCACTGCCAATGGCCACGTCATCGTTGGCAGGCGCAGAGCGCCACAGGAATTCCGGGACACCTTTTTCACGCACTTTACGCAGCTTGGCAGGCACCCCAGCTTTGCGGAAGTATTTTTGCGCAATCACATCGGAGGCAACCTGGGACCAATTAGACGGGACTTCGATGTCCGCAAGGTGAAAGACAACGGTGCCGTCCGGGTTGCGAATTTCAGATTCGGTGGTCACAAAATCCAGATCCGCGTAAGCGTCTTGTCCGGTCTTGGTGAAGCGTCGTTGAATCTTCATGCCTGTCATCGTCCCCAATGCCAAAGTGTCCCGTGGTGCACGTTCTGTGCGGTTTGCGGTGCCGCAATTTTGAACCCTTGGAGAAGTGGGCGGACCAGCAGGCAAAGGGATACCAGAGCGCAAACGCATCACGTTTGTCGCGGACTCAAGCCCAAAGGGGCAATTGACAGAGTTTGTCCCTGCTGCCTTGGTCGCCACAATATCTAGTGGGTTTTCTCGGCTGCTGCCACAAACTGGCGTATCGGCCCCTAAAGGGTCAACGGATTTATTTACCAAAAATCAGGATTTTCCCTGTTGACGGAAAGTGGTCGGCGGCGACTCGCTTCTGCGCTCCGATTCCTCCACAGGCGTCTTTAGAGACCGTTAATATTGGTTAATTCCGCTAAACGTTTGAAAAAAGGCGTTTCTGCTTTGGGGCGAGAGCGGTGGAGGGAGTTATCCACAACATGTAGGTTCGACAGCTCGATTCTGTGGAAAATATTGAGCACCGGGGATGTGCATCTTTTGCAACGGTGACCATCAATTACAACAATGGGGCGAATCGCGCCCTGCGATCGCCCCATTTGTGTGCGGAGGTTGCTGAGCCGCTGTTTAAGCAGCGTTGTTCTTGTTTGCAGCCTTACGCGGCGAAGCCTTTTTGGGCGCCTTTGCGTTGGCGTCGATGAATTCCAGCACCAGTGGTCGGATGTTGTTGCGCCAGCTTTTGCCTGCGAAGATGCCGTAGTGACCCGCACCCGGCTCCACGTGGCTGGCTTTCTTGCTGTCGGGCAGGCCGGTGCAGAGATCCAGCGCGGCAATACATTGGCCTGGCGCGGTGATATCGTCTTTGGCGCCTTCAACGGATTTTACCGCAACCGTTGTGATTTTGCCGATATCAACTTTGCGGCCTGCAACGACAAACTCGTTGTTGGCAATCTCGCCGTTTTTGAAGACGCGCTCAACGGTGGAGAGATAAAACTCAGCCGTCATATCCATGACAGCCAAGTATTCGTCATAGAAACGGTTGTGGGCGTCGTGATCAGAAGCTTCACCCCGAGACACACGCATGATTTGATCGTTGAACGCCTTTGAGTGGCGCTCGCCGTTCATCGACATAAATGAGGAAAGCTGCAACAGGCCTGGGTAGACCATGCGACCAACGCCGGGGTGTTTGAAGCCAACGCGCTGGATCATGGTTTCTTCGAGCTGGCCCATGGTGACGCGGTGGCCAAAGTCGGTGACCTCAGTAGCGGCGGCGTTTGGATCAATTGGCCCACCGATCAGGGTGAGAGAGCGCGGCTGCGCCTCTGGGTTTTCCTCTGCGAGATAGGCGGTGGCGGCGAGGGTGAGCGGTGCAGGCTGGCACACAGCGATCACATGGGTGTCCGGGCCAAGCTCTTTCATAAAATCGACAAGGTAGAGGGTGTAATCTTCCACATCAAACTTGCCTTCGGACACAGGGATGTCACGCGCGTTATGCCAATCAGTGATGTAAACTTCGCAGTCGGCAATCAGGCTTTTCACAGTGGAGCGCAGCAGGGTGGCATAGTGGCCAGACATCGGCGCGACCAGCATAACTTTGCGCTTCATTGTTTTGCGGCCGGACACTTCAAAGTGGACCAAATCGCCAAAGGGACGTTCAATTACGGTGTTGATGTTGACGATATGGTCTTTGCCATCTTCGCAGGTGAAGCTGTCGATACCCCAATCAGGTTTCACAACCATGCGTTGGAAGGCGCGTTCGGTGACTTCGCCCCAAGCGGCCATCCACTGCAAACCAGGGTTCGGCACCAATGCGAAGGCAGGGTATGACGCCATGGCGCTGGCGGTGGCGCCCAACCATTGGTTGGTGTTCCGCATCGTTTCCATCAGGTCATACGTGGCCATGTATCGCATGTGCTTCGTCCTATCGTTTGGGGTATGCACCCTGTGTTTTCCCCAGTAATATTGAGGGGGCGCTTGGTTAATGCTGCACAGCAGCGACATTAGGGCGGATGGGTTAATATGACAACAAATGAGACTGAATCTGGCGAAAAAATGGATCGCCTGAACGCGAATTTGGCGAAAGTCGAAGCTTTGTCGTTGCGATTAACCGAAGTCCTTGGGCGACGTAAGCCATTGAGAGATGAGCTAAATTCCCCAGAACCTGAAGTGTTCCTGAATGCGGCGACAGCCTATTGGCAGTCCATGGTCGACAACCCCGGAAAAGTTATCGAAAACCAGCTCGATCTGTGGAGTAAGTCGGTTAAATCTTTCGTGGACGCACAGAATATCATGCTTAAGGGGCAGTTTTCTGCACCGCAGGATGACACCCCGTCAGACCGGCGATTCTCTCATCCAATGTGGAAATCGCACCCGTATTTCAACCTGCTCAAGCAGCAGTACATGCGCAATTCTGAGGCGATCAAAGCTGCTGTTGGCGAGCTTGAAGGACTGGCTCCCAAAGACAAGCAACGGATCGAATATTTCTCCAATCAGATTGTCGACATGATGTCGCCGACCAACTTCTTAGGGACAAATCCAGATGCGTTGGAGAGGGCCGTAGAGACCGAAGGTCAGTCGCTGATTGATGGGTTGCAGAACATGATCTCTGATCTGGAAGCCAACAATGGCGAGCTTCTGGTGAAACTGGCGGATGAAGATGCCTTTGAGATTGGCCGCAACATTGCGACGGCGCCGGGCAAGGTGGTGTTCCGCAACCGGATGTTTGAGTTGCTGCAGTTTTCACCGACGACCGACACAGTGCATGAAATTCCGCTGATCATCTTTCCGCCGTGGATCAACAAATACTACATTCTGGATCTCAAAGAGCAGAACAGCCTGATCCGTTGGTGCGTGGCGCAAGGCTATACCGTGTTTGTGGTGAGCTGGGTCAATCCCGATCTGTCTCATGCTGATGTGGGGTTGGAAGACTATATTGAGGAGGGGTTCCTCGAAGCCATTGCGCAGGTCAAAGACATCACCAAACAGAAACAGGTGAATGCGGTTGGATATTGTATCGCCGGGACCACGCTGCATCTGACGTTGTCATTGATGAAGCAACGGGGCGACAAATCGGTGAAGTCAGCAACTTTTTTCACCACGCTGACAGATTTTTCCGATCAAGGGGAGTTCACGCCGTTTTTGCAGGATGACTTTATCGACGGCATTGACGATGAGATTGAGGAGTTTGGCATCCTGCGTTCGTTTATCATGCAGCGCACGTTCAGTTTTCTGCGGTCCAATGATTTGATCTACGGTCCCGCAATCAAAAGCTATTTCATGGGAGAAGCGCCACCTGCGTTTGATTTGCTCTTCTGGAACGGCGATGGCTCGGGCCTGCCGGGCAAAATGGCGCATCAGTATTTGCGCGAGCTGTGCCAAGCCAATAAATTTGTCGGTGAGGGTGTTGAGCTCTGTGGCGCAACTCTCAAGATCAGCGAAGTGGATGTGCCGATTTGTTCCGTCACTTGTGAAACGGATCACATTGCGCGGTGGAAAGACTGTTATCACGGGTTTCAGCAGACCAAGAGCCGGTCAAAGACCTTTATTGTGTCTCAGTCAGGGCACATCGCCGGGATTGTGAACCCGCCAAGCAAAAAGAAGTACGGCCACTACACCAACACAGATTTGAAAGGGAGCGCTACGGATTGGATGAATGGCGCAACTTTTCAGGAAGGGTCTTGGTGGCCGCACTGGGATGGCTGGTTGTCCAAAAAATCAGGCAAAAAAATCGCGGCGCGGCAGCCCGGGGATGAGACTCATCCAGCGCTTGGCGAGGCTCCAGGCAGTTATGTTCTGAAAAAAGCCTATAAATAGCAGTCATTTGAGAGGTTTTTGCTGCGCTGCAGCAAAAAAAACTTGAAATGCCGCACCGCAGAAAGCATATTGTGTCCAGAGACTAGAAACGCAGCCCATTCTCCTCATCATCACGGGCTGTCATTTGTTTAAGGAACTATACCAATGGCTAAAGCGACACAGGACATGACCGCAATGTTCAAAGACGTATTGGGTGCATTCCCGGTTGATACAACAGCATTTGAAGGCGCTTTCAAAAACTCCGCAGCGCTGAACGAGAAGCTGACCACTGTTGCGCTGGGCGCGGCAGAGAAGTCTTCCGAGATCTCCACCAAGTGGACAAAAGACACCCTGGCGAAGCTGGGCGACATGACCAAAGCCAAAGAAGATCCAGCGGATTACGCCAAAGCGATGACCGATTTTGCGTCCGCTCAGGCTGAAGTTGCTGCTGAAAACATGGCAGCCTTCGCTGAAGTTGCGAAGAAAGTTCAGATGGAAACTGTTGAACTGCTGATGTCTGCTGGCAAAGACGCTTCTGAGGAAGCAACCGCCGCTGTCAAAAAGGCCACCAATGACGTGACCGCAGCTGCGAAAAAAGCAACATCCAAGTAAGAAAAGCCGCAACTCGGCACCCTTAACCTCCCTGAGGGTGCAGATTGCGTGAGCGGGCTTTATGCCCGCTCTTTCTTTTTGTGCTGCAGTCGCATAGGCTTTTTCTGCAGCGCGCAAAACTTTGGGGAGAATGACGTGGGCGAAGACACCAAACCACTGCTGATCAAACGCTACGCCAGCCGGCGGCTCTATAATACAGAGACCAGTGACTATGTCACATTGGATGATATTGCCGGTTTCATTCGATCCGGTCGCGAAGTCCAGATTATCGATTTGAAAAGTGGGGATGATCTGACCCGTCAGTACCTGCTTCAAATCATTGCAGAACATGAGAGTCGTGGTGAGAATGTTTTGCCGGTGAATGTGCTCAATGATCTTGTGCGGGCCTATACCACACAGGCCACGTCAATGGTGCCGCAATTCTTGCAGACGTCTTTTGACATGCTGCGAGACAGCCAAGAAAAAGTTATGGAAAGCATGGGGACCGGTATGGCGATGCCAGGTCTGGAAGCGATGCAGGCGCAGCAAGAAGCTTTCCTGAAAGCGATGACAGGCGGTATGGCTTGGCCGGGAGGCGTTGCGCCGGGTGCTGAGAAAGAAGAGGCTGTCAGCGGTGACGGTGAAGACCTCGACGACATCAAGAAGCAGCTTGCCGAATTGCAGGACAAACTGTCCAAGTTGAAGTAATCACTCTCCGCAGTTTCAATTCAGTTTGAGTGGCGCGCATTTAGTGCGCCACCGGTGTTTGGCGACCAGATATTGTGGAAAATTAGCGATTTACCTGTCTTTTGCCGGATGCGCCCGCTATGCTGGTGTTGTTGAGCAGACCAGTGAGGTAGAAAGCCATGGCTAAGGCTCCCGCAACGACACGCAAGAGCGTGTCCAGCAGCAAGACGCGCGCACGTGCCACCACGTCCCGCAAAACCAGCACCAGCTTGAAAGAGATCGCAGAAGCGGCGGAGCCTGCATCCGCAGTTGTGCCAGATGTTGCAGAGAGCACCGCAGAGGACATTGGCCCCGATTTGATGCGCAAGAAGGAGCTCATCGAAGCGGCTGTTACGCGGGCCGGTGTGAAGAAGCGTGATGCCAAGCCGGCCATTGAGGCTGCACTTTCAATCATCGGGGAAACCCTCACGTCGGGGCGCGGTTTGAACATGCCTGGCCTTGGCAAAGTGAAGGTGCAAAACAGCAAAGAGTTGGAAGATGTGCAGGTGGTAAACCTGCGGCTGCGACGCAAAACCGGTGAAGCAGAAGAAACTGACAAAGAGGGGCTTGCAGAGCCCGCGGAGTGAGTTTAGAAGGCGCGTCACCGGGTCGTTAGCTCAGTTGGTAGAGCGCTTCGTTTACACCGAAGATGTCGGGAGTTCGAGCCTCTCACGACCCACCATGATTTTTGCGGGCGCTCCCTTAAGTGGTTGAGCGCCCGTTTCTTTTTGTTGTGGTTGGTCTTTAGTTCCAGGCACATTCACAGAACGATGCCCTGAGAGGGTCGGGCACCGTGCGTTTGCGGCGCCCTGAAGCATTTGGCTTAAATCCAGTTGAAATCAACGTCGTTCTGAAGTGCCTCGATTGTTATGTTTTTGACGATCAGCGTCATATTGCCAAAGTCCGTGAACACGACATCGTCCCCTTGTTGCTCGGCGTAGGAAAAAATGTCCTCGACCACTTGTCCACTGCTGTTGATTTCAAGTGTGTCCACGTCATTTTCGAAGTCCTCAATAATTGTGTGGCTTGTTGCGCCACCTTCGAAGTCCTCCATGTTGAAATCGAAGGTATCGGCCCCGGTTCCGCCCGTGAGGGAATTGGAGCCTGTTCCTCCTTCTAGCCGGTCGTCGCCCGTGCCGCCATAAATGTGATCATCGCCGCCTCTGCCAGACAGATTGTCGTTGCCGTCGCGGCCGTAGAGTGTGTCGTCGCCGCCAAACCCATCCAAATAGTTCCGCCCAGAAGTTCCGTAGATGAGGTCGTGGCCTGTATCTGAACCAGCCGCGCTTTCGAAGTTGTTGATTGTGTCATCGTGAGCCCAGGAGCCCGAAACCGTGTTGGCTTCAAGATCTATTACGACACCGGCATCACTTTTGCGGTAGCTGATGATGTCATCTCCAGCCCCCCCGTCGAAGCTTTCACTTCCGCCGCCGCCCACGACCACGTAGTCATCCCCGTTGCCGAGGAAGACCTGGTCGTTGCCATCACCCGCATAAACGGTGTCGTTGCCGCCACCGGCGTGGATCTGATCGTTGCCGCCATAGGTCTTGATAAGGTTGGCGCCAGAACTGCCGTAGATTGTGTCGTTACCGGTTTCAGATCCGGAGACATTTTCAAACCCGCTGATTGTGTTACCTTCGGCCCAGGATCCAGACACTTCATTGGTCTCTAGGTTCACAGACACACCGTTCTGGCTTCTGTAATAGCTGATATAATCCGTGCCAGAGCCACCGTGGAATTCGCCGGGGCCATCCCCGGCAAGCACATAGTCATTTCCGTCGCCAAGGAAGACCTTGTCGTTGCCTCCACGCGCATAGACTTTGTCATTTCCACCATATGTTCTGATCGTGTTATCACCGGACGTGCCGTAGATTTTGTCGTTGCCGGTTTTGGAACCTGAGGCGCTTTCAAACCCGCTGATGGTGTCATTTGTGGCCCAGGAGCCGGACACCACATTTGTTTCCAGGTTCAACGTCACACCGCTCCTGCTTTTGTAGTAGCTGATGTAATCGTTGCCGTCGCCACCGTGGAATTCCTCCTGACCGCCGCCGACCAGTACGTAGTCGTCGCCATCTCCGAGGAAGACTTGATCGTTGCCTCTACCCGCGACAACTTTGTCGTCGCCGCCGTAGGTTTTGATCATGTTCGCGCCGGTCGTTCCGTAGATTTTGTCGTTACCGGTTCTGGAACCTGAGGCGCTTTCAAACCCGCTAATTGTGTCGTTATCCGCCCAGGATCGGGACACTTCGTTTGTCTGCAGGTTCAGGGTCACACCACTTTTGCTTTTGTAGTAGCTGATGTAATCGTTGCCGTCGCCGCCGTGGAATTCCTCCTGACCGCCGCCGGCAAGCACGTAGTCGTCGCCGTCTCCGAGAAAAACGTGGTCGTCACCTTTCCCTGCGTAAACTTTGTCGTTGCCACCGTGGGTCCGGATCGTATTTTCGAAACTGTTACCCCAGATGACATCGTTACCTGTTTTGGATCCATCAGCACTATCAAAGCCCGAGATCTCATCGTTTACGGCCCATGATCTGGATACTTCGCTGGTCGCCAAATTAATGTTTACGCCTGTGGGGCTGTTGAAATAGCTGATGCGATCGTGACCGCCACCGCCGCTGAAGTATTCTCGGTCGCCACCAGCAATCGCGTAGTCGTCACCTTGGCCGAGAAGAACGCGGTCGTCCCCCTTGCCGGAATGTACCGTGTCATTGCCGCCTCCGGTGTCGAAAATCTCGGCTTCGTCGGTGCCTATGAAAAGTTCATCGGTGTTGTCGCCGCTAATGGGGGTAGGGGTTTTGACCGCAGACATCGAAATGGTGTAATCGCCAAAGGCGTTGTAATCGGCTCTTCTCAGACTTGTGCCGACTTCCAAGAAATAGGTCGTGTCCGTTCTGAATGTCCACTCAAGAGTGATCTGTGTCTCTGTGGTGGTTATGATGGCTGACGCTTCGTCGTCATACATGTTTCGCAAAGACGTTTTTAGTCCGTCGAGGGTGTCCGCGTCGTCGAGATCGATGGTCACTGTGTACTTTGAGCCGGACACTCCTACGATTTCAAAGACATCAACATCAGCCCTAAATGCGATATTGCTGTCAAACGCGTCCCCGTTTTGCAACAGCGTTGCGTTTGAGTGAAGGGCGCTATGATCGTCAGTGCCAATGCGCTCAACCGAGTAAGAGTAGGTTGCACCCTCTGTCCATCCTCTAATGGAAATCTCAACGAGGTCGTCAGAGCTGGCAATAAAAAGCATCTCATTTTCACCCCCAGGACCTGTCGTCCATGAAGAGTAACCGGTTGTTTGGTTTGCGGCTGCATCCAACCTGGATGTGGCATCGTTCATGACAATCCGGTAAATGCCATTTTCTTCGACATTGAGCGCGACCTCATCAGTGTCGCCCTCGTAGTCAATTGTGCCGGTGACCGTGTCTCCAGGGTCAATGGCGCCGTCTGAAGGCAAGACCTGCCTTGGGAAGTCGTCGTCTATGATTTGAAGGTGACCGGTGTAGGCGCCGAGGTAGCTTGCGGAACCGTCCTCTTCGTCCAAATGGTTGGACACGTCAATGAAGTAGCGCCCTGAAACAACCGGGCGGATTGTTAGAGCTGTGTCAGAAATATCCGCCAACTGCCAGAGGTCAGTGCCGTCCGCATCAAAAATGCCGAGTCGCAGAATAGGGTCGGGGCTGTCAAATAGGTCAAATTCGAAGCGATAAGTTTGGCCTGCAACGAGATCGATCGCAAAAAAATCACTGTCCCACCCATAGTCCAGAGTGCCGGAGAAGTCAGTTCCTAAGGTGATGTAGGTTGCGCCGGCAATGGTATCTGAATGATCGTCTGGCATGTTGTTTCTCTATGGATTACGAAAGTTGTGTTTAAAAAAAGGGGCGTCAGATCCCAAATGGGACCAGGTATGAGACGCTTATGGAAAAAATACGTGATGGTGAGACTTGGCTGACCGTCGCATAAGTTCTTGGCTGTAGCACGGGCCAATTTGGGAGGCGCTTACAGCGGAGATCGACCTCTTTTGGTTGGTCACAACCAGCGTGGATTTTCCATCGCCATTCGCGCAGCCGCATATAGAGCAGGCGATTGTTGTGAGATTTCAGTTGTCGTTAAAGATGAATTTATGAGCGTGCGATTTCAACTGTCTTGTATGGTTTCCTGATATTTGGGAGGAGGTACCGATTTTCGGGATCTACCCATGTCCCGCCGAAAACCGGTGTGGGGAAATGCCGTATGTCTCACGGAAGCGTTTTGAGAAGTTTCCGGCGGATTCATAGCCACAGGCAATCGCCACATCGACAACCGGCATGTCGGTTTCTGCCAGTAAGATGCGGGCGCGTTGTAGGCGCAGGTCTTGCAAGAAGCGTTTTGGGGTGGTGTTGAGGTGAGTCTTGAACAGGCGCTCCATTTGGCGGCGGGAGACGCCGAGACCGCGGGCCACCTGATCCAGGTCGATCGACTCTTCCAGGTTATCTTCAAAGTGCGCGATGATTTTGACCAGCTTGTCGTTGCGGTTGCCAATCACCGCCGCGGTGGAGCTCTGTTGACGGTCGGTTTCTGAGCGTTGCACGGTGTGTAGGCACATATTGAGCACCGCGCGGGCGAGGGGGGCGCCGTGGCGGTCGTAGATCAGCTTCAGGAACAGGTCCATCGCGGCCACGCCGCCGCCACAGGTCATGATGCGGTCATCGATCGCGTAGAGCTGTTCCAGCGGATCCAAGGTTGAGTACATCTCGCGAAAGGGCGTGATGTTTTCCCAATGCAGCGTGAAGTCCTTGCCTTCGAGAATGCCTGCCTTGGCCAAAGTGAATGCCCCGGTACACAAGCCCCCAACCCGGCGGCCGGTGCGCCATTGATGGCGAATCCAATCGGCCACTTTGGCGGTGGCCGCGCGTTCTGGCTCAACTCCAGAGCAAACAAAAACACAGGCGTTGGTCGGAGTGTCGCCAAGCGGTGCGTCGATGCCTATTTCGATGCCATTGGAGCAGCGCACGTTTTCTCCAGTCTCCGACATGGTGGTCCATGTGTAGAGGATTTGTCCGGTGAGCTGATTTGCGATGCGCAAGGTCTCCACGGCAGAGGTAAACGCCAGCATCGAAAGATTCGGCTGTAGCGCAAAGACAATAGGATCAGGAGATTCTACTGCATCCACAGCAACGTGGGCGACGCCTTTGGGCACAATTGGATCAGGCATGGGGTGGTGTTTTCCCTTTTTTTTCGGCCACCCTATGAGGAAGTTCGGCCGGACGCAAAGAAAGTTCAAAAAGGGGGCTTGCATGTACTCGCGGTAGGGTCTAAATCCCCGCCTACCGGGTCGTTAGCTCAGTTGGTAGAGCGCTTCGTTTACACCGAAGATGTCGGGAGTTCGAGCCTCTCACGACCCACCATTTACCCTCTACCAGCGTTGAATCTCCGAGAGCCTCGCGGCTGCAGGTTTTTAAGTGTTGTTGGCCGAAATGGGTGTTTGGTCGAGGTGGCTTTCTTTTTCGACGTGCTCCGCATCAAAAAAGGCGATCCCCGAAGGGACCGCCCGAAATTCCAGTCAGTGGCTGAAATTTAGCCAGCAGTTGCCGGTGCACAAACTAGGGCGCCGGAATCTGTGGTCAGCAAGTCGTAACCGGCCATACAGCTAGCGTTGCCACGTTTGTCAAAATCAGGCTGAGCGTAAACCGGGGTAGGCTCTTCTTGCTGAGAACACGCAGCAAGAGTGATACCGGCAACACACAGGGCAGCATAAAGTGGTTTCATCGGGTTATTCCTTCAAAAGCAATTGAATCGAGTAAGCACATCTAATCACAAAAAATTCAGTGCGCAAAGCACTCTACGCGGGAGTCTGCCAAAGAAGAAACCCCTGTGGTGAAAGGCCAACATTCCGCTTCGGAAAATTTCTTCGATTTTCGTGCGGATATCCGCTTGACGCGCCAGAGCACTCGGCATAAACCACGCCACACGCTGAACGGCATACGCCAGACAGCAGGTAGTGAGCGGTTGTAGCTCAGTTGGTTAGAGTACCGGCCTGTCACGCCGGGGGTCGCGGGT
>NZ_CAJXIV010000030.1 GCF_913054185.1 uncultured Shimia sp.
GTTGGTCGCATTTTCCGGGACGCGAAGCTGATGGAAATTGGCGCAGGCACCAGTGAAATCCGCCGCATGTTGATTGGCCGCGAGCTGATGGCGGCACAGGCATAAAGGCTCGTATTGACGTGTTTGTTTTGTAGGGTAGAGCGGGGCGGACATTCCCGCCTATCCTGACAGCAAGTAACGTTTGAAAGGCGGTAAACCATGTGGAAGATTTTGGCATTCGCGGCAGGGGTTGGGACTGGTACTGCAGTTTTAGCTGATGAGCAGGCAGGCTTTACATCAGTGGCGACAGAAACATGTTTGATCGCAATGGTGGAGAGCCAAAATCCAACTTCCTGCATTGGCGCCTCTGCCAACCTCTGCATGGAAACCACCGAGGGCGGCTGGTCCACTTACGGCATGAGCCAGTGCCTTGATCAAGAACTGCAGTATTGGGATGGGCGCCTCAACGCCGCCTACAAAACAGTGCGCACCAAGCGCAAAGCCTCGGACACAGAGATGGCTGAGCTTGGCTCGGCCGCACCGTCACAGGGGGATGCGCTCAAAAACATGCAGCGCGCTTGGATCGCATATCGTGACGCAACCTGTGATTATGAGCGGTCGCAGTGGGGCGGCGGCACCGGCGGTGGTCCAGCAACAGTCAGTTGCCTGATGTATATGACCGCTGAACAGGCGCTTTATTTGGAAGCAGACGGGTTGGTGGACTAAATGAAGGTGCTAAGTTCGATATTGAGTTTGACCGTCATGTTTGGCGCATCTTGGGCGCAGGCTGAGGCAACGTCCATTTCCGAGGAGACGATAGACATATGTCTGTCTGGTTTAGATCGGGAAAGTGACAAGCGTGTTTGTGTTGGCTTGGCAGCGCAAAACTGTGCGCAAGCTGGGGCGCTCGGTGCCTGCCTGGATGCGGAAATTGACTATTGGGATGCGCGGCTGTCCGCAGGCTTTGGCATGGCCCTTGATAGGGCGCAGGGCAAAGACAGCGATGCGGAAAGTTTGGCACTTGAGCCGCGAGATCAGGCTGGTGCGTTGCGCGCAGCTCAGGAGAGTTGGAAAGCCTACCGCAGTGCGACATGCGCCTTTGAACAAACCCTGTGGGAAACGGGAGCTGCCACCAGTCCGGAGTCTCAAGGCTGTCACTTGTACCTCACCGCTGAGCAGACTTTTTACCTCGAAGCTGTGGCTTTGATTGAATGAGAAATGGAACAAACCGATGAGCAAGTTGCAATCCAAGGTCATCACCGCGTCTGAGGATTTTGCCGCCAATCGCGCGGCACATCTGGAGATGATCGACATCGTGCGCGAAGTTGCGGAAGCGGCCCGCATCGGCGGTGGCGAAAAATCCCGCGCACGTCACGAAAGCCGCGGCAAAATGCTGCCGCGCCGGCGTGTGGCAGGATTGCTTGATCCTGGCTCACCGTTTCTGGAAGTCGGTGCCACCGCGGCGCACGGTATGTACGGCGGTGCCGCGCCTTGTGCAGGCGTGGTTGCTGGCATTGGTCGCGTGCATGGCCAAGAGGTCATGGTGGTCTGCAATGACGCCACCGTTAAGGGCGGCACCTACTACCCGATGACTGTGAAAAAACACCTGCGGGCACAAGAGATTGCCGAGCAGAACAACCTGCCCTGTGTCTACCTGGTGGACAGTGGCGGCGCGAACCTGCCGCAGCAGGATGAGGTCTTCCCGGATCGTGATCACTTTGGTCGCATCTTTTACAATCAAGCCAATATGTCCGCCAAAGGCATTCCGCAGATCGCCGTTGTGATGGGGTCCTGTACCGCTGGCGGCGCTTATGTGCCCGCCATGTCGGACGTGACCATTATTGTGAAAGAGCAGGGCACTATTTTCTTGGCAGGCCCGCCCTTGGTAAAAGCCGCCACCGGTGAAGTTGTCAGCGCCGAAGATTTGGGCGGCGGAGATGTGCACACGCGTCTGTCCGGTGTGGCGGATTATTTGGCCGACGATGATGCCCACGCGCTGGCATTGGCGCGAGATGCGCTGAAACATCTCAACCGCATCAAGCCGCAAACCGTGGATTGGCAAACACCCGAGGATCCCGCTTATGACCCGGAGGAAATCCTTGGTGTAGTGCCTGGCGGTCTGCGCACACCTTACGACATCCGAGAAGTCATTGCTCGCGTGGTCGATGGCTCGCGGTTTGACGAGTTCAAAAAACGTTTTGGCGAAACCCTTGTCTGTGGCTTTGCCCATGTCAAAGGCTGCCCAGTTGGCATCATCGCCAACAATGGTGTGCTCTATTCCGAAAGCGCCGCCAAAGGCGCGCATTTTGTTGAACTGTGCTCGCAACGTGGCATCCCGTTGGTGTTCTTGCAAAACATCACCGGCTTTATGGTTGGCCAGAAGTATGAAGCCGAAGGCATCGCCCGCCACGGCGCCAAGCTGGTGACAGCTGTGGCCACCACCAAAGTGCCAAAAATCACCATGCTGGTTGGCGGCTCTTTTGGGGCTGGTAACTACGGCATGGCTGGGCGGGCGTATTCGCCACGGTTCTTGTGGAGCTGGCCTAACTCGCGGATTTCCGTGATGGGGGGGGAGCAGGCCGCAGGCGTTTTGGCCACAGTGAAACGCGATTCCATCGAGCGCCAGGGGGGCGAATGGTCGGCGGAGGAAGAAACCGCTTTCAAACAGCCCACGCTCGACATGTTTGAGGAGCAAAGCCACCCGCTTTATGCGTCTGCCCGCCTTTGGGATGACGGCATTGTAGATCCGCGCAAGACCCGCGACGTGCTGCATCTGAGCCTCACCGCGTCCCTGAACGCCAAAATAGAAGAGACCAAGTTCGGCGTGTTCCGGATGTAATCATTCTCTTTCCATAAATATCCCCGGGGGTCCGGGGGCAGGTTGCCCCTGGTCCGACGTCTCAATGCAAAGGACCACCCGATGTTTGAAAAAATCCTGATAGCCAACCGAGGCGAGATTGCCTGCCGTGTGATGGAAAGCGCCCGTGCTATGGGCGTAAAAACTGTTGCCGTCTATTCAGAGGCTGATGCCACGGCCAAACATGTCGCTCTGGCAGATCAAGCCATACATATCGGTGGCCCAGCACCTGCTGACAGCTACCTCAAAGGCGATGTGATTATCCAAGCTGCGCTTGATACTGGCGCACAAGGGATTCACCCGGGTTATGGTTTCTTGTCGGAAAACCCAGAGTTTGTAGATGCTGTTGAGGCGGCCGGACTGACCTTCATCGGCCCCTCTGCCAAGGCGATCCGAGCGATGGGGCTCAAGGATGCTGCCAAAGCTCTGATGGAAGAAGCCGGTGTGCCAGTTGTCCCTGGCTATCATGGCGACAATCAAGACGGTGCGTTTCTGGCGGATCAAGCCCAGAAAATTGGCTTTCCGGTTTTGATCAAAGCGGTTGCTGGCGGCGGTGGGAAAGGCATGCGCCTTGTGGAAAAGACTGCCGATTTTGCTGACGCACTTGCTTCCGCGCAGGGCGAGGCCACTACGGCTTTTGGCAACCCCGATGTTCTGATCGAGAAATATGTAACCAGCCCACGTCATATCGAGGTGCAGGTGTTTGGGGACGGCACCAACGCCGTGCATCTGTTTGAGCGCGACTGCTCGCTGCAGCGTCGCCATCAGAAGGTCATCGAAGAGGCACCAGCGCCCGGTATGACCGAAGAAATGCGCGCTGCCATGGGGGAAGCCGCTGTTCGGGCCGCTGAAACCATCAACTACAAAGGCGCGGGCACGATTGAATTTATCGTAGATGGCTCAGACGGGCTGCATCCGGATGGGTTTTGGTTCATGGAGATGAACACCCGTCTTCAGGTGGAACATCCTGTTACTGAAGCAATCACAGGCGTCGACCTAGTGGAGTGGCAACTGCGCGTTGCCTCCGGCGAGCCGTTGCCCATGCAGCAAGATAAGCTGACCATCACTGGCCACTCCTTTGAAGCGCGCATCTACGCCGAGGACGTGCCTAAGGGGTTCCTGCCCGCCATCGGTACGCTGTCACATCTGGAGTTCCCGACCCAAGCTCGCATCGACAGCGGCGTGCGGGCAGGTGACACCATCAGCCCATGGTACGACCCGATGATTGCCAAGCTGGTGGTGCATGGCCCGACACGGGATGTGGCGCTCAAGCAGCTGGAGCGCGCCCTGCGTTGGACAGATGTTGGCGGCACCGTGACCAACGTGAGCTTCCTGGCTCTGTTGGCGGCACAGCCAAATTTTGTGGCAGGAGACGTGGACACAGGTCTGATCGAACGTCACATTGATGCACTGGCCGTGCAGCCTTCGGCCTGCACCAAAGCGCGCTCAGTGGCGGCGCTGACAGCGCTGGGATTGCGGCCACTGGATGGATCCGCGCCGGCCGAAACGCTGGTTCTGTGGTCTCCGCTGACACACAGCGTGTCGCTGATCCACAATGAAGAGCGCATCGACGTGGATGTGCGGGTCAACGATACCGGCAATTACGGTGTCCACGTCGAAGAGGCGGAACACACCGTCACCTTCAAAGGCGGCAGCTGGTGGGTCGACACAGTCAAAGTTCTCGCGCGCACCGCGCAAAACGGCGATGAGCTGACCGTTTTCTGGGGCAACGGCTATCGCTTCACTGTCGTGGACCCGCTGGACCGCGAAGATGAAGGCGGGGTAGGCGGCAATGTGATTGCCGCACCGATGCCGGGTTTGGTTAAGGCGATCTTTGCCAGAGCTGGCCAAGAGGTCAACGAAGGCGACCGTCTTGCCATTCTCGAGGCCATGAAAATGGAACACTCTCTTCTCGCGCCACGTGATGGTGTTGTGGCCGATATTCTGGCAACGGAAGGCGCACAGGTTGAGGACGGTACTGCTCTGATCTTGTTGGAAGAAGACGAGGAATGAGTGCGGTCCTGCACTCCATTGCGGGCAGCCGGTCCTTTCGGGTGAACTGGCTGCTCCACGAGCTTGGCGAGGCCGTGGAGATTGTCCCGTACCAGATTATGGATGGCTCACTGCAAGCCCCTACGTTCAAGGCCATGTCCCCCGCCCGGCGCGTGCCTGCGTTGGAGATCGACGGGCGCGTGCTGTATGAAAGCGGCGCAATAGTGCAGTATCTTTGCGAGACCCGTGAGGGGCACAAGCTAATGCCAGATATTGCCACTGATGCGCGTGCGGAATGGCTGCAATGGCTGCACTACGCCGAAACCATCGCCGCGGGCATTCAGAACCTCAACATGCAGCACCTGTTCCTGCCGAAAGGTTGGATGAAATCCCCCACCGTGATGGGGATCGAAACCAAACGGCTGGCGATAGCCTTGAAAGCGGTTGAGACCGCCTTGTCAGATGGGCGCGAGTTCCTGTTGGCAAGTGGGTTTTCGGCTGCGGACGTTATGATGGGCTTCACGCTGGAAAGCGCCAGCCGATATGTGCGGTTTGACGGTTATCCTTTGACCACGGCCTACTTGCGGCGCATCGAAACCCGTCCTGCTTACAGCGCAGCACAGGCTGCTGAGGGCGCGCAGCAATTTTATACGCAAGACTTCTATGATTTGCCGGAACAGGGGCCGTAAACATGTCCAACACCGTTGAAATTTTCGAAATGGGCCCGCGCGACGGGCTGCAAAACGAAAAGCGCCAGATCCCCACCTCGGAAAAAATCGCGTTGGTGGACTGCCTGTCCAAAGCGGGGTTCAAGCGCATCGAGGTGGCCAGTTTTGTTAGCCCGAAATGGGTGCCACAGATGGCCGACTCTGCGGCCGTCCTAGCGGGAATTACCCGCGCCGAAGACGTTAGCTACGCAGCGCTCACGCCCAACATGCGCGGCTTTGAAGGGGCTGTTGCAGCCAAGGCAGACGAGATTGCAATTTTTGGCTCGGCCTCGGAAGGCTTTTCCAAAGCCAACATCAACGCCACCATTGCTGAAAGCCTTGAACGGTTTGCACCTGTGGTTGTAGCAGCCAAAGAGATCGGTCTGCCAGTCCGAGGCTACGTAAGCTGCGTCACGGATTGCCCTTATGATGGTGCAACTCCTCCAGAAAAAGTCGCAGAGGTGGCCAAGCACCTGTTTGACGCGGGCTGCTACGAGATCAGTTTGGGCGACACCATTGGCCAAGGCACGCCGGAAAGTATCAAGGCGATGTTGGAAGCCGTTTTGGAAGTGGTGCCCGCAGATAAAGTGGCAGGCCATTACCACGATACAGCTGGCCGTGCGCTTGCCAACATTGAGGCGTCTCTTGGGCTCGGCATTCGCGTGTTCGACGCCGCTGTTGGCGGGCTGGGCGGTTGCCCCTACGCGCCGGGTGCCAAAGGCAACGTCGCTACGGAGGCCGTAGACGCGCGCTTAAAGGCGCTGGGCTATGAGACGGGCTTAAATGCAGACGTTTTGGGGCGTGCTGCGGAAATGGCACGGACCATGCGCGTGACGGACGAAAAGGCAGAGGACGCAAAATGACCTATCAAACCCTCACCATCAAAACCGATGAACGCGGCGTCGCCACACTCACTCTGGATCGCCCGGAAAAGCATAACGCGATGTCCGGGCAGATGATTGTTGAACTCAAACAAGCCGCAGAGGCGCTGGGCGCAGATGAGGCCGTGCGTGTGGTTGTGCTGACCGGGGCTGGTAAAAGCTTCTGTGCAGGAGGTGATCTGGGGTGGATGCAGTCGCAAATGGCGGCGGACCCCAAAATGCGCTTTGTTGAGGCGCGCAAATTGGCTGAGGCTTTGCAGGCGCTCAACACGCTGCCCAAACCGCTTATTGGCCGTTTGCAAGGAAGCGCTTTTGGCGGTGGGGTGGGCATGGCCAGCGTCTGTGACGTCGCCATAGGTGTGGACACCCTAACCATGGGGCTGACGGAAACCAAACTAGGGTTGATCCCGGCCACGATCGGCCCCTACGTGTTGTCGCGCATGGGCGAGGCCATGGCGCGTCGGGTCTTTATGTCCGCCCGTCTGTTCAAAGCGTCGGAAGCGGTCACACTTGGCTTGCTGGCCAAAGCAGTGCCCTCCGAAGATTTGGATGCCGCGGTTGAGGCAGAGGTAACACCCTATTTGGCCTGTGCCCCGGGCGCAGTTGCCAGAGCAAAGATGCTGGCCCGCAAACTAGGTCCAGTAATTGACGATGCGGTTATCGACCATACCATTGGCGAATTGGTTGCCTGCTGGGAAGGGCAGGAGGCCAAAGATGGCATTGGTGCCTTTTTTTCAAAGGAAAAGCCAAAATGGGCCTCCTGAATACCATTTGATTACAGGAAGTAGGTTTGGAGCGAAGCTGGGATCCCGGCTTCGCGTTTTCTTTGGGGATTCCCTTTAAGACATAGATGAAAAACACTTTTTACGACCTTACCGAGGTACTGGGGGCGAGCGAGCGTCGAAAGATTTAGTTGATTTTTTTTGTCAGATATCGGAGGATTCTGGAATCAAGGGTCAATTTGTCCCGTTTCAAGTGATGGGTGGAAAAAAATGGCACCGGCTTAATGCCGCACATACATGTGAATTGCGCTTAAGTTATTGATTTTTAGGGAATAACATCAAAGTCACGTCAGGCTCAATTCTTGCGCTAATTGTTGACCCCGCCATAGGGCAGGGGTAAACCCCGCAGAGAGTCTATACAGCCATCTGACTGCACCGTGCTGGCGTGCATGAAAGGAGCTACCCTTGGAAGAGATGCTTCGGGAATATTTTCCCATCCTCATCTTCGCAGCCGTTGCCATCGGTCTCGGTCTTGTTTTCATTCTTGCAGCCGTTGTTTTGGCCGTCCGCAATCCGGACCCGGAAAAAGTCTCTGCGTATGAATGTGGTTTCAACGCCTTTGATGACGCGCGTATGAAATTTGACGTTCGGTTTTACCTCGTCTCGATCCTCTTCATCATTTTTGACTTGGAGATCGCCTTCCTCTTCCCTTGGGCTGTGGCCTTTAAAGATGTCTCGATGGTGGGGTTCTGGTCGATGATGGTGTTTCTCGCGGTTCTGACCATTGGCTTTGCCTATGAGTGGAAAAAAGGAGCTCTGGAATGGGAGTGATGACCGGCCAGAACACCGCAGGTGTGGACAAAGAAGTTGTCACCCAGGCGCTGAATTCCGAGTTGCAGGACAAAGGCTTCCTGCTGACCAATGCGGAAGATCTGATCAACTGGGGCCGCACCGGCTCGTTGCACTGGATGACCTTTGGTCTGGCCTGTTGCGCAGTTGAGATGATGCATACCTCTATGCCGCGCTATGACGCTGAGCGTTTTGGCATCGCCCCGCGCGCCTCCCCACGTCAGTCTGACGTGATGATTGTGGCGGGCACGCTGACCAACAAAATGGCCCCGGCGCTGCGCAAGGTTTATGACCAAATGCCTGAGCCACGCTATGTGATCTCTATGGGGTCTTGTGCCAATGGCGGCGGCTACTACCACTACAGTTATTCGGTGGTGCGCGGCTGTGACCGCATTGTGCCGGTCGACATCTATGTTCCGGGCTGCCCGCCAACCGCCGAAGCGTTGCTTTATGGTCTGTTGCAGCTGCAACGCAAAATCCGCCGCACAGGGACAATTGAACGATGACTGAAGCCCTGAATGAACTCGGCGCGCACATCGAGCTCAAGCGCCCGGACTGTGTGATCGGCTGGGATGTCTCATTTGACGAGCTGACCGTAAATGTGGCGCCAGCCAACATCGCGCCTTTTGTGGAATTCCTGCGCAACGATCCAACTTGCCGGTTCTCCACCCTCGTGGATATCACTGCCGTGGACTATCCAGAGCGGGCTAAGCGCTTTGACGTCGTCTACCATTTTCTGAGCATGTATCAGAACCACCGCGTGCGTCTGCGCGTGTCGGTGCGCGAAGACGAAATGGTGCCGTCCATTGTGCCGGTGCATCCGTCGGCCAACTGGTTTGAACGCGAAGTGTTTGACATGTTTGGCATCATCTTCTCCGACCACCCGGATCTTCGCCGCTTGCTGACGGACTACGGCTTCCGTGGCCACCCGCTGCGCAAGGACTTCCCAACCACTGGGTATACCGAAGTGCGCTATGACGAAGTGCAGAAGCGCGTGGTCTATGAGCCTGTGCAGCTGACACAGGACTACCGCCAGTTTGATTTCATGTCTCCTTGGGAAGGTGCCGAGTACATCCTGCCTGGCGACGAGAAGGGGGACGCAAAATGATGGACGGCTCCAAATTTGACGACGGCAGCGTGGATGCGCTGAGCGGCGAACAGCAGATCCGCAACTTCAACATCAACTTCGGCCCACAGCACCCTGCGGCGCACGGCGTGCTGCGTCTGGTGCTGGAGCTGGACGGTGAAATTGTCGAGCGGTGCGATCCGCACGTTGGCCTGCTGCACCGTGGCACCGAAAAGCTGATGGAAAGCCGCACCTATTTGCAGAACCTGCCGTATCTCGACCGCCTCGATTACGTGGCTCCGATGAACCAGGAACACGCATGGTGTTTGGCGATTGAAAAACTGACCGGCACTGAGGTGCCACGTCGTGCACAGCTCATTCGTGTGCTGTTCTGCGAAATCGGCCGCATTCTGAACCACCTGATGAACGTCACCACACAGGCGATGGACGTTGGTGCTCTGACCCCGCCGCTGTGGGGCTTTGAAGAACGTGAAAAACTGATGGTGTTTTATGAGCGGGCCTGTGGCGCGCGCCTGCACGCCAACTATTTCCGCCCTGGTGGCGTGCACCAAGATCTTCCGGATCAACTGGTGGACGATATCGAAGAGTGGGCCATTGAGTTTCCACAGGCACTTTCCGATATCGACGAGTTGCTGACCGAGAACCGCGTGTTCAAGCAGCGTAACGTGGACATTGGCGTTGTAACCGAAGAAGATGTGCTTCAATGGGGCATGTCCGGTGTCATGGCGCGGTCTGCTGGCATGGCATGGGACTTGCGTCGTGCGCAGCCCTATGAGTGCTACGACGAATTTGAGTTCCAAATCCCTGTTGGCAAAAACGGGGATTGTTACGACCGCTACCTGATGCGCATGGAAGAAATGCGCCAATCTCTGTCGATCATGCGTCAGGCGATTGTAAAATTGCGCGAAGCGACAGGCGACGTCCTGTCCCGCGGAAAATTGACCCCGCCGAAACGCGGCGACATGAAAACGTCGATGGAAAGCTTGATCCACCACTTCAAACTTTACACCGAAGGTTTCCATGTGCCGGAAGGTGAAGTCTATGCAGCTGTCGAAGCGCCCAAAGGTGAGTTTGGCGTTTACATGGTGGCGGATGGCACCAACAAGCCCTACCGTGCCAAGCTGCGCGCGCCAGGCTATCTGCACCTGCAGGCGATGGACCATATTACAACCGGCCACCAGCTGGCCGACGTGGCTGCCATCATTGGCACCATGGACATTGTGTTCGGGGAGATCGACCGATGAAATCACCCGTTTTTGTTGCCGTTTCGATTTTGGCATTGAGCAGCCAGACGGCCTTAGCCGACATGTCGTTCCCGGAGATGGTTTCTGATTCCAATGGGTATCTGCACATCCGTGACAACGTTGTGCTCGTTGAGACCGATGACGGCAGCTATATGTGCCGGCTAAACATTACAGACGCTGCTTTTGACGCCCAAGAACAGGGTGAAGATATCCCGGAAGACGCAGCCTCCGCGACCTGTATCCCGCTTGAGGAGTTCGAAAACTAATGCTCCGTCGCCTGTATCACGACCAGCCGGAAAGCTTTGCTTTCACCGCGGCCAATCAGACCTGGGCCGAGGCTCAGATCACCAAATACCCGGAAGGCCGCCAGGCCTCCGCTGTGATCCCACTTCTGTGGCGTGCGCAGGAACAAGAAGGCTGGCTTTCTAAACCCGCGCTTGAAACCGTGGCGGACATGCTCGACATGGCCTACATCCGTGTGCTTGAGGTGGCCTCGTTCTACTTCATGTTCCAGATGCAGCCGGTTGGCTCACTGGCACATATCCAGATTTGCGGCACCACTTCTTGCATGATCTGCGGCGCCGAAGACCTGATCGCGGTCTGCCGTGAGAAAATTGCTGACAAACCGCACCAGCTCAGCGCGGACGGCAAGTTTTCTTGGGAAGAAGTTGAATGTCTTGGTGCTTGCACCAACGCGCCAATGGCGCAAATCGGCAAAGACTACTTCGAAGATCTGACCGCTGATGGCTTTGCCAAGATGCTGGACGACCTGGCCGCTGGCAAAGTGCCAACTGCCGGTCCGCAGAATGGCCGCTATTCCTCTGAGCCGCTTTTCGGCCTGACCAGCTTGAAAGAATACGACAGCGGCAAAACGCAGTACAACGCGTCTGCCCAACTGGCAGCCGACCTTGGCGACTCCATCAAACGCATCGACGGCACCGAAGTGCCAATCCTGACACCTTGGGTTGGCAAAGACGGCGTTGTTGCCGGTCGCGCCGCCGAAGGTCAACCGCCGAAACCTGCCCCTACGCCCAAACCAGCTGTGAAGCAGGCTGAAGAGGCGAAGAAGGCTGAAAAACCCAAGGCAGCTAAAGCAGCCGCCAAAGCTGACAAGCCAAAAGTCAAGAAGGACGCGGCCAAGTCGGATACCGCTGACGATCTGAAACAGCTCAAGGGTGTTGGCCCTGCGTTAGAGAAGAAATTGCACGACAATGGCGTGACCACTTTTGCGCAGATTGCCGCTTGGACTGCCGACGATATCACCGACATGGATGACAAACTGTCGTTCAAAGGCCGTATTGCGCGGGATGGCTGGGTCGATCAGGCAAAGCTTCTTGCCTCAGGCGAAGAAACCGAATTCTCAAAGAAAGTCGCCAAAGGCGACGTCTACGAGGATTGATGAATGACTGAGAAACAATCGGATCAGGACACAGCGCGCAAAAGCCGCATGGTATCGGTGGTGATCGCCGGAACCATCCTGATTTGGCTGGCTCTCAATGTGATTGGAAAGATGGCAGGATTGCCGGGGCGCTTTGCGCTGCTGTTTGATTTTGCTGCAATGGCCGCGCTGATTTGGGCGTTGGTCAACATCTATCAGATCTGGCGCGCGCGTCAGGCAGACAAAGGGTAACGGGATGCTCAAAGATCAAGACCGTATCTTTACCAACCTCTACGGTATGCATGACCGCACATTGGCAGGCGCCAAGGCGCGTGGCCATTGGGATGGCACTGCAAAGCTGATCCAGCAGGGGCGGGATTCGATCATCGACACCATGAAGGCATCTGGCCTGCGTGGCCGTGGTGGTGCGGGCTTCCCAACTGGCCTGAAGTGGTCTTTCATGCCCAAAGAAAGCGATGGTCGACCGGCGTATCTGGTGATCAACGCCGATGAATCCGAGCCTGGCACCTGTAAAGACCGCGAAATCATGCGCCACGATCCGCACACGCTGATCGAAGGGGCGTTGATTGCCTCTTTCGCGATGAACGCGCACACCTGCTACATCTATATTCGCGGCGAATACATCCGCGAACGCGAAGCGCTGCAGGCCGCGATCGACGAATGTTATGACGCGGGCATGCTGGGCAAAAACGCTGCCGGCTCTGGCTGGGATTTTGATCTGTTTCTGCACCACGGTGCCGGCGCCTACATCTGCGGCGAAGAAACCGCATTGCTGGAAAGCCTCGAAGGCAAAAAAGGCATGCCACGCATGAAGCCACCGTTCCCGGCGGGCGCAGGTCTATATGGCTGTCCAACCACAGTGAACAACGTGGAATCCATCGCCGTGGTCCCGACCATCCTGCGCCGTGGTGGGGAATGGTTTGCTGGCTTTGGTCGCCCAAACAACGCTGGTACCAAGCTTTTTGGCATCTCCGGTCATGTGAACAACCCGTGTGTGGTTGAAGAAGAGATGTCGATCTCTTTTGAAGAGTTGATCGACAAACACTGTGGCGGCATCCGCGGCGGCTGGGACAACCTTTTGGCCGTCATCCCAGGGGGCTCTTCCGTGCCTTGTGTGCGTGGTGAAAACATGCGCGACGCAATCATGGACTTTGATTATCTGCGCAACGATCTGGGATCCGGTCTTGGCACTGCTGCTGTGATTGTTATGGACAAGCAGACCGACATCATTAAAGCGATCTGGCGTCTTGCGAAATTCTACAAACATGAAAGCTGCGGCCAGTGTACTCCGTGTCGCGAAGGCACCGGCTGGATGATGCGTGTGATGGATCGTCTGGTGCGCGGCGAAGCTGAGATCGAAGAGATCGACATGCTGTGGGACGTGACCAAACAAGTTGAAGGTCACACAATCTGTGCTTTGGGAGATGCGGCGGCCTGGCCTATCCAGGGCCTGATCCGCAATTTCCGTGAAGAGATCGAAGATCGGATCAAGGCCAACAATACAGGGCGCATGGGCGCCTTTGCTGCGGAGTAAATACGAAGAATGCGCATGACTACGTTCACTTGCCAGCGGAAGACGCCAGCCATTATTGCCGGGTTGCTCATTGCAACCACGGCACTGTCGGCTTGTAGCGGTAATTGGCGTGCGAGCTTCAAAAACAAGCGCGAGCGTATTGCGTTTGAGGGCTATCAGTACAAAGCCAAATCTAACCAAGTCTCCAAAGAAGAACGCGAACACTTCGAAGTGGTTGTGTCCCGCGCCAATCAGAGCCTGACAGGTGCACGCCAGGCGGGTGAATATGAGGCCGTCAAATACTGCATTAAGCAGTACGGTACGTCCAAAATGGATTGGGTGATTGGGCCGGAAACAGAAACCATCATCCCCGTGAATGACAAAATCAGACTCGAAGGATATTGCCGCCCGTGATCTGTTATCCGACATATCCCGGCTGTTATTGCCTATCACAGCGGCTTTTGCCCCTGTCCTCTTCGGCAAAGGGAGTCTTTGCCGTTGCCAAAGGAGTGAGCAAATGATCCGTCTGACATCTGTATTTGTTGCCGCAACCCTCGCCTTGAGTGGTGCCGCTTTTGCCAAGCCACCTCTGCGTGAGGTGAAAGAAATCTACGATCCGCTGTATTGGGCCCTGGTGGCTTTTGAAATCAGCGAAGTCTGTGACAGCATTGAGCCGCGTAAGTTCAAGGGCGTGGCGGATGGCTGGGGGTTGGTGCGTAAAGCACGCAAACTTGGCTACACGGATGACGAGATCAAAGCATTTATCAAATCGGACGAAGAGAAAGAGCGCATGCGGCAGCGTGGTGACGCGTATCTCAAGCACAAGGGTGCCTCTTTGGACAATCCGGAATCTGTCTGTGCGCTAGGTCGCGCGGAAATCGAACGAAACAGCGCGATCGGCGTGTATTTGAGGGCGAAATAAGCGATGTCTGACCTCCGCAAGATCATCATCGACGAGCAAGAAGTCGAGGTAGAGGGCGCAATGACCCTGATCCAGGCCTGCGAAGAAGCGGGTGTGGAAATTCCGAGGTTCTGCTACCACGAACGTCTGTCGATTGCCGGCAATTGCCGCATGTGCCTTGTTGAAGTTGTCGGTGGACCACCAAAGCCAGCGGCGTCCTGCGCCATGCAGGTACGTGACTTGCGTCCGGGTCCCGAAGGTCAACCACCTGTTGTGAAAACCAACTCGCCTATGGTCAAAAAGGCCCGCGAAGGTGTGATGGAATTCATGCTGATCAACCACCCGCTGGATTGCCCGATTTGCGATCAGGGTGGCGAATGTGATCTGCAGGATCAGGCCATGGCTTATGGCATCAGCGAAAACCGCTTCAAAGAAGGCAAACGCGCTGTAGATGATCTGGACCTTGGTCCGCTTGTCGCAACCACAATGACACGTTGCATCTCTTGCACCCGCTGTGTGCGTTTCACTACCGAAGTGGCGGGCATCACCCAGATGGGTCAAACCGGCCGTGGCGAAGACGCAGAAATCACCAGCTATCTGAACCAGACTTTGGACAGCAACCTGCAGGGTAACATCATTGACCTGTGCCCGGTAGGCGCGTTGACCTCTAAGCCGTACAGCTTCACCGCGCGCCCATGGGAGTTGACCAAAACCGAGACCATCGATGTGATGGACGCGCTTGGCGCGAGCATTCGGGTGGATACGAAGGGGCGCGAAGTTATGCGCATCCTGCCACGCAACCATGATGGCGTGAACGAAGAGTGGATTTCCGACAAGACTCGTTTTGTCTGGGACGGCTTGCGCCGTCAGCGCTTGGATCAGCCTTATGTGCGTGTGGATGGCAAGTTGAAGCCTGCGACGTGGGGCGAAGCCCTGACTGCTGCAGCGCAGGCAATGAATGGCAAAAAGGTTGCAGGCTTGATTGGGGACTTGGTTCCTGTTGAGGCCGCCTATGCGCTCAAGCAATTGGTTCAAGGTTTGGACGGCAACGTGGAATGCCGCACCGACAATGTTCGCCTGCCTTTGGACAATCGGGCCGCCTATGTTGGAACAGCTTCAATCGAAGACATTGATGACGCGAAGTTCATCATGATGCTTGGGTCAAACCCACGTGAAGAAGCTCCGGTCCTGAATGCGCGTATTCGTGCGGCATGGTCCAAAGGTGCAACTGTTGGGCTAATTGGTGAGGCGGTCGACCTGACTTATGACTACGTCCACATCGGCACGGACCGTGCGGCGTTGGAAGGCCAGTTGGGTAAAGAATACAAGGGCGTGATCGACCAGGCTTCGATCATTGTTGTTGGGCAAAGTGCCCTTCGCGAGGCAGATGGCCTTTCGGTTTTGGCGCATGCTCAAAAGCTGGCGGAAGAAACCAAGTCGAAGTTGTTGGTGCTGCATACCGCGGCCTCTCGTGTTGGCGCGATGGATATCGGCGCCACGACTTTGGGTGGCATGGAAGCGGCCATTGATGGGGCTGAGGTCATCTACAATCTTGGTGCTGATGAGGTTGAAATCGACCCTGGTACCTTTGTGATCTATCAAGGCAGCCACGGGGATCGCGGTGCACACCGTGCAGATGTGATCCTGCCAGCTGCGGCTTACACAGAAGAAAACGGTCTGTTTGTGAACACCGAAGGCCGCCCTCAATTGGCCATGCGCGCCGGTTTTGCACCGGGTGAAGCCAAAGAAAACTGGGCAATTTTGCGCGCTCTGAGTGCAGAACTCGACGCGACCCTCGGGTACGATTCATTGGCGCAACTGCGCACCGTGATGATCGCCGAGGTGCCGCATCTCGCCAAAATCGATCAGGTTCCGGTCAATGAAGGCGAATCTCTGGAGACTGGGCCTTTGGGCAAAGCGGCATTCAAGTCCGTGGTCTCCGATTTCTACCTGACCAATCCAATTGCGCGAGCGAGCAGCTTGATGGCGGAGCTTTCTGCAGCTGCCAAAGCTCGCAACAGCGCCAAAATCGCAGCGGAATAAGCCAACAGATGACCTTGCGCCCCTCACATACCCTGATCGCTGCGGCCACTCTGGCCGGGCTGTCGGCCTGCACCCCGCAGACCGGTACGGATGTGATGCGTGAGCAGGTTGCCTTTGAGCCCAAATATGCCGGTGTAGACACACGGTTGCTGGAAGGTGATCTGGTGAACTTTCACGTGGCGATGGCGGGCGCTCGCGACGAAGACGATGTGCATGCTTACGCCGAATGCGCGGCTGCGCAATATGCGCTCATTCGTGGCTTTGGCTTTGCCCGGCATGTACGCACAACAACAGACAATCAGGGCGACTTGTGGTCAGGGGATGCGGTTTACACCATCTCCGCCGCGCTGCCCCGTGGTCTCAAGACAATCGACGCCGAAGTCATTGTCGCGAACTGCGAAGACAACGGAATACCTACGGTGTGAGGACCCATGACTGAATTCTTTACCACCACGAACCTTGGCATCTTGCTCCTGACTTTGGGACAGGTGCTGGCGGTTGTCGTGCCGCTTTTGGTGGCGCTGGCCTTCCTGCTGTATGCTGACCGGAAAATCTGGGCCGCTGTACAGCTGCGTCGGGGTCCCAACGTTGTGGGCATGTTTGGCCTGCTACAAAGCTTTGCCGACTTCATCAAATACGCGGTGAAAGAGATCGTGTATCCGGCGGGCTCGGACAAAGTGGTCTTCCTGCTCGCCCCGATGGTCAGCCTGGTCATGGCGCTGATTGCCTGGGCCGTAATCCCGTTCAATGACGGCTGGGTGGTGTCTGATATCAACGTTGCCATTCTTTATGTGATGGCGGTCAGCTCGCTTGAGGTTTACGGCGTGATCATGGGCGGTTGGGCGTCCAACTCCAAATATCCTTTCCTTGGCTCGTTGCGTTCCGCTGCACAGATGATTTCCTACGAGGTGTCTCTGGGCCTGATCATCATTGGTGTGATCATCACCACCGGTTCTATGAACTTCGGTGACATCGTGAATGCACAGGACGGCAACTACGGCATCTTCAGTTGGTATTGGCTGCCGCACTTCCCGATGATGTTCCTCTTCTTGATCTCGGCCATGGCGGAGACCAACCGCCCACCGTTTGACCTTCCAGAAGCGGAATCCGAACTCGTTGCTGGCTATCAGGTGGAATACAGCTCCACGCCATTTCTGCTCTTCATGATTGGTGAATACGTCGCCATCGTGCTGATGTGTGCGCTGGTATCGCTGCTGTTCCTCGGCGGCTGGCTCTCCCCGATCCCAGGTCTGCCCGATGGCATTCTCTGGATGCTTGGCAAAATCTGCTTTGTGTTCTTCATCTTCTCGATGGTGAAAGCCATCTCCCCGCGCTACCGCTATGACCAGCTGATGCGCATCGGTTGGAAAGTCTTCCTGCCCATGTCCCTGGTTTGGGTCGTGCTGGTGTCTTTCCTTGCGAAATTCGAACTTTTCGGCGGCGCGTATGCCCGCTGGGCCATCGGAGGCTGATATGACAGCAATCGACTACAAACGCGCCGCTGGCTATTTTCTGCTGAAGGATTTCCTTGGCGGCTTCAAGCTGGGCATGAAGTATTTCTTCAAACCCAAGGCGACAATCAACTACCCACACGAAAAAGGCCCGTTGTCTCCGCGCTTTCGCGGGGAGCACGCCCTGCGCCGTTACCCAAATGGCGAAGAGCGCTGCATTGCTTGTAAGCTTTGCGAGGCGATCTGCCCGGCTCAGGCGATCACCATTGACGCGGAACCCCGCGAAGATGGCTCCCGTCGCACCACGCGCTATGACATCGACATGACCAAATGCATCTACTGCGGCTTTTGCCAAGAAGCCTGTCCAGTGGACGCCATTGTCGAGGGCCCCAACTTCGAATTTGCCACCGAGACCCGCGAGGAGCTGTTTTATGACAAAGACAAGCTCTTGGAAAACGGCGCCCGCTGGGAAGCCGAGATCGCGCGCAACCTCGAAATCGACGCGCCTTACAGATGACAGGTCGTCTCAAACTCATAATAGCGGCAACGCTCGTGTCTTCATCGATGTGGATGGTTTTCGGACCAAGCGTCGCAGGCTTCGTGCGATTTGTGCAGGCTGGATCACCGGATCTGGCGGCTTTGGGGGAGTGTCCCCTGTCGCAAATATATTATGGGTTCGTAGGCGATAAACTTATTGAAATTCGGTGTATTGGTGGGGAATTTGGATGAGCGACGACAAAAACCCATATCAGGCAATGTTCGCCCAGTATCAGGAGATGGCGAAATCCTTCAATCCTGCGCTGGAATCGTTCACGCCCAAAGGGTTTGAGACGCTCTGGCCAACCATGCCCAAAGACGTCATGGAGATGTTCTTTGGCAATTCGATGAATAAAGGCGGCTTGGATGCCAAGACCCGTCTGCTGCTGACGCTGGGGGCGCTCACCATGTTGGGTGCCCAGGCCGAAGCGCAAATCCGCCTCACACTCCGCCATCTGGTGGAAGTCGGGGCCACAAAACAAGAAATCGTGGAGACCATCGGCCAAATGTCGATGTTCGCCGGTATTCCCGCCACCACCCGCGCCATGGAACTGGTGCAAGAGGTCCTGGCGGACAAAGAGGGAAGTGACACATGACCATCGCGGATTATGCATTTTGGTTGTTTTCGATCTGTGTGATCGTTGGCGGCTTCTGCACCGTCATCAGCCGTAACCCGGTGCACTCAGTGCTCTGGTTGATCATGGCGTTCCTTAGCGCCGCGGGGCTGTTTGTTCTGCTGGGCGCAGAGTTTGTGGCGATGCTGTTGATCATTGTCTACGTCGGCGCGGTCGCCGTGCTCTTCCTGTTTGTGGTGATGATGCTCGATGTTGACTTTGCCGAGCTTAAGGCCGGCATGGCGCAGTACCTGCCGCTGTCCCTGCTGATTGGCGCCATTCTCTTAATGCAACTTGGCATGGTATTTGGCCCATGGGAATTTTCTGACACCGCGCAAAGCCTGCGCGCCGCACCCACACCAACTGACACCCACAACACTGCAGCGCTTGGTCTGATCCTTTATGATCAGTACTTCCTGCTGTTCCAGCTGTCCGGCCTGATCCTGTTGGTTGCGATGATTGGCGCGATTGTGCTGACCCTGCGCCACCGCAAGGACGTCAAGCGTCAGAACGTGCTTGAGCAGATGTGGCGCGACCCAGCGGACGCGATGGAATTGAAAGACGTAAAACCGGGGCAGGGGCTCTAAGCCCGCCTGAAGAGATAAAAAGAACCGAGGGACCAAATATGATTGGTTTGGAACACTACCTAGGCGTGGCAGCGATGCTCTTCGTCATCGGCATTTTCGGCCTCTTCCTGAACCGGAAGAACATCATCATTCTGTTGATGTCGATTGAACTCATCCTACTGTCTGTGAACATCAACCTTGTGGCGTTCTCGTCCTTCTTGGGTGATCTCACCGGACAGGTCTTCGCACTGTTTGTGATGACCGTGGCAGCCGCTGAAGCTGCCATTGGCCTTGCGATCCTGGTCTCCTTCTTCCGCAACCGTGGCACCATCGCGGTCGAAGACGTCAATGTGATGAAAGGCTAAGCGATCATGGAAACGTTTATTCTCTTTGGGCCGCTCCTTGGCGCCCTGATCGCAGGATTTGGTTGGCGGTTGATCGGCGAAAAAGCCGCGCAATACTTGACCACCGCGATCTTGTTCTGGGCCTGTCTGCTCAGCTGGATTGTGTTCCTCGGGCTTGATGCCTCGCAGGTGAAACAAATCCACGTGCTGGACTTCATCCAATCCGGCCACCTCGACGCTGCCTGGTCCATCCGTGTCGACCGCCTCACAGCGATCATGCTGATTGTGGTGACCACGGTCTCTGCCCTCGTGCATCTTTATTCCATTGGCTACATGGCGCATGATGAGCATTGGGCGGAGGACGAAAACTACAAGGCGCGTTTCTTCGCGTATTTGTCGTTCTTTACCTTCACCATGCTGATGCTGGTGACTGCCGACAACCTACTGCAGATGTTCTTCGGCTGGGAAGGCGTGGGCGTCGCGTCTTACCTGCTCATTGGTTTCTACTACAAAAAACCATCTGCCAACGCTGCCGCAATCAAAGCTTTTGTGGTCAACCGTGTGGGTGACTTCGGCTTCCTGCTTGGCATCTTTGCGATCTATATGCTGACTGACAGTATCAAGTTTGACGATATCTTCGCCGCCGCGCCTGCGCTGGCCGAAATGGAGTTACACTTCCTGTGGCGGGACTGGAACGCGGCCAACTTAATTGCCTTCCTGATCTTCATCGGCGCGATGGGTAAATCGGCACAGCTCTTCCTGCACACGTGGTTGCCGGACGCGATGGAAGGTCCAACCCCTGTATCCGCGCTGATCCACGCCGCAACCATGGTCACCGCCGGTGTCTTCCTTGTGTCGCGCATGTCGCCGCTGATCGAATACGCCGGTGACACCAAAGCGTTCATCGTCTTCATTGGTGCCTCAACGGCCTTTGTCGCGGCCACCATCGGCCTCGTGCAGAATGACATCAAACGTGTGATTGCCTATTCAACCATGTCCCAGCTGGGCTACATGTTTGTGGCAGCTGGTGTTGGCGTCTACTCGGCAGCCATGTTCCACCTCTTCACCCACGCGTTCTTCAAAGCGATGTTGTTCCTGGGCGCGGGTTCGGTGATCCACGCGATGCACCACGAGCAGGACATGCGCAACTATGGCGGCCTGCGGAAGAAAATCCCTTACACCTTCGCTGCCATGATGATTGGCACGCTGGCCATTACTGGTGTTGGTATTCCACTGACACACATTGGCTTCGCAGGTTTCCTGTCCAAAGACGCAATCATTGAGAGCGCATGGGCTGGCACCGCAGGCGGCTATGGCTTCTGGATGCTCGTCATCGCTGCATTGTTCACCAGCTTCTACAGCTGGCGCCTGATTTTCCTGACTTTCTACGGCGAGGCGCGCGGCAACAAACATACCCATGACCACGCGCACGAAAGCCCGATGGTCATGCTGGTCCCGCTGGGCGTCCTGTCTTTGGGGGCGATTTTTGCTGGGATGATCTGGTTTGGCTCCTTCTTTGGCGACCACGACACCGTAAACAAATTCTACGGCGTGCCTTCCCACCATGCGGAAAGCAGTGAAGGCCACGGCGAAGAAGTAGCTTCCGGTGACGACGCGGCCACGGAAGAAGCGCATGGCGACGATCATGCCACAACACATGACGATCCGTCTCACGCGGCGGTCAAGGCTGCGCACCACGGCGAAGCACCCAAAGGCGCAGTATTCACCCACCCAGACAATCACGTGATGGATGACGCGCACCATGCCCCCAAATGGGTCAAGGTCAGCCCCTTCATCGCGATGGCGATTGGCCTGTTCTTTGCGCTCTGGTTCTACATCTGGAACCCGTCCATGCCAGCACGTCTCGCAGCGGCGCAGCGTCCTCTCTACTTGTTCCTCTTGAACAAGTGGTACTTTGACGAAGCGTATGACTTCTTGTTTGTTCGCCCGGCAGCCGCCATCGGCCGCTTCCTGTGGAAACGGGGCGACGGTGACGTGATCGACGGCTCTCTCAACGGGATTGCCATGGGCTTTGTGCCCTGGGTCACCCGCCTCGCAGGGCGTGCCCAAACTGGCTACGTCTTTACCTATGCCCTTGCCATGGTGATCGGCATCGTTGCCCTCATCACCCTGATGACGCTCAGCGGAGGAGCGCACTAATGAACGACAGCTTGCTCTCCCTGGTCACGTTTATCCCGACCTTTGCAGCTTTGATCCTTCTGGTCTTTCTGCGCGGTGAAGATGAAATGGCTCAGCGCAACGCCAAGCGCGTTGCATTGACCGCGACCGTCATCACTTTCTTGATGTCCCTCTTTGTGCTCGCCGGGTTTGATCCCAGCGACGCTGGCTTTCAGTTTGTCGAACAACGCGACTGGCTGATGGGGCTCAAATACAAAATGGGTGTCGATGGCATTTCGATCCTGTTTGTCATGCTCACAACCTTCATGATGCCGCTTGTGATCTGGGCGTCATGGGACGTGAAGGTCCGTGTCAAAGAATACATGATTGCCTTCCTCCTGCTTGAAACGCTGATGCTTGGCGTCTTCATGGCGCTGGATCTGGTGTTGTTCTATCTGTTCTTTGAAGCAGGCCTGATCCCGATGTTCTTGATCATCGGCATCTGGGGCGGTGCCAACCGCATCTACGCGTCGTTTAAGTTCTTCCTCTACACCTTCCTTGGCTCTGTACTGATGCTGGTGGCGATGGTGGCGATGTTTGTGAATGCGGGCACCACCGACATTCCAACATTGATGGCACATGAATTTGCTTCTGAAACCATGAGCGTCATGGGCATCACCGTGATCGGCGGTATGCAAACTATCATGTTCTTGGCTTTCTTTGCCTCGTTTGCCGTGAAAATGCCAATGTGGCCCGTGCATACCTGGTTGCCCGATGCCCACGTTCAGGCACCAACAGCTGGCTCGGTTGTGCTTGCGGCCATCCTGTTGAAGATGGGCGGCTACGGCTTCCTGCGCTTCTCTCTGCCGATGTTCCCAATTGGTGCAGAGGTTATGACCCCGCTGGTGATGTGGATGTCGGCGATTGCGATTGTTTACACCTCGTTGGTGGCCTTTGTGCAAGAAGACATGAAAAAGCTGATTGCTTACTCCTCGGTGGCACACATGGGTTTTGTGACCATGGGCATCTTTGCTGCCAACCAACAAGGTATCGACGGCGCGATCTTCCAGATGATCAGCCACGGCTTTATCTCCGGCGCGCTCTTCCTGTGTGTTGGCGTGATCTATGACCGCATGCACACACGTGAAATCGATGCTTACGGTGGTCTTGTGAACCGCATGCCAGCTTATGCGTTGATCTTTATGTTCTTCACCATGGCCAATGTCGGCCTGCCAGGCACCTCCGGCTTTGTCGGCGAATTTCTCACTCTGGTGGGTGTCTTCCAAGTCAACACTTGGGTGGCTTTGGTTGCCACATCCGGCGTGATCCTGTCAGCAGCTTATGCGTTGTGGCTCTACCGCCGGGTGGTTCTGGGTGACTTGATCAAAGAGAGCCTGAAAAATATCTCGGATATGACCCGCCGCGAGAAGATGATCTTTGCACCCTTGGTGGCCATGACACTGATCCTGGGTGTCTACCCATCGCTGGTCACCGATATCATTGGGCCCTCAGTCGAGAACCTGATTTCCAACTATGACACCGCACTGGCCAATGGCGCTTCCGCCAGCCAGTCGGCATCGCACTAAGGAGCGCTTGAGATATGATCCAGGCTGACCTGAATATCATCTTGCCGGAAATCCTGCTGGCGCTCTACGCCATGTTGGCACTTCTTGCGGTGGTCTACACCGGCAAAGACAAAATGGCGCCAATGCTGACTTGGCTCACCGCCGGTGTGTTTGCGCTGCTCGCGGTGTGGATTGGTGTGTCCGGCGAAGGCGAGAACATCGCCTTCAACGGCATGTTCCACGACGACGCTTTCTCTCGTTTTGCCAAAGTGGCGATGCTTCTGGCCGGTGCCGCCGTATTGGTGATGGGCGCGGATTACATGCAGCGCCGCAATATGCTGCGGTTTGAGTATCCAATCCTTGTGGCGCTTGCCATGGTTGGGATGATGACCATGGTGTCCGCTGGCGATCTGATGACACTGTATATGGGCCTCGAGCTACAGTCCCTGTCACTTTATGTGGTGGCCACGCTGCGCCGTGATGGTGTGAAATCCACCGAGGCAGGCATGAAGTACTTCCTGCTTGGAGCTCTCTCCTCCGGCTTGCTGCTCTACGGTTCCTCGCTGGTCTATGGCTTTGCTGGCACGACCACATTTGCTGGCATCGTCGAGGCCGTTGGCCATGGTCACACGCCATTGGGTCTGCTCTTTGGTTTGACCTTTGTGATTTCCGGTCTGGCGTTCAAGGTCTCTGCCGTGCCGTTCCATATGTGGACGCCGGATGTCTATGAAGGCGCGCCTACGCCCATCACCGCGTTCTTTGCGACGGCACCCAAACTGGCCGCGATGGGCCTGTTTGCCCGTGTGCTGTTTGATGCCTTTGGTGGTGTGGTTGGGGATTGGCAACAGATCATTGCGCTGTTGTCCGTATTGTCCATGTTCCTCGGCGCAATCGCTGCGATCGGTCAAACCAACATCAAACGTCTGCTGGCCTACTCGTCCATTGCCCACATGGGCTACGCGTTGATGGGTCTTGCTGCCGGTACTGCATTGGGTGTCGAGGCGATGCTGGTGTATATGGCCATCTATGTGACTATGAACGTCGGAACATTTGCCTTTATCCTGTCGATGGAGAAAGACGGCCAACCGGTGACAGACATCGCGTCGCTGAACTTGTACAGCAAACAATCATCGGGCCGCGCGCTGGCGCTCCTATTCCTGATGTTCTCGCTGGCAGGTGTGCCTCCATTCCTTGGGTTCTTTGGCAAACTCTATGTGCTGCGCGCCGCTTTTGAAGGTGGTCTGGCATGGCTGGCGATTGCCGGTGTAGTGGCCTCTGTGATTGGTGCCTTCTACTACCTGCGCATCGTCTACTACATGTACTTTGGCGAAGAAGGCGATGAGCTGGATGCGCCGCGCTCCTTGGTTCAACAAGTGCTTCTGATGGCCAGCGCTGCGATCATGCTCTTGGGGATTGTGAATTTCTTTGGCGTCGATACAGCGGCGCAAGCGGCAGCCGCGGCCTTGATGCCACATTGATCGCACTCTGGATAAACCAAACGTGACGCGCCCTACCGGGGCGCGTTGCTGTTTTTGGACTGACCGATGAAAGACAGATCTGAAATGAACACTTGGCCGGAAGGATACGGACGTCGTGTTTTGGCCGAGGTGGACAGCACCAACGCCGAAGCAGCGCGCATTGCACCAGAACTGGCTGGACCTGAGTGGATACTGGGACTGCACCAGACCCAAGGCCGTGGCCGTCGGGGCAGGGCTTGGGTTGATCCAATTGGCAATTTTGCCGGAACTCTGGTGATGCGCCCGACCGAAGCGCCAGACCAAGTGGCCTTGCGCTCCTTTGTGGCTTCTCTCGCGCTCTATGATGCCTTTGTCGCGGTCACAGGCCGGACTGATGGGCTGGCACTCAAATGGCCCAACGATGTGCTTCTCAATGGCGGTAAAGTCGCAGGCATCCTTTTGGAAAGCGCCGGCATGGCTGGCGGCGCCGTCAGCCACATCGCCATTGGTATTGGCGTAAACCTGGCCCATGCGCCTGATACCAGGGCCGTGGAAACCCAAGCGACACCGCCTGTCTCTCTGCTCAGTGAAACCGGCGCTTCTGTCACTCCTGAAGAGTTCCTCGACGCGCTTGCCGCGGCTTACGCCCGGTGGGAAGCGCAGTTTGTCACCTATGGTTTTGACCCCATCCGCACTGCCTGGCTTGCCCGCGCGGCGCGTATTGGAGAGGTCATCACCGCACGCACCACCCGTGACGAAACGACCGGAACCTTTGAAACGGTGGACAGCGCAGGCAATCTCGTGTTGAAGACCGCAAAAGGCCGCGTGGCAATTCCTGCGGCAGATATCTTTTTCTGATCCGCGTGAAAGGGGATCTCACCCATGCTTCTGGCCATTGACTGCGGCAACACCAATACCGTGTTCTCCATTTGGGACGGGGAAAAATTCCTCTGTACCTTACGGACGTCGACCCACCATGCTCGTACAGCGGATGCCTATTTCACGTGGTACTCCACGCTGATCAATCACTACGGCATCGATGCGGATATCACCGACGTGATTATCTCCTCCACCGTGCCGCGTGTGGTCTTCAACCTGCGTGTCTTTGCAGACCGTTTCTTCAATTGCCGCCCGTTGGTGGTTGGCAAGCCGGACTGCAAGTTGCCAGTGACGCCCCGTGTGGACCAAGGCACCCAGCCAGGGCCAGACCGCTTAGCCAATGCCGTTGCTGCATATGAGCGTCACGGTGGCAACGTTGTGGTGGTGGACTTTGGCACGGCGACAAACTTTGACGTGGTGGCCGAGGATGGCGCCTATGTGGGCGGTGTAATTGCCCCAGGTGTGAACCTCAGCCTTGAGGCGCTCCACTCTGGCGCAGCCGCATTGCCCCACGTGGATATCAGCCAGCCGGACAAAGTGATTGGAACCAACACAGTTGGTTGTATCCAGTCCGGGGTGTTCTGGGGCTATACCGGCCTGATTGAAGGTATCATTGCGCGTATCAAAACTGAATACGGCGCACCTATGAAAGTGGTGGGCACAGGGGGGCTGGCGCCTCTCTTTGAACAGGGTGACAGCCTGTTTGACACCATCGAAGACGATTTGACGATGCACGGGCTGACCGTGATCCATACACACAATAAGGAGCAGGGCGCATGAGCGACCGCTTGATCTATTTGCCGCTGGGCGGCTCCGGCGAAATTGGCATGAACGCCTATGTCTATGGCTTTGGGCCAGCAGACAACGAGCGTCTCATCCTCGTCGACATTGGCGTGGCCTTTTCCGACATGGAAACCAGCCCAGGTGTTGACCTGATTTTTGCCGATATCCGCTGGCTGGAAGAGAACAAACATCGGCTTGAAGCGGTGTTTATCACACACGGTCACGAAGACCACATTGGCGCCATTGGGCACTATTGGGACCGTCTTGAGGTTCCGGTATACGCTCGCGCGTTCACAGCCAATTTGGCCCGCCACAAGATGGCGGATCGCGGCCAACCAGAAGAGATGATCCGCACAGTATCCGCCTGGCCTGAAACCACCGACGCCGGTCCGTTCAAAGTGGGGTTCCTGCCAATCAGCCACTCCATCCCGGAAAGCGCGGCTCTTGTAATCGACACGCCTGCCGGTCGTGTGATCCACTCCGGTGATTTCAAGTTGGACGAAACACCGCTGGTGGGCGAAGCGTTCGATCCGGAGCTTTGGGCTGAGGTCTCCAAAGACGGTGTGAAGGCGCTGATTTGTGACTCAACCAATGTCTTCTCTCCGCATGCAGGCCGGTCTGAGGCCTCTGTCGGCCCAGAGATCGAAAAGCTGGTCTCTCAAGCTTCGAGCATGGTTGTTGCCACCACGTTTGCGTCTAACGTCGCCCGTGTAAAAACCCTGGCACAAGCGGGCGAGCGGGCAGGGCGTTCCATTTGCCTTATGGGCCGCGCCATGCGGCGCATGATCGAAGCTTCGATGCAGACGGGTGTTCTCACGGACTTCCCCAAAGTTGTCAGTCCCGAAGATGCCGCCTCCCTCCCGCGTGAAAACCTGATGCTGCTGGTCACGGGCTCACAAGGGGAGCGCCGAGCCGCCAGCGCACAGCTAGCGCGTGGCAAATACAATGGCCTCACGCTGAAAGAAGGGGACTTGTTTCTGTTCAGCTCAAAAACCATTCCTGGCAATGAAAAAGGTGTGTTCCGCATCATCAATCAATTCTCCGAGATGGGGGTAGATGTGGTGGATGACAGCTCCGGGAAATACCACGTTTCCGGTCACGCCAACCGTCCGGACTTGTTGCGCTTGCATGAGATTGTGAACCCGACGATGGTGATCCCCAACCACGGTGAGCACCGCCACCTGCGTGAGCACGCCAAACTGGCCAATGAGGCTGGTCGTGCGTCCATCGTGGCTGTGAACGGCACCATGCTGGACCTGTCTGGCAACAAGCCGTCGATCGCAGGCTACGTTGAAACCGGGCGGACCTATCTGGATGGCAATACCCAAATTGGTGCGATGGATGGCATCATCCGGGATCGTATCCGCATGGCCCTCAACGGTCATGTGATTGTGACCGTGCTGTTGGACGAAGACGACGAGCCTCTGGGAGATGCCTGGTGCGAACTTATGGGGCTGCCGGAAACGGGCCGCTCACAAGCGCCGTTGGTTGATGTGCTTGAAGCGGATGTTACCCAGTTCCTCGGCCGCGCCAAAGAGAAGACATTGTCAGATGATGACAAGATCGAGGGTGATATCCGTCGGATCGTGCGCAACTCCGCACGCGATGAGATTGGAAAAAAGCCCGAAGTCACAGTGATTGTCAGCCGCTTAAGCTGATCGCGCCCAAACCTTGATCAAAGTTGAAGCTGCCTTGCGCCGGAGTAGTCTCCGGTGCAGGGTTGCAGGTACTTTGTGAGGGATCTGAAAAGGGCGCATTTTGACACAAGGACTTAGCCACATAACCTTCATTGTACAGGACCTCGACAAGATGGAAGAGGTGCTGACAAACGTGTTGGATGCGACGCGGATCTACGACAGCGGGGAGCACACCTATTCCCTGTCCAAAGAGCGGTTCTTCGACATCGGAGGCGTGTGGGTCGCTACGATGCAAGGTGAGCCACTGCCAGAGAAAAGCTACAACCACGTCGCTTTCAAAATGGGGCCGGACGAGTATGATCGCAAACTGCGGTGCATTCGGGCTCTCGGGTTGGAGCTGAAAGAAGGGCGCTCCCGCGTTTCCGGCGAAGGGAATTCCCTCTATTTCTACGATCACGACAACCACTTGTTTGAGTTGCACAGTGGCTCACTTCAAGAGCGGTTGAAACGCTATGAGAATGCCACAGAGTGATCCGGAAAAACGAAAGGGCCCACAAGGGCCCTTCCGCGACGTGTAAGGTTTTAATTGTTTACTGACCGCGTCGCTCGTCAAAGCTCATCGCAATAAAGCCGGGCATGTGATTGCCCATGCCGACAACTTTGTTGCCGTTGTCGCGGCGATCGTTGCGCCCACGGCCACGGCCACGCGAAGATTTGTCACCACGTTCACCACGATCATCACGCTGTTGGCGCTCTTCTCGTTGTGGCCGCGCGTCCTGCTTGGCACGCTCTTCGCGCTGAGGGCGGTCCTCTTTGGCAGGTTTCGCCGTCTCAACGGCTTCCGCAGGCTTGGTGGGGGTGTCTTCTTTGGCTTTGCGAGGTTTGCGCGGCTCAACTTTGATCGGGTTCTCAAGGCGTGCAATCTCTTTCTGGATCAACGCCTCAACCGCATCAAACTGCTTCTCGTCACGGGAGCTGCAGATCGTAATGGCTTTGCCCTCACGGCCCGCTCGACCCGTCCGACCAATGCGGTGCACATAGTCTTCCGGATGGCCGGGAACATCAAAGTTGAACACATGGCTGACGCTGGGCACATCCAGGCCGCGCGCGGCCACGTCGGACGCCACGAGAATGCGTAAGTCGCCGCCCCGGAATGATTCCAGCGTCCGCGTCCGTTGGGATTGATCCAAATCGCCATGAATAGGCGCGGCATCGTAGCCGTACTTTTTCAACGACTTAGCAGTGATGTCCACGTCGGTCTTGCGGTTACAGAAAATAATCGCGTTGGTGCATTTGTCACCTTCGCCATCAATCAATGCCCGCAAAACTTTTCGCTTTTCGCTGCCTTCCCGATCCCGGCGCGACGCCTTGAACATCACAACGTTCTGTTCAATGGTCTCGCTGGCCGTGGCCTGACGCGCAACTTCCACTCGCTCAGGGTTGGACAGGAAGGTGTTGGTGATGCGCTCAATTTCCGGCGCCATAGTGGCGGAGAAAAACAGCGTTTGCCGCGTGAAGGGTGTCAGCCCAAAGATGCGCTCGATATCAGGAATAAAGCCCATATCCAGCATCCGGTCAGCTTCGTCGACAACCATAACTTTCACGTCGGACAAGATCAGCTTGCCGCGCTCAAAATGGTCCAAGAGGCGGCCAGGTGTGGCAATCAGAACGTCGACACCCTTGTCGATGATCGTCTCTTGCTCCTTGAAGCTCACCCCACCAATCAGCAGTGCTTTGGTCAGCTTCAGATGTTTTGAATAGGTATCGAAGTTCTCGGCAACTTGCGCTGCCAGTTCCCGGGTTGGGCACAGGACCAGGCTGCGCGGCATCCGGGCGCGGGCGCGCCCACGGGCCAGCAAAGACAACATCGGAAGTGTGAAGCTTGCCGTCTTGCCGGTGCCGGTTTGGGCAATGCCTAGCACATCGCGGCCATCCAACGCAGAAGGAATCGCCCCTGCTTGAATTGGGGTTGGGGTTTCATAGCCCGCTTCGGTAATCGCTTTGAGTACCTTCGGGTTGAGGTTCAGGTCAGAAAATTTTGTCATATGTATCCGTGATTTACGGACACACTTTGGCCCGTAGCGGCGTTTCGGATCGGGCCCGTATGGCCCCGCGTCGATGGCGTTTTTGATCCACGGGGCCTTCTATCGCAACCGAGGCTTCAGGTCAATGAAACCGAATATCTGTCAAAGATTTGGTGCGCGTGGTGGTTTTACTCTTCAAATTCCGGGAAGTGTTTCTGGCGTTTTTGCACAAGCTCCAGCGCGTGACTGCGCAGTAAGCCATAGGCCTTGAGCTTTTCTGTCAGCTCAGGGGAGGCCACACAGACCTCTTCATAAAACTGCCGTAACCCGTCTGGTTCTTTGGCCAAATGTGCAAACAGCTTGTGCAGGTTCAAACCGCCCTGATTCTCTGGCGTCGCGGAACCAAGTTCATCGCGATAAGAGCCTTTCTGGTGCCGATAGGCAAAACTCTTGCTCCAGTGCTCCCAGCTGGTTGTGTGCAGATGCAGCAGCGCGGCGTCACTAAGCTCAACTTGCCCCGGGTTGTGCCGACCATTCTGGACCACATTGTGAATCTTGATCGTCATGTCTTTCTGCCCGGTGCGCAGAAACATCTTTCCGGCCACGTGGCTCACAAATCCATTTTTCAGGTAGGGCGCAAAATTGGGGTAGATATCTTTGACAATCTGGTCACGCTTGGATTTGTCAGCAATGAACGTCTTAAAGTGGATTATCTGCTCCTCATCCAGTGAAGCCATTGCCTCTGCTGGACGCACGCGCGCCACGAGGCAGCTCTCGGGCAAAGCCGCCAATTGCTGTGTTATGGGCTGATCCGGCCATAAAAACTCATCGACGTCGATGTGCAGCAGCCAATCCACCTTTTTGGCGCGGTTGTAAGCATGGCGCACATTGTACGATTGCCGTGGTTGATGCATCGGCGGCTTTTTCCCGCGCGTCTTAAGCCAGTAGTTGTCTCCGGTACGGATTACGGTCAACTGCGGATGGGGCTTGAGATGTGCCTTTGCCTCTGGGTTGGCTGCGTCTAAATATATCCAGACGTGCGTGGCGCCCAATTCTAAATGATAGGCGACAAAACTTAGAATATCGCCTGCAGGCGCCTTGATCGTGGCGACTACCCCCCACGTGGGGGCTTGCTTGTTCATTGGCGGGCCTGTTGACGTTCTTTCTTGGCCCGCATCTGCGCCAATCGCCGAAACACACCGCCAGGCTCTTCAATCAACTCCTGCATCAGATGATCAACCAATGGCGCGATCACCGGATCGGATTTTCCGATCTCCCAGATTGGCGCAAGAATGTTGATGTCCAGCCCGCCATGCACCAGCGAGAACGGCTCCATATCTAGAGGAAGTCGCGTCTTCACACGTTTGCCAAAACCATGCTCTTTGCTTGGCTCCAGCCCGCCAAACGAACGTTCAAATTCATAAAGCTTCATCATGCCAAACAGCATGCGTAAGCCTTGCCCCACCTCACGCTGCGCGGGCGTTTCGCCGTGATCTGCAAAAGTCTGCACAGAGCTCACTAGCCATCGCAGGTTCAGCTCCGAAAGCAGGTGTTCGGCTTCCTCAGCCCATACCCGACAAAACAAAGCCGCTGTTTGGGGAGGGTAATCCCGTTTGCGAAGGTTTGAGATCAGTTGAGCGTTCAAAAACGCCAATTCACTGAGGTCGATAAACTCCTCGGCAATTTGTCGACGTTTGCGTGCCCAGCTGGTGTTGGGATCGGTTGGACCTTTCCGTGCTGCGCGCTCAGGCACAACCGCATTTGTCAGAACCGAAAGGTTTGCATCAAGCGGAGGCAGGTCTTCGGGGCCAAAATCAAACGGATCGCGCCGCCCGTCGTAGCGCTCCATCATATAGGCGTAACCGCCCGGATAGGTGAGGGTTTTTTCTGACATGACACGATGTTTGCACGGGGGAAAACCCCGTGCAATCGCAGAGTGTATCAGACCATCATTTCCTTGGTCGCGCTCAGCGTGATATCCGGATAATCACGTGCAACGCGGTCAATGTCCCACTGCAGGCGGGTCAAGAACACCACGTCGCCGTCGTTGTCGTAGCTGATGTGCTGCTTGTTCATATCCGCAAACTTTTCAACCGCTTTCCGGTCGCCATGAACCCAGCGGGCGGAGGTGAACTGGCTTTGATCAAAACGGACAGGCAGGCCGTACTCCATCTCAATCCGGCTGGCGAGAACTTCAAACTGAAGCTGCCCCACCACGCCGACGATAAAGCCCGAGCCAATCATTGGCTTGAACACCTTCGCGGCACCTTCTTCGGCAAACTGCATCAGCGCCTTTTCAAGATGTTTGGCTTTCAGGGGATCGCCTGCACGCACGCCTTGCAACAGCTCCGGCGCAAAGCTTGGAATGCCAGACACGCGCAACGCTTCACCTTCAGTCAGCGTGTCACCAATGCGCAATTGCCCGTGGTTGGGAATGCCAATGATATCACCGGCCCAGGCCTCTTCTGCCAATTCGCGGTCTGATGCCAAAAACAACACGGGGTTGGAAATTGCCATCGGTTTCTTGGTGCGCACATGGGTCAGCTTCATGCCACGTTTGAAGTGGCCCGAGGCCATTCGGACAAACGCCACACGGTCGCGGTGTTTCGGGTCCATGTTGGCCTGAACCTTAAACACAAATCCGGCCACTTTCTTTTCTTCTGGCGCAATTTTACGCGGCTCAGCCGTCTGAATTTGTGGCACTGGCCCGTAGGTGCCGATGCCATCCATAAGTTCCTTAACGCCAAAGGAGTTGATCGCAGAGCCAAACCAGATTGGCGTCATATGGCCTTCCAGCACCGCCTGCGGATCCAGTTTTGGCAACAACTCCTTGGCCATCTCAACTTCTTCGCGCAACTGCTCCAGCAGATGCTCCGGAATGTGATCAGCCAGCTTTGGATCATCCAGACTTTCAATCTGAACGCTCTCAGCCACCACATTCCGGTCAGCCCGGTCCATCAGCTCCAGCCGATCATTGAGCATGTCGTATGTGCCCATGAACTCTCGACCAACCCCAATTGGCCAGCTTGCCGGGGTCACATCAATCGCGAGGTTCTCTTGAATCTCGTCAATGATATCAAAGGTGTCGCGGCTTTCCCGGTCCATCTTGTTACAAAACGTCAGGATTGGCAGGTCGCGCAGACGGCACACTTCAAACAGCTTCTGCGTCTGGCTTTCGACACCCTTAGCGCCGTCAACAACCATGACCGCCGCATCCACAGCAGTGAGCGTACGATAGGTGTCTTCGGAGAAATCGCTGTGGCCCGGTGTGTCCACCAGGTTGAAGCGGAAATTGCGAAAATCAAACGACATGGCAGAGGCCGACACGGATATCCCGCGGTCTTTCTCCATCTGCATGAAGTCTGAGCGTGTGCGCCGGGCTTCGCCTTTGGCCCGTACCTGACCGGCCATCTGAATCGCGCCACCATAGAGGAGGAACTTTTCGGTCAGCGTGGTCTTACCGGCGTCCGGGTGCGAGATGATCGCAAAGGTGCGACGGCGCGCAATCTCGGGCGGCAATTCGGGGCGGTTTGTCTGCGTGTCCAACATGTCCGCGCGTATAGGTCGCAAAGCGTCATTTCGCAAGGAAAAGCGGCGCGCCCTACTTTGACGACGCCCGTTTCAAAAGCTCAACCGCGTCGGGACGATCCAGAAGACTTTCATGTACTTCCAAGTGCGCCTGCGGCATGCCACGCGCCGCATTTGACGCGGGTTGAAGACGTTCTTTGACTTCTTCCGGAACAGCTGGTTGCGTACGCGTGTCCATCTGCATGGTTTCTGCGGAAATGCCCTCGGCAAAGATGATCTGATGGGTGTCAAACATGATCTGATAATAGTCTACAAATCCGCCTTCATCGGCGTAGACTGTGTCGCCATTTACCAGATGCCGCGCCTTGATTAGAAGCTCGCTGCGTCCCACGCCAATATGATCATGGCGTTGATACACAAACAGGCGATGGTCCGGGCTCACCCGGAGATCAAGAGTGTTGTTCAATGTGCCGGCTGTGATCACAATTGGGGCAAACTCACCGCTGGCCCGTTGCACCGCATGCCCAATCCAGCGCACTTCCTGAGGGCCATCATCCCGCGTCAGAACGCGATCACCAATCGCCACATCTTCAACGCGTCTCTGTTCGCCTGTGGCCATCGTGATCCGGGTGCCCCCGGTGAAGCTTACACAGGCCAGCTGTGCGAGTTTTGTCGAAGCTGCGCCCCGATCCACACCCACTAGCACATAGTCGCCTTTTGGTGTGAGCGGCGCCAAAGGCGCGCCATACACTTCAACCACACCACCTTCGTCATCCACCTCGACCAGAACCAGTACTTCGATGGTGTCGCCACTGGGCGGCATAAAGGTTGCCACGCAATCAAGGTAGACGCGTGCGTCTTTGGTGCCGAGGCTATAGTCGCTGGCAATGAAATGCTGCCCTTCGCTGTCCGTGCGCAGGGCGAGGCTCTTTTCCTCGGCATCCTGGTTCAGCGTGTAGATATCGTCTGGCAGCAGTTCTTCCGCAAACGAGAGGGAATCACCAAGGTTGGCCCCGTCCGTCACAACCAAAGCATCGGCCGGATACACTGGCAGGCGTTGGGAGGGCTGGGAGCTGTCTTGGACTTGAGACGTCATAACTTACCTATTTCCGTGTACTGTACATGTTCTTTGACAATTTGAATGACATGCAAATGTGGCAGCACAGTGCCTTGGCTTCGGCATTATACTGGCATCCTGCCTAATTTGGGTATTTCTTACCCCCACAACAACGGGGAGAATCGCATGGAATTGGGAATTAAGGGTAAACGCGCGCTGGTTTGTGCGTCTTCTAAAGGTCTTGGCTTGGGCTGCGCTCGCGCTTTGGCTGCGGATGGCGTGGATTTGATTATGAACGCACGTGGAGTCGGAGCGCTGGAAGCTGCTGCCGCCGACATTCGCGCCGAGTTTGGCGTCGAGGTCACCACAATCGCCTGTGATGTGAGCACTGAGGAAGGCCAGGCCAAGTTGATCGAAGCTGCGAAAGGCGTCGATATTCTCGTCAATAATGCTGGCGGACCTCCTCCGGGCATGTGGACCGATTGGAACCGGGATGATTTTATCTCTGCTCTGGACGCCAACATGCTGGCGCCAATTGCCCTGATCAAAGCACTGGTGCCGGGCATGATGGAGCGCGGCTGGGGGCGCGTTGTGAATATTACCTCCGTGTCGGTGAAATCCCCGATCCCAGTACTGGGTCTTTCCAATGCCGCCCGCGCTGGTTTGACAGGCTATGTTGCGGGCACCGCGCGTCAGGTGGCCAGCAAAGGTGTAACCATTAACAACATCCTGCCGGGGATTCACGCCACCGACCGCGCCGTGTCTCTGGACACTGCCGTGACGGAGCAACAGGGCATCTCCATGCAAGAGGCTCAAGCCCAACGTGCCGCCACCATCCCCGCTGGCCGCTATGGCACGCCGGATGAGTTCGGTGCCACCTGTGCGTTCCTCTGTTCTGATCACGCAGGCTTTATCGTCGGGCAGAATGTTCTGCTGGACGGCGGCGCCTTTGCGTCGGCAATGTAAGCCGGAGCAAAAAAAGTAAATGGCGCGAGGTGTGGGTGTGTCCCAGGGTTTTTCACTGAAAGATGAATTGTTTAACGCAAATAGCCTTGGCGATCTGGCGGCAGAATTTGCCGCCGGAGTACCGGGGTTTGATGGCGAGGATTTCCATCATGAGGTTGTGGCAGGGCTTCAGGGGCGCGAGCTCATGGAGCGTATGGAATGGATTGCCGACTGCATCGAAAAACGCCTCGCGCCAGACTTCCCCGAAATGGCGGATCAGCTGGAGGCAGCCATGCCGCCCGCACTCGATCCAACCCTGAACGATGATGACTTTGGCCGGTTCATCCATGCGGTGCCAGGTATCTTGGCCACTCGTCATGGTGTCGAAGCTCACCGTGAACGGGCGTTGGACCTGCTGGAGGAAGCCACCAAACGCTTTTCCATGGAGTTCTACATCCGCCCTTTCCTCAATCGCTGGCCGGAGGAGACTTTTGCCCGCCTGCAAACGTGGGCGGAGGACAAAAACTATCACGTCCGCCGTTTAGTGAGCGAAGGCACTCGTCCGAAACTGCCTTGGGCCAAGAAAATTGACATCGACCCGATGTCGCCGCTGCCTTTGTTAGAAAAACTGCACGCCGATCCAACGCGCTATGTCACACGCTCGGTGTCCAACCACCTGAACGATATCTCCAAAATCTCCACGGATACTGTTGTGACCCACCTTGGTAATTGGAAGAATCAAGGCAAACAAGCCGCCAAAGAACTGGACTGGATGACACGCCATTCCCTTCGTACCGCTGTCAAAGCGGGGCACTCGGGGGCTCTTTCCATGCTGGGGTTCCATGCTGACGCGCCCGTCACGCTGGACAACCTGTCAGTGGGCGGCGACAGCATCCAGATTGGCGATGCTTTGCGAGTTGAAACCACCCTGTCCACCGATGGCACATCCCCTGTGCCGGTGATGGTCGACTATGTGCTGAGTTTTCACCGTCCCAACGGACGTGGCAGTGACAAGGTCTTCAAGCTCAAACAGGGTAAAATCCCAGCTGGAAAGTCGCTCACACTGGCCAAAAAGCATCCACTCAAAGCCAATGCCAGCACATTTCAACTGCATCCCGGTCCGCACAGACTGGCTATTCAGGTCAACGGGCGGGTGCTGGGGGATGTTGCCTTTGATCTGACAGATCCCACGTAACCCTCTGACGTTTCATCACGTTTTTGTGGGGCGGCTAGCCTGATATCTGGCCGCCTGCTAGGTCGTTCCCAATTCTGAACGGGACACAATCATGCACGCCGCCACACTCACAAGCATCTTCGCCGCCATTCTTTTGCTCAGCCTTGTTGTTGCCCCCAAGCGGGCCACGGTTATGGGGTTCTTTGGCGGGCAAAACGCCGAAGGGCAGGCGCCATCGCTGTGGACCCTAGTGTTGTCGCAGGTCACCACCTGGATCTTCGCCCGCTCTTTGATGAACGCCGCCATCCTTGGCTTTTATTACGGCATCGCCGGCACCCTGGCATATGCAGTTTACTACGCGTCTTTCCTAACCGGCGGCTACATTGTGAACCGTATGCGGGTTCAGGGGGCGGGCTCTGTGCAAGACTGGCTCACCTCGCGTTTCGGCAAATCTGGTGCCAGCGCCTACAACGTGGTCATTGCCCTGCGCCTTTTGTCGGAAGTCTTTGCCAACCTGCTTGTGGTTGGCTTGATCTTTAGCGCCGCGCTGCCGGAGGTTGCCAATGCGGGCACGATCTCCATCCTGATCGTTGGTGTGGTTGCTCTGGCTTACTCCGCATGGGGCGGTCTGTCCGCAGCCTTGCGCACCGACGTGGTTCAGATGCTGCTGTTCCTTGTGGTGTTTGGCATTGCCTTTGTTACTCTGGTGCTGCGCCCCGATTTCAACCTCGGCGCTGTCCTAACGGCGCCCGGTGCCTCTGGCCCTCACAACGGTTGGGTGCTTCTGGTGGTGGCCGCGCTTCAGGTGTTTTCTTATCCGGTACATGACCCGGTAATGATGGACCGCGGCTTCCTCGCAGACCGCGATACCACCCGCAAAAGCTTCCTGCACGCCTTCTGGCTGTCAACGCTTTGCATCATCGCTTTTGGCTTCTTTGGTATTCAGGCCTCGCTCGAAGGCGCAGCCTATGAAGGCCAGTTGATCGGCACTTGGAGCACTATGTTCCCAGCCTGGGTCTTCACTCTGCTGATCCTTTCGCTTCTAGTCTCCGCGCTGTCCACACTGGACTCCGCGCTTAGCTCCGCGGCACGCCTTGTGGTCGACGAACTCAAGCTCGCCCCACGCACTCTTACGGGCGGACGCATCTCCATGCTGGTTTTTGCTCTCGCTGGCGGCGCACTGACGCTTTGGGGCAACCAAACCCTGTTTGACGCCGTGGCTGTGTCCGGCACCGCCTCGATGTTCCTCACACCCGTGCTTGTTGCCAGCCTGATCGGTGGACGGGATGTGCCGCTCTGGTCCTACATGACTTGTTTTTTCGCGGCTCTCAACGGTGCGGTGGCCTACATGTTCCGCGATGTCGCGTTTGTGTCCCACTTGCTCTACGACGGCCACAAATACGAGCAGCTCTTGCAGATTTGTGTGATCGTTTTGGTGGTTGGATTTGCCGCAGTCCTGATCGGGAGCCGCAGGGTTGAAGCAGGGGTAGGGGGCTGATACACCACTGCGAAACCCGATGAAAAGCATCGGGGATTGCAAGAGGCCCCCCGTGCAGCCGACATCCATTACGACGCCACCACGCTTGGAAATCCGCAACTTACGCCGCCGCTTTGGCAACCGTCAGGTGGTCGATGACGTGTCTCTGACTTTGCAATCTGGCAAGGTGACCTGCCTGCTTGGCCCATCCGGCTGCGGTAAGTCCACCACGTTGCGCATGATTGCGGGCGTGGAAATGCAAGACAGCGGCGAGATCTACGTGGATGGCAAGCTGATCTGTGACACGGTGTTTCGCATCCCGCCGGAGCGTCGTCAGATTGGCCTGATGTTTCAAGACTTTGCGCTCTTTCCGCACCTCTCAGTCAGTGACAACGTCGCCTTTGGCCTCAAAGGCAGCAAAGACGAAAAGCGCGCGCGCGTGGAAGAACTTCTGGCCAAGGTCAACCTTGGTTGGGCCATCGACAAATACCCGCACCTGCTGTCCGGTGGCGAGCAACAGCGGATTGCACTGGCCCGCGCCTTAGCGCCGCGCCCACGCATTATGCTGATGGACGAGCCTTTCTCTGGTCTGGACAACCGCCTGCGCGACGGCATCCGCGACGAGACTTTGGCGGTGCTCAAAGAAGAAGACACCGCTGTGCTGTTGGTGACCCATGAACCCGAAGAAGCCATGCGTATGGCCGATGAAATTGCCCTCATGCGCGACGGTGTCATTGTCCAGCAGGGCGCCCCATATAACATCTACAACGCGCCTAAGGACAAACAGGCCGTGGCGTTTTTTAGCGATATCAATGTGATCCGCTCGGTAAGCAACGGCGCTCTCACTGATACACCTTTTGGCCAATTCCTGACTCCGGGACTTGCGGACGGAGCGCCGGTTGAGATTGTGATCCGGCCGCAGCACCTGAAGCTGGATTTTGACCGCGACGGCAAAGGCCCTTTGCCCACACCGTCTGACGGGGTTGCTGCGCGTGGCCTCGTCACTCGTGCGC
>NZ_CAJXIV010000031.1 GCF_913054185.1 uncultured Shimia sp.
AGGACATTTCAAATTCGTAGTCGTCTTCGACCACCAGCGCATCGATGTTACGGGCATGCTCCAAAAGCGCATGACGGCGGTCCATCGGCATGGTGGCGGTGGTTGGGCATTGGTGGCTGGGGGTGGTGAAAATCACATCTGCTTCGTTTGAGATCAGATCGGGATTGAGGCCGTCACGATCCACGTTGATGGCGTCAACGTGGCAGCGCGATTGGTTCAAGATGTCGCGCAGGGCGTGGTAGCAAGGGTTTTCGATGGCGGCCGTGCGGCGCTGGGTCAACAGGATTTGTGCGGCGATCCAGAGGGCGTTTTGGGCGCCAAGGGTGATCAGGATTTCTTCGGGGCGGGCAATGATTCCGCGACGGGGCAGGGTGTTGCGCGCGATGAATTCGACCAGCTCTGGGTCATCTTGGTCGTAGTAATCCGCAGTGAGGGCGGTGAAATCTTTTTGTCCCAAGGCCTGCAATGCGCACAGTCGCCAATTGGCGTGGTCAAATAGGCTGGGATCGGTTTGCCCGTAGACAAAAGGGTAGCGATAGTTGGCCCAGTCTTTGGGTTTGTCTGGCGTGTCGCCGCCTGTAAACCGACGGCCCAACGCACGGGTCCAATCGATGCGGTCTTCACGCGGCTTGGGAGGGTCAAAGGACGGCGGAACGGGCGCATTTTCGCTGACGTAATAGCCGGAGCGGCCGCGAGAGGTCAGATAATCGTTGGCCAAAAGCTCTGTGTAGGCCAGCGTAACTGTTATGCGAGACACCCCGAGGTGGGTGGCCAATTTGCGCGACGACGGCAGTTTTTCCCCACGTCGAAAGCGGCCGGACAAGATGCCTTCGGCAATGAGTTGCTGGATTTGCGCCTGAAGCGTGCCCTGGAAACCGGGCGCAAGAAAGAATGTTTCGACAGATATGGCCATAAGGAGACGCTATACTGGACTTATCGCGCTGGCAAACTGGACGTTCACGGCTGGTCCATTTCCGTCAGCTTGTGTTCAAGATTTGCCCGCACTGCAGGCCACTCATGCTGGCAGATAGAATAGACTGCGGTGTCGCGCAGGGTGCCGTTGGCCATAATCATGTGGTTACGCAGAACACCGTCAAATTTTGCCCCAAGGCGTTCTATGGCATTGCGCGAGGCGCGGTTCATGAAATGGGTGCGGAACTCCACTGCGATGCAGTCCAGTTCGTCAAAGGCATGGCCCAGCATCAGCAATTTGCATTCGGTGTTCATCGGACTGCGTTGTGCCGAGGTGCGATACCAGGTGGACCCAATTTCCACACGCCGGTTTGTTTGATCGGCGTTCATGAAGGTGGTCATGCCAACGGCCTTTCCGGAGGCGTCGAGAATGGCAAAAGGCGTCATACCGGGCGTGGCAAGGCGGGCATCAATGTCGGTGGGCACATCGGTGGGCGCAGGAACCATTGTGTACCAGAGTGCGGCCAAGTCGCCGTCCGCTGAGGCGTCGGCCAAGTCAGGGGCATGGTCCTGAGACAGGAGCTCCAATGACACATAGGTGCCAGTCAGCGTGATTGGGGCAGGCCACATGGGACGTCCTTTCAGAAAATACGCCCCCAGCTCGTGATAGAACAGGGGGCGTACAAATGTGATGTGATTTGGTTAGCCAAACACTTTGGTGAGCGCATTGTCGACAGCGTTTGTTATCGCGTCGATGTCATCCGCCGTCGCGATCAGTGCAGGCGAAAATGCAATCACGTTGTTGCGACCCGGCACCGAGCGGTTGGCCGAGCCGATGATCACACCCTGAGCGCCGCAATCCCCAACGATAGCGGCGATGTCTGCTTCGTCCACAGGTTCTTTGGTGTCGCGGTCTTTGACCAATTCGCAGCCAAGGAAAAGCCCTTTGCCGCGCACGTCGCCAATAACCTCGTGCTTTTCCATCAGGGCCTGAAGGTTGCCCATCATGCGCTCGCCCATAGCGGCGCAGTTTTCCAGCAAGCCTTCTTCTTCAATGATGGCCATGTTTTCCAACGCTGCAGCCGGACCTGCGGTGCAGCCACCAAAGGTGGAGATGTCGCGGAAGTGCTCAAGCTTGTCCGAGGGGTCGGCTTTGAACAGGTCAAACACCTCTTCGGTGGTGACCATGCAGGCAATTGCGGCGTAGCCAGAGGCCACACCTTTGGCCATGGTCACAAAGTCCGGCTTGATGCCGTAGTGTTGGTATCCAAACCAATGGGTGCCGGTGCGACCAACACCACAGACCACTTCGTCGATGTGCAGCAGGATGTCATACTGTTTGCAGATTTCCTGAACCCGCTCCCAGTAACCTTCTGGTGGCGTGATCACACCACCACCTGCGGTTACCGGTTCAAGGCAAAGCGCGCCAACAGTGTCTGGACCTTCCTTGAGGATGACTTCTTCGATCTGGTTGGCAGCAGCAACACCAAACTCCCGGCCGGACAGGTGGCCGAGGCCGAGCTCATCTTTGCGATACTCCATGCAATGTGGCACGCGCACAAAACCGGGCGCAAAGGGGCCGTACTGCATGTTGCGTTCATCCTGACCGCCGGCCGACATCGCGGCCAGAGTGCTGCCGTGATAATCACGGTCGCGGTAGAGGATTTTGTGCTTTTTGCCGCCGTATTTTTTGTGGGCAATCTGCCGGATCATTTTGAAGGCTTTTTCATTGGCCTCTGATCCGGAGTTGGTGAAATAGACGCGGCTCATGCCGGGCATCTTGTCGATCAGCTTCTCCGCATAGAGCGCGCCAGGCACGTTGCCTGCAACGTTTGCGAAGTAGCACATCTTCATAAGGTTGGCGTGCACGGCGTTTGCGATGCGCTCGCGACCATAGCCGACGTTGACGGTCCAGACGGCGCCGGACACCGCATCGATGTACTCTTTACCGTTTTGGTCCCACACGCGCATACCTTTGCCCTCGATGATGATGCGAGGATCGTTGGTTTCGAATGGCTTGTGCTGCACGAGATGGTGCCAAACGTGCGCCTTGTCGGCATTTACGACATGGCTGAGGTCGTTATCTTTCAGTGTGCCATCCATGGCGCGAGTCCTCCTGGTAAAGATTCTACTTTGAATTGTGTGTTTAGTGCGGAAACGGTCCGCTACGTGAGACTTCACGCCATCCTCGCGACTTTTTCAAGCAAGATTATAGGGCCAAAAATTATGGCCGTGTAAGGCCAGAAAAGTATCCGAGCGTCTCAAAAAAACCGACAATATGGCATCAAGTCCCTAATTTTTAAGGTTTTCAACCAAATGGTCAAATAACTCCAAACACCCAAAGACACGGGTGCGAGAGGTGGAATTGCTGAAAAAAACATTGATCGGTGCCGCAATTTCCGCTCCCCTCAAGGAGGACGCGCAGTGCCGGCGACCAAAAAAGAGGCTCAAGGCCCAATGACCCCGGCAGGAAGTACGCGCCAGAATCGACAACGGGAGAAATGATAATGAGCTTGAAAACAATGCTGATGGGCGCGGCGGCTTCCACTGCCATGCTGGTAGGTGCGCAAGCGGCGACTGCGGAGATTACCGTGGCCTACTTCCTGGAATGGCCAATGCCGTTCCAATACGCCAAGCAGACCGGCATGTATGAAGAAGCCATGGGCACCACCATCAATTGGGTGAGCTTTGACACCGGCACCGCGATGAGCGCGGCAATGGCGTCAGGTGACGTGCAGATTTCGGTGAGCCAAGGCGTGCCGCCGTTTGTGGTCGCAGCTTCTGCGGGACAGGACATCCAAATCGTGGATGTGGCGGTGAGCTACTCGGACAACGACAACTGTGTTGTTGCTTCGGGACTGGAGATCGACAAAGACAGCGCTGGCGAACTGGCGGGCAAGAAAGTTGCTGTGCCGCTGGGCACCGCTGCGCACTATGGTTTCCTGAGCCAGATGAACCACTTCGGTGTGGATGTGGCCTCCATGGAAGTGGTGGACATGGCCCCAGCTGAAGGTGCTGCGGCACTGGCGCAAGGGTCGCTGGACATGGCTTGTGGTTGGGGTGGTGCGCTGCGTCGCATGACCGAGCACGGCAATGTGTTGCTGACCGGCGCCGAGAAAGAAGAGCTGGGCATTCTGGTGTTTGATGCCACCACGGCGCCTGCGTCCTACATTGCCGAAGATGGTGCGATGCTGGCGAAGTTCCTTGGTGTCACTGCCGCTGCAAATGCGATGTGGGCCGATGAGGCCAACCAGGCCAAAATGTTGCCTGTGATCGCCAAAGATGCGGGCATGACCGAAGAGGACACCGCCTCCACACTTGCAACCTTCAAATTCCCAACTGTGGATGAGCAACTGGGTGGTGCCTGGTTGGGCGGCACTGCGCAAGACTTCATGAAAGGTGTTGCGGGCGTGTTTGTTGGTGCCGGCTCGATCCCAAGTGCATTGGACAGCTATGATGGCGCGGTGAATACCGGACCACTGGAAGCTGCCAAAGGCATGTAACTGCTGAGAAAAGCAGAGCCCGCATCCATTGGGGTGCGGGCTTTGTCTTCAATATTTCCCAAAGAACAGGCGGGCCAACCGCCGTGCGTCGCCAAAGCGATGCCCAATGTCAGATAGGGACCATGACCGGATTATCCATAGAAAACCTGTCCATGCGCTTTGACTTGCCCAACGGCAGTCATGTGCAAGCGCTGAAGGACGTAAGCCTTGATCTCAAACAGGGTGAGTTGCTGAGCGTGCTGGGGCCGTCTGGCTGTGGCAAAACCACGTTGCTGAATATTGCGGCGGGATTTTTGGCGCCCACGGAAGGGCGGATTGTGCTCAACGGGCACCAAGTATTTGGGCCAGATGCCGAACGCGGCATGGTGTTTCAGCAAGGTGCGCTGTTTGAGTGGATGAGCGTGCGCGACAACGTGCGGTTTGGCCCCGACATGAAAGGCATGCCGAAGTCCGAGAGTGCCGAGATTGTCGACCACCTGCTGGATGTGGTGGGCTTGCAGGACTTCAAAGAAAAGATGGTTTATGAGCTGTCAGGCGGGATGCAGCAGCGCGTGGCCCTGGCGCGGTGCTTGGCCAATGACCCGGATGTGATCCTGATGGATGAGCCGCTGGGCGCGTTGGATGCGCTGACTCGAGAGAGAATGCAGAGCCTTGTGCTCAAGCTTTGGAAAGAAACCGGCAAGACCATCATCTTGATCACCCACTCGGTGGATGAGGCGCTGTTGCTGGGCGAAAGGCTGTTGGTGATGGCACCGCGGCCAGGGCGTATCCACAAAGAATACCGCCTGCCATTTGCGGACATGGGGGTCGGTGCAGATTTGCGGGAGGTGAAGAAACACCCTGACTATGCCCCAACACGCGAAGAGATCCTCAACATGATCTGGAACATGGAAGAAGAGATCATGGGCCGCAGTGAGGAGAGCGCATAATATGGGACAGATTTTTACAGATCTTGGTGGCGAGCTGATCACGCTTTTGATTTCGGTGGTGGGCGCACTGCCCTATGTCATCCTCTATGTAGGCTTGATTTTACTGGCCTCTTTCCTGTTCACGCAGGTGAAGCAGCGTCTGTCATCCAGACGAGATTACACATCACTTAAGACGGTGACGTTTGGCGATGAAAGCGCGGTGATCTCCAACAAAGCGGCCTCGGTGATATCGATTGTGCTGATCTTTGTCATCTGGGGTGCGTTCACCGGGTCATCGTTGCTGCCGAAGTTCCTGCACGCGCCGGGCCCTTTTGTGGGTGAGGCGTCATTCACTTACACAGTGGAAGCCGCAGGGGGTGCGACCGCCGACGCAACAGTTGATGTGCTGGTGCATGAGGCCGGTGAAAAGCCCGAGGCGCCGGTTGTTGCCGACAATGAAGGTATCGCCAAAAATGATTCTCTGGTTGTTCAAGCCTACCGCTCAAAGCTGCTGCGCTGGGATGCCAATGATGAGGTGACCCGCAAAGATGGCGCCAAGATCATTGCGGTTGATGGGCAACCGATTGATCGGGATACGGATGTTCAAGTGGGTTTTGGCCGTGTGGCATTGACCGACAAAGGCACGTTGAACTTTGAACCCTCCAAAGGCTGGCAGATGGAAGATATCTGGTTGCCTGCGCCGGAAAGCGTGTGGAAGCGGCTGATTTCGGTGAGCCAGGATGGGTATCAGAACGTCACATTGGCAGAGCATTTGAGCTACTCATTGTTCCGCGTGATTGTGGGCTTTGCGCTGGGTGCGGCGGTGGGTATTCCGCTGGGCTATGCCATGGGGCTGTCCAATTGGTTCCGCGGCTGGTTTGATCCAATTGTGGAATTCATGCGCCCGGTGCCGCCATTGGCACTGATTCCGCTGGTGATCATCTGGGCCGGGATTGGCGAGCAGGGTAAAATCATCCTGCTGTTCCTCGCGGCACTCTGGATCATGGCCATTGGCGCACGATCTGGTGTGTCCGGCGTGAACATCACCAAGGTACACGCAGCTTACTCGCTTGGGGCCAACAAGCGCCAAATTCTGCGCCATGTGATCATTCCAAACTCCTTGCCGGAGATCTTTACGGCGGCACGTGTGGCCATGGGGGTTTGCTGGGGCACGGTTGTGGCAGCGGAACTTGTCGCAGCGGAAAAAGGTGTTGGTAAGATGATTGTGGCGGCATCCAAGTTTCAGGACACCGACATCGTTTTGATGGGCATTATTCTGATCGGGATCATCGGCTTTGGCATTGATATGCTGATGCGCTGGGCGGAAAAATACCTGGTGCCGTGGAAAGGCAAAGCCTGATCAAGCAGAGGGCGTCAACTCCAGCGCACTCTTCTTGGATATTTTGAGAAAATGAGATTAGGGCCGATGCAAAAGCGTCGGTCCTTTTTGCAGTGAGGTTGACTTTGGCGGCGGGACCTATATGTGGAGCGGGTCGTTGCGCAGCCGCGTGAGCATGCCGCGCCGGGGTTTGTCTTTTCCAAAGAGACCTGACTGGCGCATCAGCGACACCTCTCGTTCCCATCACGCAGGGTTCCAACGGACAGGCCGGGCGTGCGCAAAATGATTTGTGCCGTGGCGGTGCTGCCGAACCCGATTGCGGCCCCTTGGCGGGGTCGATGACGTTTTGCTGCGTGACGCTGAGGGCGCGCGCGGCGTGAAAGGACATTTTGTGTCAACATTCGAGCAGCTGGGCCTGTCGCCCACTATTCTAAAAGGCTTGGAAAAAGCCGGTTTTGACAAACCAACCCCTATTCAGGAGAAAGCCATTCCTTTGGCGCTGGATGGGCACGACATCATGGGGCTGGCACAGACCGGCACAGGTAAATCGCTGGCGTTTGGCCTGCCAATGATGGATCGGCTTTTGGCGACGCCAGGGCGTCCTATGCCAAAATCCGTAAAAGCGCTGGTGCTGGCACCAACGCGTGAGTTGGTCAATCAGATCGCTGAAAACCTGCGCCCGATGGTGCAGGGCACGCCGATGAAGGTCATGACCGTGGTTGGTGGGCAATCCATCAATCGCCAAATTGGCATGCTGAAGCGTGGCTGTGACATTTTGGTGGCCACGCCGGGTCGCCTTATTGATCTGTTGGATCGCCGCGAAATTGACCTGTCCACGGTTGGCTATCTGGTGCTGGACGAAGCAGACCAGATGTTGGACATGGGCTTCATTCACAGCCTGCGCAAAATTGCGCCGCACCTGGGCACTCCACGTCAAACCATGCTGTTTTCCGCAACCATGCCCAAGCAGATGAATGAGCTGAGCGGGAGTTACCTGACCAACCCGAAGCGGGTGGAATGTGCCCCTCCCGGCAAGACCGCGGATAAGATCACGCAGTCGGTTGAGTTCCACGAAAAAGGCGAGAAGCGCACGCGTTTGCGCGAAATCTTGACGGAAAACAAAGATGCAACCACGCTGATTTTCTCACGCACCAAACACGGTGCGGAGCGGATGATGAAGCAGTTGGTTGCCGAAGGCTTCAATGCGGCCTCGATCCACGGCAACAAAAGCCAAGGTCAGCGTGATCGGGCCATCAAGGCATTCCGTGAGGGCGACATTACCATTCTTGTGGCCACCGATGTTGCGGCGCGCGGCATTGATATTCCGGCTATCTCGCTGGTGATCAACTTTGACCTGCCCAATGTTGCGGAAAGCTATGTGCACCGTATTGGCCGCACCGCGCGCGCGGGGCGTGATGGGCAGGCAATTTCTTTCTGTGCGTCGGATGAGCGGGATTATCTGAAGGATATTGAAAAGCTGATTGGCCGTAAGTTTGACCGGCCGGATTGGGAACCTTCTGAAGGCAGCAAGCAATATGCGCGGGACGCGCGGGCTGCTGCTGGTCAGGGGCAGAAATCCCGTGGTCGTGGTGGAGCAAACGCTGGTGGTAAACCGGGTGGCAAGCCAGGTGGCAATGCCGGTGGGAACGCCGGTGGCAAACCTGGGGCAGGGCGTCGCCGGCGCAATCGGCCGCGTAAGTCTGCCGCATAAAGCACAATAAGAAACAGCCGCAGACGGAAATCTGCGGCTGTTTCTTTTTAAGGGTTTTGGGGCGACGTTACGCCATTGGCACGCCGCTGATGGATTTGGTTTCGCAGAACTCTTCCAAGCCCCAGGTGCCGCCTTCGCGACCGTTGCCGGATTGGCCGTATCCACCAAATGGCGAGCCATTGATGCGCGACACACCATTGGTTTCCACCATGCCAGACCGCACCTGACGGGCAACGCGCAGGCGTTTTTCGTCGTCTTGTGTCTGGATGTAGTTGGTCAGGCCATACACCGTGTCATTGGCCATTTGCACGGCTTGCTCTTCGCTTTCAAACGGCGTGATGGCCAGTACCGGCCCGAAGATTTCTTCGCGGTAAATGGTCATATCCGGGGTCACATCCGCAAAAACGGTAGGGCGCACGAAGAAGCCTTTGTTCATGCCTTCCGGACGGCCCAAACCACCAGAGACCAAAGTGGCACCTTCTTTGATGCCGGTTTCGATCAGACCTTGGATTTTGTTGAACTGCAGCTCGGAAACCACAGGGCCGATGTGGCGGCCGGACTCGGTTGTGGCCCCAACTTGTGTGGCATCGGCTGCGGCTTTGGCCTGCTCGACGGCTTCAGCGTAGCGGCTGCTCTCGACCATCATGCGGGTGGGGGCGTTGCAGGATTGGCCAGAGTTTTGCATGCAGTGGATCACGCCACGTTTGACGGCTTTCTCATCTGCGTCGGCAAAGATGATGTTGGCGCCCTTGCCACCCAGCTCAAGGCTAACACGCTTAAGTGTATCCGCGGCGGCTTTGGAGATGGCGATGCCTGCGCGGGTGGAACCGGTGAAGGAGACCATGTCCACGTCCGGGTGTGCGGACAGCTGGGAGCCAACCCCCACACCGTCACCATTGACCATGTTGAAGACGCCTGCCGGGAAGCCGGCTTCGTCCATCATCTCGGTGAAGACAATGGAGGAGAGGGGGGCGACTTCGGATGGTTTCAGCACCATAGTGCAGCCAACGAGCAGTGCCGGAATGGCTTTCAGGAAGACCTGATTCATCGGCCAGTTCCAGGGTGTGATCATGGCGCAGACGCCAATGGGTTCTTTGCGCATGCGGTCCGAACCCATGGCATATTCGAACTCGAAGTTTTCAAGTGCTTCGAGGAACCCATCAAGGTGCCAAACACCGGCGCCCCATTGGCTGTTTTTGGCCAGATCGGTGGGTGCGCCCATTTCGAGCCGCATGGCTTCGGCCATGTCATCGCGGCGGGCCATGTAGACCTCACGCAGTTTTTTGACTAGCGCCACGCGCTCGTCGAGTGGGGTGTCAGCCCAAGCTGGGAAGGCGGCGCGCGCTGCCGCAACAGCGGCATCGGTGTCAGACTGGTCGCCGAGCGAAATGACAGCGCAGGTGTCTTCGGTGGCGGGGTCAATGACAGGCAGGTCATTGGCGGCAACAGGGTCGACCCATTGGCCGTTGATGTAGAATTGGCGTTTCTCGATCATGGTGTTCACTCCCTCTCGATCTTGGCGTCACTGTGCGCGGCAAAACAGGGGGCCGCAAGTGGGCGCGACGCGCGGTCACAAGTAATTTGATCAAATTATTTCTTCGGGTAAAGGGGTGGTGTTCAAAAAAGACAGATGTAGTCTGCGGACAGTCGTTTTGCGACTGAGAACTGTTTTTACATCCCGCCCCACCCGCGAGAATTGTCTCGCCTGACGTTGGCAAGGCAGGATGCGACCCACAGAGAGGGAGAAACCCATGGGCTTGCGAATCAATGATGTTGTGCCAAATTTCACCGCAGAGACGGATCAGGGCACGATCACTTTTCACGACTGGATTGGCGACAGCTGGGCCATCCTATTCTCTCACCCCAAAGACTTCACGCCGGTTTGTACCACTGAGTTTGGTGCCGTCGCTCAGCTTGCCGATGAGTGGCAGAAGCGCAGCACCAAGGTGATCGGCGTGTCCGTAGACGGCGTGGAAGATCACAAAGGCTGGAAAAAAGACATCGAGGCTTATGCGGGCACTGGCGCGGGGTTCCCGATCATTGCTGACGACGGTTTGGCGGTGTCCAAAGCCTTCGACATGCTGCCGGCAGAGGCCTATCTGCCGGACGGTCGCACACCTGCAGACAGCGCAACTGTGCGCTCCGTTTTCATCATTGGGCCGGACAAACAACTGAAGCTGTCGATGACCTATCCAATGAACGTAGGGCGGAATTTTGCTGAGGTTCTGCGCGCACTGGATGGCTTGCAGACCGCTTCCAAAGAAAACGTTGCCACCCCGGCGAACTGGACCCCAGGCGGCGATGTGGTGATCCCTGTTGCGGTGAGCGACGCGGACGCAAAAGCCAAATACGGGGAGTTCACAACGCATTTCCCATACCTGCGCACCACCAAGCTGCCAGGCTAAGTCGGGCAACTTCGACCCTAAGAGTTGGAAGGCGCGCCGCGGTATCGGCGCGCTTTTTTGTTGGGATAGCTGCCTAATCTTGATCTGACGCCGGGTAATTTTTCCGCGCGAACTATTTGGCCTGAAGAGTTAAGCGGCTGGAAACTGTTTTGTTCGAAGAAGAGCAGGATGACCCAACGTGCGCAATATCTCCCGGCGATTCTCGCTGTTGTCTTTTGCCTGACCGTGACTCCGGTTTTGGCAATTGTCAGCGCGCCTGTGAAAGCAGGCGGGCCGGTTTTGGTTGTCGCGCGCCCTGGGACAGATCTGACAGACCTGATCGAAACCTCTGGCGGCCAAGTGGTGGGGGTAACACGCGCCCCGCTGGCGGTCATGGGATGGTCAGAAGACGATGCATTTGAACAGAGACTGAAACGAAACGGAGCATGGGCCATTTTGGACGGCGAAGCGCTGGCCTGGCTGTGTGGAGAGACGACATGACTGATGATCTGAAATTGACAAAGGCCCGTCAGACGGGCGTGAAAGTTTTGGCCATTGTGGCAGCCGTGTTGGGCGCTACTGCCGCAGCGATTGCCTTTATGCGGGGCGGACAAGTTGTGATGATTGGCATGTCCGCAGGTGTTTTTGCGGGGCTGGCGTTTTATGCGTTCCAGCTGGGCGCCACCTTGGCGGCACGCTTGAGTGTGACCGTGGCTGTGATTGGTCAAATCGCTGTGATTCTGGCCGCCATGGCTGGTCATGCGTGGCAGCTGGATGTGCATATGGTGTTTTTTGCGGCCCTGGCGATGCTCACGTTGATGACTTGTCCGGCGTCTCTGCTGGTTGGGGCGGGCGTGACCGCTGTACACCACTTGGTGCTGACCTTCTTTTGGCCTGCGATGGTGTACCCGTCTGTGGATCTGATGGAGAATATTGGCCGCACCGTGCTGCACGCGGTTGTTGTGATCGCGGAGACCGGCATTTTGCTGACCTCAGTCATGACCACGCTGCGCCAGATGAACGAACGTAACAAAGAGCAAGCGGTGTTGTCGGAAACGATGGAAGCACTGAAGGTCGAAAAAACCGGTATCGAGGGGCGTCAGCAGGCACAGGCCGAGGTGGTGAACACCCTGCATGAGCGTTTGACACGTATTGCGGGCGGCAACCTGGATGCCACCATCAACCATACGTTTGATGCGAGCTATGAGGCGCTGCGCAAGAGCTTTAACGATGCGGTGTCTTCACTGAGTGGGATCATCACGTCGGTGACCTCTGTGTCCAGTCAGATTGAAGTGGACAGCCGAGAGTTGGCTGAAGTGTCCAACAGTGTGGCCCATAGCACCGAGAAACAAGCGAGTGCGTTGCAAGGGGTGACCGATGCGGTGGAGCAGATAGCCGATGCCATGAACGGCGCGGTTGAGAAAGCCAAATCTACACAGGAGCGGTTTGACAACACTCGCAACATGACCAGCAACGGTGCGGAAGTGGTGCGTCAGGCCGTGAGTACAATGGATGAGATTGAGGCGTCTTCTTCGCAGATCGATCACGTGGTGACTTTGATCGAGGATATCGCCTTTCAGACCAACTTGTTGGCGTTGAACGCCGGTGTGGAAGCGGCGCGGGCTGGTGAAGCCGGCGCGGGGTTTGCAATTGTGGCCTCTGAGGTGCGGGAATTGGCGCATCGATCCGCGGAAGCAGCCCAGAATATCAACACACTGATTTCCGAGAGCAACGGGCATGTGACCAATGGGGTGGCGCTGGTGCGTCAAGTTGGGGATGCGCTTGAGGCGATCCTTGGGGATGTGAACCAAGTGTCGGGCAATGTGGCTGAAATCTCGGATGTGTCCAGCGTGCAGGCGCAGTCGGTTGAGAAGATCCGCGGCAGCATGCAGACCATTGGCGGTGCAACGCAGGCCAATGCCGCGCGGGCTGAAGAGGCCTCGGCTGCCACTTCTAGCCTCGACCGGGCTGTCGATCAGCTGGTTGATGTGCTCGGCGGGTTTAGTGTCGCGGCCAAAACCGCGGAAACCGGCGCCGTAGAGATGTTTGACGAAGACGGTGACGATGATCGCTGGGCCGCCGCCTGACGTATTGACTGAGGCCAAATGAAAAGCGCCGGTGAGAAGTCACCGGCGCTTTTGTTTTGTTTTGTTTGGGTGTTTGGGGTTTATTCGCCGTAAGGCACCCAGATGTTTTTGACTTCTGTGGATGCCTGCAAGAACGCGCGGCCTTCGCCTTCTGCGCCCATCCAGTCCCGTGCCAAACCGTTGTTGACCCAGGTGCGCTTGAGATTGCCCGCGCTGGCACGTTCGATCTCTGCGGAGACATCAGTGGACGAGAACGACCAAACCGCATCCACATCGAGGTGGCTCGCCAGTGGGGCCGCCAGCTCCGCGTGGGAGCCTGTGAGGATGTTGACCACACCACCAGGCACGTCTGAGGTGTCCAGAACTTGATAGAAATCGGTGGCGGCCAGTGGGAAGGCTTCTGAGGCCACCAGCACCGCGCGGTTGCCCATCGCAATGGCTGGCGCCATGGCGGAGATCAGTCCCAGGAGCGGCGCGTCGTCGGCGCAAAGCGCGCCAATCACACCCACTGGTTCTTTCATGGCCAGCGCGACGCCACGAATGGGCACGCCATGCGCCTGACCGTCATATTTGTCAGCCCAGGCAGCGTAGGTGAAGAGGCGGCGGATTGAGGTTTCGACCTCTGCAGCGCCGGTCTTTCCGCCGGTCAGAAGGTTCACGCGGGTGGCAAACTCGTCTTTGCGGGCCGAGAGGTTTTCCGCGATGTAGTAGAGGATTTGCGCCCGTAGATGACCTGTGGTGCCGGACCAGCCTTTGGCGGCATGGGCGGCCTCAACGGCGTTTCGAACGTCTTTGCGGTTGGCAATGGGGACTTGGCCCAGAAGTGCGCCGGACTTGCCATAGATGTTCTGGCTGTAGCCACCATCAGGACGAGCTTGCTTGCCACCAACGTAGAGTTTTGGCGTGCGATCGAGCGGATCGGTCGGGCCTTTTTCACCGGTGAAGGCTTCGACAAGCTTAAGCGCCTTGGGCGCACCTTTGGGTTTGGTGTAAGCTGCCAGACCTTCCCAGCCACCTTCGCGGCCATAGCCGCTTTCGCGTACGCCGCCAAAGCCTGCAGCGGCGTCAAACAGGTTGGTCGCGTTGACCCAGACCACACCAGCCACGAGCTTGGGCGCGATGTCGAGCGCGAGGTTTACGTTCTCGGTCCAGAGTGTGGCGGCCAGGCCATAGCGAGTGTTGTTGGCCAGCGCGACCGCCTCCGATGGGGTGCGGAAGGTGGTGGAAACCAATACCGGGCCAAAGATTTCTTCTTGCATCAGCTTGGACGACGGAGCGAGGCCGGTGATCAGGGTTGGCGGGTAGAAACAGCCTTCAACAGGCATCTCGATCGGGGCGTGGTAGGTCTCGCCGTCGGTGTTACCTGCGACCATATCAGTGATGGCTTGCAGCTGAACCGGGTCGACTATCGCGCCGACGTCGATGCATTTGTCGAGCGGGTTGCCGATGCGCAGACCGTCCATGCGGGTTCTGAGTTTGCGATAGAACGTCTCGGCAATGCCTTCCTGCACCAGAAGGCGGGAGCCCGCGCAGCAGACCTGGCCCTGGTTGAACCAGATCGCATCAACCAGACCTTCGATGGCGGAGTCGATGTCGGCATCTTCAAAGACGATGTAAGGCGACTTGCCGCCCAGTTCCAACGTGAGAGACTTGCCGGAGCCTGCGGTGGCTTCGCGGATGCGCTTGCCGACGTCAGTCGAGCCGGTGAACGCAACCTTGTTGATGTCCTCGTGGTTGGTGATCATCTCACCCACAGCACCATCGCCGGTGACGATGTTCACAACACCTGCTGGCAGGCCTGCCTGCTGACAGATGTCGGCAAAGGCCATGGCGGTGAGCGAGGTGTACTCAGCAGGTTTCAAAACCACGGTATTGCCCATGGCCAAGGCAGGCGCAACTTTCCATGCGAGCATCAGAAGTGGGAAGTTCCAAGGGATGATCTGGCCGCAGACACCCAGTGCCTGTGCGTTGGGCAGTTCGGCTTCCATGAGCTGTGCCATGCCGGCGTGGTAGTAGAAGTGGCGCTGCACCAGTGGAATGTCGATGTCGCGGCTTTCGCGAATTGGTTTGCCGTTGTCCAGCGTCTCCAGCACGGCAAACAGGCGGCTGTGTTTTTGCAGCAAACGTGCAATGGCGTAGAGGTATTTGGCGCGACCGTGGCCGCCGAGGCCTTCCCATTTGGGCTGAGCCTTGCGTGCGGCTGCCGCTGCGGCGTTGATCTCGTCCTGACTGGCCTGTGTCAAGTCAGCCAGAGTTTCGCCGTTGGCCGGGTTCTTGGACTGGAAGTCTTTGCGTGGTGTGGTCCACTCGCCGTCGATGAAATGGCCAAAGGCGGCGCCTTGATCGACAATCCAGGCAAGCGCATCAGCGGCACTTTCGGGGGCGGGGCCGTAATCCATGGTGTTAAAAATCTCTTTAACGGTCATTTGTCTTCCCCTTACGAGGTTATCTTGTGAAGCGCGGCCTGAAGATCTTCGGCGGGCACTGTTTCGCTGTGCAAAATGCCGGCCATAACAGCTTCGGCAATTTGGGCGGTGGATTTGTCGAGAAGGTCCGGCTGTGTGTGGGCGTATTCAAAAGCCTCTTGCAGGAAGTCTGCAAGCCGGGCCTCCAAATGGCCACCAGGCAGGTGCTCGTCGCAACGGGCGACCCACGTCCTTTGGGACCAGACCTTCATCCGTAGAAGGTACTGATCCGGAATGGGCGCGGAAGTGTCTGGGGCTGCGCTCACGGCTCTGTCCTTACGCCATTGCGTGGCGGTAGTTGGCCGAATACTGGCCCGTCACGTGGTGCTCCAGCTGGCGTTCGATGTCGCCCAGCAGGGAGGAGGCGCCAAAGCGGAACAGGTCCGGTTGCAGCCAACGGTCGCCAAGTTCGTCTTTGATCAGTGACAGGTACACCAGAGAGTCTTTGGCTTTGGAGATGCCGCCTGCGGGTTTGTAACCCACGCGGAATCCGGTGCGATCGTAGTAGTCGCGGATGGCGCGGATCATCACCAACGACACGGGCAATGTGGCGTTCACGCTTTCCTTGCCGGTGGAGGTCTTGATGAAGTCAGCCCCCGCCATCATGCAGACCAGCGAGGCACGGGCGACATTGCGCAGCGTGCCCAACTCACCGGTGGCCAAGATGGCTTTCACGTGGGCATCGCCGCAGGCTTCGCGCATCTCTTTCATTTCATCATACAGCGCCTGCCAATTGCCTTGCAGCACGTGGCGACGGGTGATGACGATGTCGATTTCCTCGGCGCCCGCTTTCACACTTTCACTAATTTCAGCGATGCGCAGGTGATATGGGGAGAGGCCCGCCGGGAAGCCGGTGGACACTGCGGCCACGGGGATCCCGGTGCTTTTCAACGAGGACACAGCCGTTTCGATCATGTCGTGATAGACACAAACCGCGCCGGTGGTCAGGCCTTGCATGCCAAGCGCATCAAGGATGTCCGCGCGCACCGGCTGTTTGGCCTTGGCGCAGAGGCGCTCTACGCGGCCTTCGCTGTCATCGCCTGACAGGGTGGTCAGATCGATCAGGGAGATCGCCTTGCACAGCCACGCGGCCTGATAGTCTTTCTTGACCGAGCGGCGGCCCGGCAAGGTCTTTGCGCGGCGTTCGATGGCCGAGGTGTTGGCTTGCGCGGTGCGAACCCAATCAAGGTCCAGCGCCATGCCAGGATTGCGCGGTTCCAGCGCTGTGGGCAGTTGATGCCCTTCGGCGGTAATGGTGGGCGTTTGCATCGGTCCATCCTGTTGCGGAAAACAGGGATCAAAATGCCTCAGAAACTAGGGCTTTGGCAAGTCGCAGAACGACATCAGTTGTTCTTTTTTGATCATTTGGTCAACAAAAAGATGCGAATAAGTCGCAATTGCGTTGACACTCTTGAGAATGGTTCTCATAATCAACTGAAATCAGTGAATGGATGTACTATGCGATTCTCACGTCGAGATTTTATTGTGGCTACGACCGCCGCCGGCTTGGCCGGTGCAACACCTGCTTTTGCGGGTGGGAAATTGCAGGTTGTCGCCACCACCGGCATGATTGCCGACACCGCGCGGCGTATCGGTGGCGATGCGGTTGAGGTGAAGGGGCTGATGGGGCCGGGTGTTGACCCGCACGCTTATCGGCAGACTCGCACGGATATTGTGGCGCTGACCAAAGCCGATTTGGTTCTGTGGCATGGACTTTATCTCGAAGCGCAGATGGAAGATTTCTTCCACAAGCTGGAGAAGCGCGGCACGGTGGTTGCGGTGACCGATACATTGCCACGTGATCTGCTGAACGGGCACGACCAATACGCAGACAAATATGACCCACACGTGTGGATGGATCCGCGTTTGTGGGTGTTTGTAACCGAGCGCATTCGCGATGCGTTGATTGACGCGCAGCCAGCGGGTGAGGCGCAGTTTGCGGCCAATACCGAGGCGTTTCTTGCGGAGTTGTCTGACCTGTCGGAATATGCAGAGACCGCGCTGACCTCGGTGCCGGAGGGCGCACGTACGTTGCTGACGGCGCATGACGCGTTTGGGTATTTTGGCAAAGCTTATGGCTTTTCTGTACTGGGCGTGCAGGGCATTTCCACCAACAGTGAGGCTGGTCTCAATCGGATCAGCGAATTGGTCGACACATTGATCGATCGCGACATCAAAGCGGTGTTTGTTGAGAGCTCTGTGTCTGATCGCACTGTGCGCGCGTTGGTTGAGGGTGCGGCGGCAAAAGGCCATAAGGTGTCCATTGGCGGCGAGTTGTTCTCTGACGCGATGGGGGTGGATGGCACCTATGAGGGCACCTATGTCGGCATGATTGACCACAACATTACAGTGATCAGCGATGCGCTGGGCGGGGAAGTGCCGGAGCGCGGCATGAACGGACGCCTGTCGGCGGGATCGTAAGGATTAAGCAATGAGTCTAGAACTGGCAGCAAATATGGGCGCAGCGCCTAAAGCAGAGATCCCAACCGAAAGTCCGTTGGCGATCCGGGGCATGACGGTGTCTTATGGGCAGAAGCCTGTGGTGTTCTCGGTGGACATGACAGTTGAAGAAGGCTCGATGACCGCGATTATTGGGCCCAACGGCGCCGGTAAATCGACGTTGTTGAAAGCCGCGCTTGGGATCGTGTCGCCTTTGGCCGGCCAGGCTCTGGTGTTTGGCAAGCCATTAAAAGCCGCGCGCCATCGCATTGCCTATGTGCCGCAGCGCGCCAGTGTGGATTGGGACTTTCCGACCCGGGTGATTGATGTGGTTCTGATGGGGTTGTATCGCGAGTTGGGCCTGCTGCGCCGCATTCGTCCGCAGCATATGGACAAAGCTCGTGCCTGTCTGGAGCGGGTGGGTATGTCCGATTTTGCCGATCGCCAGATTGGCCAGCTCTCTGGTGGGCAGCAGCAACGTGTGTTCCTTGCACGGGCGTTGGCGCAGGAAGCGGATTTGTATCTGCTCGATGAGCCGTTTGCCGGCGTGGATGCCGCCACCGAGAAAGCCATCATTGATGTGCTGAAATCTTTGCGCTCTGAAGGTAAAACTGTCGTGGCTGTGCATCACGATTTGACCACTGTACGCAGCTACTTTGATCGGGTGTTCCTGATCAATACGCGCAAGGTTGCGGAAGGCACAGTGGACGACGCGTTTACGCCAGACATGCTGAACCAAACTTACGGCGGGCGGCTGGCGACAGGCCAGATCGACCAGCTGGAGCTGGCGGCGGGCTGATCATGTTTTGGAATGCGTTGACTTTGCAGCTTGGCTACAACGCCACGCTGGTGACCATTGGTGCGACTTTGCTGGGCATTGCGGCGGGTGTGACCGGAACATTTCTCTATCTGCGCAAACGTGCATTGGTAAGTGACGCGATCAGCCATGCAACCCTGCCCGGTGTGGGCATTGCCTTTATGCTGATGGTTCTGCTTGGCGGCGATGGTCGGGCCCTGCCCGGGTTGTTGCTCGGGGCGGCGGTGTCTTCCTGGATTGGCTTGTTGTGTGTCAGCTGGCTGACGCGACTGACGCGGTTGTCTGAAGATGCGGCCATTGGCGCCGTTTTGTCGGTGTTCTTTGGGTTTGGCATTGTTTTGTTGACGGTGATCCAAACCATGGGAGCCGGGCGCGCAGCGGGTCTAGAAGGCTTCTTGTTGGGGTCCACAGCCGGCATGTTGTTCAACGATGCGCTGGTGATTGCCGGTGGCGGAGCGCTGACGTTGGTGGCGGTTTTGATCTTGCGCCGACCAATGACCTTGCTGGCGTTTGATCCGGAGTACGCGGCGGCGCGCGGTATCAATGTGGGGCGCATGGACCTTGCTATTATGGCACTGGCCTTGGCGGTCACAGTGATCGGACTCAAAGTTGTGGGGCTGATCCTGATTGTAGCGATGCTGATCATTCCGCCTGTCACAGCCCGGTTCTGGACTGAACGCACCGACCATATGGTTTTGATTTCAGGGCTTTGTGGTGGTTTGGCGGCTTGGATTGGCGCCTCGCTGTCCGCTGTGGCGCCCGCGATGCCAACCGGACCAATCATCGTACTGTCGAGTTTTGCGTTGTTTGTGCTGTCTCTTCTGCTTGCGCCCAATCGCGGTGTGTTGGCGGTCTACCTGCGGCACGTGCGGTTTCAGCGGCGGGTGCATATGCGTCAGGGCCTGTTGGCGCTGGCCCAAGGGCAGCCGATTTATGAAGCCTTCACGGTGCGGTTGTTGAAACGCGCAGGATTGGCGCATGCGGATGGTGTGCCAACCGATGATGGGCGCGCCCGGGCCGCGAAAGCGCTGCGGGATGAGAAACGCTGGGAGTTGGTGCGGGCGGATCAGGCGTTTGAAAGCGCGGCTGCGTTGTATGACGGGTTGCGCGATATCGAGACAGTCCTGACGGACGACCAAATTTCCGAGATTGATCAACGCATTGGCGGGCCGCAGGGGGTGGCATCATGAGTGGTGAAGAATTTGTACCTCTGTCATTGACGCCCATGTTGATTGGCGTGCTGGCCGCGGTGGCCTGTGCCTTGCCGGGCAACTTTCTTGTGTTGCGCAGGCAAGCGCTTATTGGAGATGCGATTTCCCATGTAGTTTTGCCTGGCATTGTGGTGGCATTTTTGCTCACTGGATTGGTAGCAGCAGCCCCTATGATGCTGGGTGCGGCGGGGGCGGCATTGGTATCCGTGGTGATGATTGAAGCCATTCGGCGGTTGGGCAACATCGAGCCCGGCGCGGCGATGGGGCTGACGTTCACAACACTGTTTGCGGCCGGTGTTTTGCTTTTGGAACAAAGTGATACGTCATCAGTGCATTTGGACGTGGAGCACGCGCTGTATGGCAATTTGGAAAGCTTGATCTGGCTCGACGCGATTGGCTGGTCAAGCTTGCTTGACCCCTTGGCATTGGCGGGTCTGCCACCTGAATTGGGGCGTGTTGTCATCGCGTTGATTGGTGTGATCGGGTTCCTTTGGTTGTTCTGGCGGCCCTTGGTGGTGTCCACGTTTGATGAGAGCTTTGCGCAGGCCATGGGCATTGCGACCAATCGGCTTGGCGTGGCGTTGGTGATGGTGGCAGCTTTGGCGGCGGTGGCAGCCTTTGATGCGGTTGGCTCGATCATCGTGATTGCGATGTTTATTTGTCCACCAGCAGCGGCGCGATTGATGACCAACCGGCTCGAGCACCAAATGGCATGGAGTGTTGTTTTTGCTGTGCTTTCCGCGGTTCTGGGCTATGTCTTTGCCGGTTATGCGCCGTTGTGGCTGGGCTTCGAAAATGCGGTCAGCGCGGCGGGTATGATCGCCACCGTATCTGGCCTCATTTTGGCGTTGGCAGCTTGTTTCGCGCCCCACCGGTATCGCAGTGGAGCGCCCGCAGTTTAAGCGACTTGGCTGGTGTCTGAGCCGCTTAAGGTCTGCCAAGCATCGTATTGCGCCAGGAAGACCTCACCGCTGAGATCATCCAGGAAATGGCTGCGTTTGAGGCGGTCCATGACTGGGCCTTTGACCTCGGAGAAATGCAAGCGGATGTTGAGCTCTTTGAGTCGGGAGTTGATCGCCTCCAGGCTTTCGAGAGCGCTCATGTCGATCTCGTTCACAGCGGAGGCCATCAGCACCACATCGGTGATGGGTTGATCGCAGACCACGCGATCATACACATAGTCCTCCAAAAAACGTGCGTTGGCGAAGTACAGGCTTTCATCAATGCGCAGCGTGACCAGGTGTGGCGCAGTTTTTACCTTGTGACGCAGGATGTTACGGAAATGTTGCGTGCCCGGGATAAGGCCAACTTCGGCCACGTGAGGACGGCTGGTTTTGTAGAGGTGTAGCGCGATGGAGAGGATTACTCCGGCGCTTACGCCAACCTCAACACCGAGGCCCAACGTGAGTACAATTGTGGTGGTAACGGCGGCAAAATCGACGCGGGAGTAGCCCCAGGCGTGGCGTAAGATCGAAAGGTCCACAAGGCTCATTACGGCGACGATGATGGTGGCGGCGAGCGTGGCCTTGGGCAGGAAGAACAGCAGTGGTGTTAGGAAGAGCGCGGCGCCGGCAATGCCAACGGCAGTGAAGGCACCAGCAGCAGGCGTTTGCGCACCTGCGTCGAAGTTCACAACAGAGCGGGCGAAGCCGCCGGTGACCGGGTAACCGCCTGAAATCGCTGAAGCAATATTGGAGGTGCCGAGGCCGATGAGTTCCTGATCGGGGTCGATGCGTTGGCGGCGTTTGGCGGCGAGGGTTTGGGCGACGGAGACGCTTTCGACAAAACCGATGATGGAGATAAGCAGCGCGGCGAGGAACAGTTGGGACCACAGGTCTGGAGAGAAACTGGGGGCTGAAAGAGGCGGCAGGCCGGTTGGAACGGCGCCCACAATTGCCACGCCTTTCTCTGCTAGATCAAAGGCATAGACGGACAGGGTGGTGGCCGCGACGGCGGCGACGGGACCGGCTTTGGTGAGGACGTCAGCAAGGCGAGGGCCTGTACCGAGTTTGAGCAGGAGCGGTTTCAGGCCTTTGCGGGTCCAGAACAGGAAGGCTAAAGCGGCGGCGCCGAGGGCCGCTGTGTAGAGGTTGGTTTCTGGCAAATGGGTCACCAGAGACCCTAGCAATTCGGGCAATGTATGGCCGTGGGCGGTGACGCCGAGGATGTGTTTCAACTGGCTTGTAGCGATCAGGATTCCGGAGGCGGTGATGAAGCCTGCAATCACCGGATGGGACAGGAAATTTGCAAGGAATCCAAGGCGTAAGAGGCCCATGAGGGTGAGCATGACGCCGGACATGAAGGCCAGTGTGATGGCCGCGATCAGGTACTCTGTGGTGCCTTGCAAAGCGAGGTTTCCGAGGGCGGCGGCGGTCATTAGGGAGACCACGGCGACGGGGCCGACGGCGAGCACGCGGGAGGTGCCGAAGATGGCGTAGGCGACCAGTGGCAGGATGGAGGCGTAGAGGCCAACTTCGGGCGGCAATCCTGCGAGCAGCGCGTAAGCCAGAGATTGCGGAATCAGCATAATCGTCACGATCACGGCGGCCATGAGGTCCGCGCCAAGTATCTGACGATTATAGGTTTTTGCCCAATCTAGGATGGGGAAGTAACGCTTGAGCGGCTGTGGCATAGGGGCCTCATAAGAGTCGCGGGTGCGCTCTATATATTCCAAAATCGGAATAAGAAAACCCTTACAGGAAAACTTGTCGGAAAATAGAGGCACGGCTCAAAGGTTAACGCAGTCCAATGGGGCGAGATGGCACGTCGGTATGACGTCGGTATCGCGACTGTTTTGCGGAGGTGCGAAAATTGACGTCCACGTCAGGTTAACAGGCGTCTTAAGCAAGCGGCCCGGAGCGATGTGCCCCGAGCCGCAGGAGTTTTAGGCAGCCGCGAAGCCGGTGTCCAAGGCGGAGAGGATTGTGTTGACCTCCGCTTCAGAGATGGTCAGCGGTGGGGACATCAGCACGTTGTGCGCGCCAAGACGGACCATGGAGCCGGCCTGATAGGTGGCCTCGTGAATTTTCTTCATGGTGGCCATGTCCATCGGGGTTTTGACGGCTTTGTCAGAGACCAGTTCGATGCCGGTCATCAACCCGTGGCCCCCGCGCACGTCACCGATGATGTCGTATTTCCCAGCGAGCTTTTTCACACCTTCAAACAGCTGCGTGCCACGTGCGGCGGCGTTGGTCTTCAGATCCAGGCGCGTGGTCTCCGCCAGTGTGGCAATCACAGCGGCGGAACCAACCGGATGTGCGGAGTAGGTGTAGCCGTGGTAGATGGCCGCCTCGCCGGTTTGATCGTTTTCAAATACGTCGGCCACTTTGTCGCCGACCATGCAGGCACCAACCGGGAAGTAGCCAGAGGTGATGCCCTTCGCGGTGGTCATCATGTCAGGCTGCACACCCCAGTGACGCGCGCCTGACCAGTCGCCAGTGCGGCCAAAGCCGGTGATGACTTCGTCAGAGATCATCAGGATGCCGTGGCGGTCACAAATCTCACGCATCAGAGTCATGAAAGAGGCATCCGGCACAATCACACCACCCGCGCCCTGGATTGGCTCCATGATGAAAGCGGCGATGGTTTTGGGATCCTGGAAGGCGATCTCGTCCTCAAAGGCGGCGGCGATGTTCTGCGCCAGCTGGGCCGGATCGGTTTCGTTGAATGGATTGCGATAGGGGTAGGGGGACGGCAGGTGGAAACAGCCGGGCAGCAACGGTTCGTAGTTGATGCGGAAGCGGTTGTTGCCGTTCACCGAGGCGCCGCCAAAGTGGGTGCCGTGGTAGCCTTTTTTGAGGCTGATGAATTTGGTGCGGGTCGGCTCACCACGCAGGCGATGGTACTGGCGGGACAGACGCAGGGCGGTTTCCACGGAGTCTGAGCCACCGGAGGTGAAGAACACCCGCGACATGCCGTCCTCGGCGAAGAATTCGCGTACCGCATAAGAAGCCTCGATTGCCGGTGGGTTCGAGGTGCCAGCGAAAGCAGAGTAATACGGCAGATCGTAGAGCTGTTTGGCGATGGCCTCTTTCACCACGTCGTTGGAGTAGCCGAGGTTCACGCACCACAAGCCGCCCACGGCGTCGACAGTGGTGTGCCCGTCGATGTCGGAAATGGTCACACCTTCGGCACCTTTGATAATCTTGGGCGGTGTGGTGTGCGCGTCGGCTGGGGCGCCCATTGGATGCCAGAGGTGGCGGGCGTTGTTTTCCGTCAGAAAGTTGTCGTCTTTCATGGCTGTGCTCCCTTAGGCGCAGGGGTGATTCCTGCGTGTCAAAATATTTGATCAAATTATGGGGAGGACGCAAAGCTCTGTCCAGAGAAAGAGCGACACGGGGATGGTGAAATGCGACGGCTGACCCCTGCAAACTTGGTGGTAGAATCAAACGAGAACATGCTAGATTTGGCACTATGCCTGTGGATAACCCCAACATAAGCCAAGATTTGCCGGTCATTCGGCAACTTGATGATGCCGCGATCAACCGTATTGCCGCCGGTGAAGTGGTCGAAAGGCCCGCGTCTGCGGTGAAAGAACTGGTGGAAAACGCGATTGATGCGGGCAGTCGGCGGATCGAGATTGCCTACGCTGACGGTGGCAAAACGATCATTCGCATCACAGATGATGGCTGCGGTATCACCGAGGAACAATTGCCGCTGGCGCTGTCGCGCCATGCGACCTCCAAGATTGATGGTAGCGACCTGCTGGACATCCACACCTTTGGCTTTCGCGGGGAGGCCTTGCCCAGCTTGGGCGCGGTGGGGCGGTTGAGCATCACCAGTCGGGTGGGCAAAGCGTCCGCGGCACAGATTTCCGTTGAGGGCGGCGCAATGAGCGCGGTGAAACCGGCGGCGCTGTCCGGTGGCACCATCGTGGAATTGCGCGATCTGTTTTATGCCACGCCCGCGCGTTTGAAATTCATGCGCTCCGATCGGGCCGAGGCGCAGGCGATCACCGATGTGGTCAAGCGCCTGGCGATGGCGGAGCCGTTTGTCGGCTTCACCCTGCGCGATGTGACCGGCGGTGGCGAAGGTCGTGTGACCTTCCGTGTGGAAGCAGAAAACGGCGATCTGTTTGACGCGCTGCATGGGCGGTTGGCGCGGATATTGGGCAAAGAGTTTGCCGAAAACGCGCTCAAGATTGATGCGGAGCGGGAAGGGTTGCGGCTGATTGGCTATGCGGCGCTGCCGACCTATTCGCGTGGCTCGTCTGTGGCGCAGTATCTGTTTGTGAACGGGCGTCCGGTGAAGGACAAATTGCTCGTGGGCGCGTTGCGCGGGGCGTATTTTGATTATCTGAGCCGGGATCGGCATCCGGCGGCGGCGCTGTTCATTGATTGTGATCCACATCTGGTGGATGTGAACGTGCATCCGGCCAAGTCCGAGGTGCGGTTTCGCGATCCGGGATTGGCGCGGGGGCTGATTGTCTCCAGCCTGCGTCATGCGCTGGCCGAAGCAGGCCATCGGGCCTCGACCACAGTGGCGGGGGCAACGTTGGACTCGTTCCGGCCGGAGCCAGTTGGGGCTTCAATGGGCGCTTTGGGGACCACGCCACACGCCCCACAAGGACAGGCGCGTGTCTATCAGATGGATCGGCCAAGTTTGGGCGCCCGCACGGCAGCCTATCAGGCACAGGCGCCGATGCCGTCATCACCGGGATTTGAGGAGTTGACCGAGGCCTATTCTGCACGAGTGGAGACTTTTGACACGGAAGTTCCGCAAGAGACCCCAGCCGAAGGACTGCCCTTGGGCGCGGCGCGGGCGCAGGTGCATGAGAATTACATCGTGGCGCAGACACAAACTGGCATGGTGATTGTGGATCAGCACGCCGCGCATGAGCGGTTGGTCTATGAAAAACTCAAACACCAGATGGCGGAAAATGGGGTTGCAGCGCAGGCTTTGCTGATCCCGGAAATTGTCGAGCTCTCAGAGGGCGACTGTGCGCGGATCATGACTGTGGCCGAGGCGCTGTCCAAGCTGGGCCTGACCCTTGAGGCTTTTGGCGGCGGTGCGGTGGCGGTGCGCGAAACCCCGGCGCTGTTGGGCGAGGTGAATGCACGCGCCATGGTGCTGGATATTCTCGATGAGTTGGATGATCAGGGCGAGAGCATGCTGGTGCAGGCCAAGCTAGAGGCGATCTTGAGTCGGGTGGCTTGTCATGGCTCGATCCGCTCTGGGCGGCGGATGCGTGGCGAAGAGATGAATGCGCTGCTGCGTGAGATGGAGGCAACGCCACATTCTGGGCAGTGCAACCACGGGCGGCCAACTTATGTGGAACTCAAGCTGGCCGACATTGAGCGGCTGTTTGGACGGACGTGATGGACGGTATGGATCTGGCTGTGGCCAATATGGAGACACTGGCGCTGTATGCGGCGGCTGGCGTTGGCTTGGCTGTGTTGGTGCTGTTTCTGCTGCTGCGCGGGGCCGGGCAGAAGCGGGCTGAGCGGACGGAGATGGTGATAGCCCAGCATATGGGGCAGATGGCGCAGCGGGTGGATCAGCTGGCCACCGGGCAGGCGCATCTGGACGGGAACCTGCAGGCGCAGGCGCAGTCTCAGGGGCAGATTGCCACCTTGATGGAGCAGCGGCTGGGTGAGGTGCAGGTCAATATGCATGAGAACCTCGCCAAGGTGCAGCGCAGCACCGGCGAAAACCTCGCCAGCATGCAGCAGAAGATGGCAGACACCATGGCGGCGCAGCAGCTGCAGATGCAGGAAAGCCTGGCCAATATGCAGCTGCGCACCGGCGGCGCACTCAATGACATGCAAGAGAAGCTGAACCTGTCGATGACCGGGAATGCGAAACAAACAGCGACCTCGCTGACCCAGTTGCAGGAGCGGTTGGCCACCATCGATAAGGCCCAGGAAAACATCACCCGGCTGTCAGGCGACGTGCTGAGCCTGCAGGACATCCTGAGCAACAAGCAGACGCGTGGGGCGTTTGGTGAGATTCAGCTCAACGACATTGTGTCCAAAGCCCTGCCAAGCGACAGCTACGCACTGCAGCACACGCTGTCCAACGGCAAACGGGCGGACTGTCTGATCCACCTGCCCAACCCGCCAGGGCCGATTGTGATCGACAGCAAGTTCCCGCTGGAGGCTTATGAGCTGTTGCGCAAAGCGGAGACGCAGGCGCAACTGAATGAGGCGGCGCGGATGTTGCGCACCTCGGTGAAGAAACACATCAAGGACATCTCCGAGAAATACATCATCGAAGGCGAGACCGCTGATGGGGCGCTGATGTTCCTGCCGTCAGAGGCGGTTTACGCGGAGCTGCACGCCAACTTCCCGGAGCTCGTGCGCGAGGGTTTTGCCGCGCGGGTCTGGATTGTCTCACCCACCACCTGCATGGCGACGCTCAACACCATGCGGGCGATTTTGAAAGACGCACGTATGCAGGAGCAGGCTGGCGCCATCCGCAAAGAACTCGGCTTGCTTTATTCCGATGTGGAACGGCTGGGCACGCGGGTTGAAAACCTCGATCGCCACTTTGGTCAGGCTGCCAAAGACATCAGTGAGATCAAGATCAGCGCTGACAAAGCTGGGCGCCGCGCGCGTCGGTTGGACAACTTTGATTTTGAAGAGCTGGCGCAAACCAGTGATGACAAAGTTGTGCCGCTGACCAAGCCAGAGGCCTGATCCGCGTTCTCTTTTCCTAAATACCTCGGGGTCCGGGGCAGCGCCCTGGTGCACCAGAAACAGTTTGCGCCATGTCAAAGACGTGGGGCATGCTGGTGGGGACACTGGGCCAAACCAAATTGGAGGCACAAAATGCTTGAGATTTCTGCATGGAAGGTGGCGCAAGTTGTGCTGATGTCCCGTGAATTGGATCGGGCCGAAGGCGAGCTGCGCGGCTTTATTGATCGGCTCAACGAAGATGAACAGGCCAGTCTTGTGGCCGTGATGTGGGTGGGGCGTGACAGCTTTGCCGCAGAAGATCTGGCCGAGGCGATCATGACAGCCAAGACCGAAAACACCGTGCCCACTGCGGATTACCTGCTGGGCTCGCCTCATTTGTCGGATCACTTGGAAAACGGCATGGACGCGCTTGGCATGTCGTTGACTGACGAAGAGGATGATTTGGTCCGCGGCGGCTAAGATCATCGGCAAAAAGTGGCTTGTTGGCCTGCAGCATTTGCGAATTTACGCCAACAGATTTGGGATCCGCGCCAAGCTTTGGTGCGGGTCTTTACGTTTGGGAAACCCCTTCTTATGTGCGCCTGAGAGGGAGGGCTAACACGCCCGTGTACTGCCCAATCCACTGATTTCGCGCCTGTTTATCCAAAACATTCGCACCCTGCATTTTGCGGGCGGTGCCCTCTTGTCTTGTGTTTGAGCCTTGCAACCCATGGGGCGGCGTTGGGAGGTCTGTCGTGCAGAAGGAGGTCGCCCATGTCCAGTTTCTGGGGTCGTTTTGACGACAATCACGGCAATCAAAAGCAGTTTGAGCCAACCGATGATCCGGCCAAGGACATCACCTTTGTGCCTAAGGGCGAGGATGGCGATCTGGTGCTTGAAGACAATAACAACAAGCCAGACCCGGACACGCAGGTGCTGATTGATGGCGAGGCCCATGATTTTGTCTTTGAGCTGACCGGAACTGTGCCGCAAGACGAGGACATTCCGGAGCAGTTCTGGGGGCAGGAGATCGCGGTGATCTCGATCCAGGATTACCCCGAGCCGGGGGATGAGACCCGGATGTTTTTCTTCCCGGAGATGGATCCGAGCGAAGAGGACATGAATGAATTTGAGGATGAGGAGTTTGTTGTGAAACATCCGGACCGGCATCCGGATGATCTGCCGGTGTGTTTCCTGCCGGGCACGATGATCGCGACGCCAGACGGTCCACGTGCGGTGGAGAGCTTGCAGCCTGGGGATTTTGTTTGTGTCGCCAAAGGCAAGCCAGCGAAGGTGTTTTGGGTTGCGAAGAGCCATTTTTCCTATGGTGAGATGTTGAAGAGCGCCGGCCTGCGACCGGTGTGCATTGATGCGGACAGCCTTGCGCCGGGGGTGCCTGCGCAGGATTTGTGGGTGTCACAGCAACACCGGATTGCCCTGCGGGGCTGGCAGGTGGAGATGTTGGCCGCAACCGAGGCGGCATTTGCACATGCCAAACATCTTGCGCCGCAACCGGGTATTCCGGGGCGCGAGTGGCGGGACGGCGTGGACTACGTGCATTTGATGTTTGATCGACATCATATCGTGGAGGCCAATGGGGCTGAGGCCGAAAGCTTGTTCATCGGTGATCAGGCGTTGGAGAGCTTGGGCGCGGACGCACGGGTAGAGTTGGATCAGCTTTTGGAAGTCAAGCCGTGGTTGAAGCCGCGGTTTGCCCAGACGGCTTTGCCAACCATGAAGGCGCATGAGGCGCAGACTTGGCGCAAGATGGCTGATGGCCGTCCGGTGTTTCGGGATTTGGTGCAGACAGCGGCCTGAGGCTAGGGCGCAGGTGTCAGCCAGGCGCGCAGGTAGGTTTCCAGGCGCTCTCGTGGCGCAACAGAGTTGTGCAAGCTGCAAAACATCAGGGAAATTGCCTGTACCATAAAGGCTTGTACACCTTCCGCCTGTAGCTCGGCAGAGATGTCTTTGCGAAAAGGTTGGTCCCAAAGCCATTTTGTGACCACTTCGGCGTGGCGGCCAAAGGTCATGGCGATGGGGCCAATTTCCGCGTTGGCGGCTGCGCCGGAGTGGCGCAGAATCACGTCAAACACATAGCGCTCACAGGTCATGAAGGTGATCAGGGGCATCATCGCTTCAGACATCTCAGAGATGGTTTTGGGCGCGGGCAGGGCTTCGATGATGTCCAGTTGGCGGTCGATTTCTGCGCCGATGAGCTGATCCATCAGCGCGTCTTTGTCTTTGAAATGCGCAAAAAACGTGCCTTTGGCAACGCCGGCGCGCAGCACCACTTCTTCGACCCGCATAGCCTCATACCCGCTTTCCGAAATCACAGCTTGGGCCGCGTCCAGAAGTTTGGCGCGGGTTTTTAGGGTGCGTTGTTGAACTGCTTTGGCCATGGCCTGTTTTGACATGAATTGTGACCGTGGTCAAATTTAGCATTGACCATGGTCATTTTTATCTTCATTTAAATTGACCATGGTCAATATTGGAGAATCGCAATGGCACAGAAACGGATTTTTATCTTAAACGGACACCCGGCGGCGGAATCCCTGACCGGGTCGGTGGTCGCAAGTTATGCGGAGGCAGCGCGCAAAGCGGGGCATCAGGTGCGACTGACCAACCTGCATGATTTACAGTTTGACCCGGACTATGGCTTCGGCGGGTATGTGAACCAGAAACCGCTGGAGCCAGAGCTGGAGCAGGTGTTGCAGGACATTGAGTGGTCTGAGCATGTGGTGGTGGCGACACCGATGTGGTGGGGCGGTTTGCCGGCGAAACTCAAAGGGTTGTTTGATCGGGCATTGTTGCCGGGGCGCACATTTGACACGCGCAACACCACCAAGCTGGGGCTGCCGGCGCCAATGCTGACCGGGCGCACCGGGCGGGTGTTGTTGTTGTCGGATACGCCGGGCTGGTTTTTTCGGTTGGTGTATCGCAATGCAATGATTGTGCAGATCCAGCGGCAGATCTTGGAGTTTGTGGGGATCAAGCCGGTAAAAGTCACGCAGTTCAATGGCACCAGTGATCCCAAAGCCGGTGCGGTGGACAAGTGGCTTAAGCAAGCGGCGGAGATTGGCGCGCAGGCTGCCTAAATTGACTTAGGTGTGGCGTGAGATCCGTGTGGTCAACACGCCCGCCGCCATCAGACAGCCGCCGCCAACCCGGTTGAGGCCCCGCATGGCGCGGGGGTGCTGGAAAACCCCGCGCAACCCGTTGGCGCAGAGTAACCAGAACACCGTGTTAAGCGTGGCAACACCAACAAAGGTGGCGATCAGGATGGTGAACTGTGGCAGGACCGGCTGAGACAGGGTCACGAACTGCGGCACAAAGGCGATGTAAAACGCCGGGCCTTTGGGGTTTAAGGCGCTGATCAGGAAAGACTGCCAAAACAGAGGCTTGAGTGGTTTTTGTTCCACAGCGTCAGAGCCAATGCCCTCGGCTGGTGCGCGCCAGAGCGAGACGCCCAGCCAGATCAGATACGCCGCACCCACCAGTTTCATCAGCGTGAACAGGGTGGTAGAGGCCGACAAAATCGCGCCTGCGCCCATCAGTGACACAGACATGCCGACAAAGGCCCCTGCAGAAATGCCGGGGATGGTGGCAAGGCCCGAGCGCTTGCCCGAGCGCACCGCGTGGTTGATGGTCAGAACAATGTTGGGGCCGGGGATCAGCACAACCAGGGCGCTGGCCAGAACAAAGGCAATCCAGGTTTCCAATGACATGTCGCGCTCCTCAGCTCTTAAGTGTGGCGCAGGGTTTCGCAGTCTGTCGGGAATGGCAAGCTGTTGGGGGTGGCGCAGCCCTAGAAAATGCGGGCTGCGCGGAGTTTAAACGATCACGCGGTGTGATCGACGATCTGCATGTGCTGCGCCAATGTGCCGATGTGGGTGAGCCACTCGGAGAACAGTGCGGGTTCAGATGGGGCTGCGTGCACGCCAGGGGCAATTTTGCCATCCAGCACGGTCTCAATCGCCAGTGAAACCGGGATCGACACAAGGCGGGCCATGGCAGTGCCGCGATCATCGCCCCAAGCGTCCATCACATAGGTTTTGTGGAAGACCTCTGCGCCGCCTTTTTGGGCTTTGAAGCCAACACACATGACCACCCGATCCGGCTCACCTTCGTCGTAGGAGTTTTCATCCCAGAACTGATCGGACATTTCCTTGAGGCGCGCGTCGCCTTCGGGGCCTTGCAGCGTTTCAATCTCGCGGAAGACGTCAGACCAAGCCTCGGTCCAGCCGTTCAGGCGCAGGGTGCCGCGCACAAAGGTGTCAACTTTCCACTCCGGGTCAAATTTATAGTCTTCCATGAAGGGAATGCTGTCGCGGTTTGGGTAGACTTCGAAGGTTTCCGCCTCTGCCAGTGGGGCTTCGTAGCTGCTGATCGCGTCCCATGGGCGGTTCACATCAAAAGGCTTGCCATCACGGATGGAGCGGGATGGGGAACGCAGGGCTTTCAACACACCCAGCGGCGACCAGCTGAATTTGTAGCGGAACGGGTTGGCCACTTTGGGGATGCCGCCGCAGTAGCTGATGAAGCTCAGCGTGTTGTTGACGTCATAGGCGTCAGAGGCGCGATAATCGGCCACCAAAGCATGCGCCATCAGGTGGTCGATGCCGGGGTCCAAGCCCACCTCGTTTACACAGGCCACGCCGGCCTCTATGGCTTTGGCGTTCAGTGCCTTCATTTCGGGTGCGATGTAAGACGAGCTGACAAAGTTTGCGCCTTTGTCGATGCAGAGCTCGGCCAGCGGCACGTGCCAGTCGCCGGGTAGCATGGAGACAACCACGTCACCTTTGTTCAAAGCAGCGCCAAGAGCGTCTATGTCAAAGGCGCGGATGTCTTGGGTCAGGTCGCCAACGGCGTCCTGCGCTTTTGCGATGGTTCGATTCCAGACGGTGACTTCGCGGCCACCTTCGATCAGGCGACGCAGGCCGGGAATGGCCGAGAGGCCGGTGCCACACCAGTGGATTGTCATGTTGTCTCTCCCCTCAGAGGTCTTTGGAATGGGTGATGAAATCAGTCTCGGCGCGGGTCCAGACACCCTCGCTGAGATCGTCGAGCTTCATCAGTGTGTCGAGCAGCTGCGCGGCGTAGTCTTCCGAGCTTTCCACCGGCAGCATGGATGGCAGGTTGTCGATGGCCATGACGTCCAGCACGGGGCTGTCAGCCACGCGCAGGGCGGGCGCGTCCCATGTGGTGGCGCGGTCATAGACCGGCACCGGGTTGTAATCGCTGTCCGGGTCGCAAGCCACGTCGCCAATGGCGGTGAGTTTGCGGTCTGTGTTTAGGGCCTCATGCGGCACAAACACCGGCGTGCCGGGACGCGCAAAGATGCAGTTTATGAACAGGTCATGCGCTAAGATTTCCGGGAAAGGCCCACCGGAGGCGGTTTCCGCCATGTCCCATTTGGTGACTTTGCAGCCCATGGCTTCGAGCAGGTCAGCGGCGCCGGTGCCCACGCGGCCAAGCGCGCCAATCACAATGGCAGTGGGACGATCTTTGGCAAGCGCGTCCAGTTCTGCACCGAGATCCGCCAGCAATGCGTCTTTGCCGGCATAAACGCCAACGGGGCCGCAGAGCTCACCGCGTTGTTGTGCGGCCCAAGATTTGAGCGTGACTGCAGAGCCTGCATAGCCCGCCCAATACCCAAAGGCGGCGACGCGGCGGCCATTTTCGGCAACGAGATATTCGAGATCATAGAGCGTGCCGCCGCCCGCTTTGAAGCGTTTCAGCAGGGCCACACCGGAATGTTGGCCTTTGAAGGCATGACCAAACATGATGTGGCGGTGTGGCAGTGGTGTACCGTCTTCGGGCAGTTCTTTGAGGCCAAAGACGATGGCGTCACGAGGGGCGTCCGGCCAGCTGTTTTCCGGGGCGATGTCGCAGCCAGCGGCTTTGTAGCCGTCAATTGGAATGGCCCGCACGGAGCTTTCTTCCACGGTCACGCGGATGCCTTTGTCCAGCAGCGCCTTGGCGCCTTCAGGTGTCAGCCCCACCCGCTCCTCATTCTGCCGTTGCTCGGCTCGTACCCAAAGATGTGTCATCTCTGTTCCCCTCATATTCGATTTTCCATAGACCAGCCTGTTGAGCCGATGGCAAGAGGGCTGCTTTATTCGCAATTTCCGGGTGGCGGCTGCGTAGGGTGCGTGGCACAACAAGGACAAAGCAAAACAGGGAGCGCGCCATGAGTTTTGGCAAGGGATGTCATCTGCATCTGATCGATGGGTCGGCCTTTATTTTTCGGGCTTATCACGCGCTGCCGCCGCTGACGCGCAAGTCAGATGGGTTGCCCATTGGGGCTGTGGCTGGATTCAGCAATATGTTGCAGCGCTATATCGAGGACAATTCCGGACCAGATGCGCCAACCCATGTGGCGGTGATCTTTGACTATTCCGGCAAGTCGTTCCGCAACGAGATGTATGATCAGTATAAGGCGAACCGGCCGCCTGCGCCGGAGGATTTGGTGCCGCAATTCCCGCTAACGCGCACGGCCACCAAGGCATTTAACATTGCCTGTAAAGAGGTTGAGGGCTTTGAGGCGGACGACATCATTGCCACCTTGGCCGTTCAGGCACGTGAAGCTGGCGGGCGCTGTACCATCATCAGTTCGGACAAAGACCTGATGCAGCTGGTGGGCGGCGGCGTTGAGATGCTCGATGCGATGAAAAACAAGCGCATTGATCGGGATGGCGTTCATGAGAAATTTGGCGTTGGGCCAGAGCGGGTTGTGGATGTGCAGGCGCTGGCAGGCGACAGCGTGGACAACGTGCCCGGCGCGCCAGGCATTGGCATCAAAACGGCGGCGTTGTTGATCAATGAATATGGCGATCTTGAAAGCCTGCTGGACCGCGCTGAAGAGATCAAACAACCCAAGCGCCGTCAGTCGCTGATTGAGAACCGCGCTCAAATTGAGCTGTCCAAACGGCTGGTGCAGCTGGATTGTGAGATGGATCTTGATTTTACAATTGATGATTTGGAGGTGCGCGATCCGGAGCCGGAGGTGCTGTTGGGTTTCCTCACGGAGATGGAATTCCGCACGCAGATCAAACGCGCCGCAGATAAGCTGGGTGTAGAAGCGCCAAGCATTCCGGAGCCGGTGGGCGGAGTAGATGAAGCGCCCGCCGCAGATGACGTGCCGTTTGATGCGTCCAAATATGAATGGGTCAAAGACCGCGCGGCGCTGGACCGTTGGATCGCGGCAATTATGAAACGCGGCTATGTGGCGGTGGACACAGAGACCAACTCGCTCAATGAAATGGTGGCGGAACTGGCGGGGATTTGCCTGTCTGTGGAGCCGGGCGAGGCGTGTTATATCCCTGTGGGCCATAAGAAAGGCGCAAGTGACGATCTGTTTGGCGGGGATGAACTGCAAGAGGGGCAGATGCCGCTCAATGAGGTGCTGGATGCGTTAAAGCCGATGCTGGAAGACGCGTCGGTGCTGAAGATTTTCCAGAACGCCAAGTATGACTGCAAAGTGTTTGCCAACTACAACGTCACCGTGGCGCCGATTGATGACACGATGTTGCTGTCTTATGCGCTGCACGCTGGTGAGCACAATCATGGCATGGATGCGCTGTCTGAGCGCTATCTGAGCCATCAGCCGGTGCCGATCAAAACGCTGATTGGCAGCGGCAAAAGCATGATCACCTTTGACAAGGTGCCTATTGAGGACGCGTTGCCGTATGCGGCCGAAGATGCGGATGTGACCCTGCGCCTGTGGAAGCTGTTTAAGCCCAAGCTGCACCGCCGTCAGGTGACCTCGGTTTATGAAACGCTGGAGCGGCCTTTGGTGCCGGTGCTGGCGCAGATGGAGCGGCACGGGGTTTTGGTGGATCGGGATGCGCTGTCTCGTATGTCCAATGCGTTTGCCCAGAAGATGGCGGCGCTTGAGGCGGAGATTCACGAGCTGGCGGGGGGCACGTTTAATGTGGGATCACCCAAGCAGCTCGGCGAAATCCTGTTTGACCGGCTGGAGCTGCCCGGTGGCAAGAAAGGCAAAACCGGGGCTTATGCGACCGGTGTCGACGTGCTTGAGGATCTGGCAACCGAGCACGCCCTGCCGGGGCTGGTGCTGGATTGGCGACAGCTGAGCAAGCTGAAGTCGACCTACACCGATGCGTTGCAGACCCACATCAACAGCGACACAGGCCGCGTGCACACGTCTTATGTGCAGACCGGGGCCAACACCGGGCGTCTGGCATCCACCGATCCCAACTTGCAGAACATTCCTGTGCGCAGTGAGGAGGGCCGCCGCATTCGCGAAGCTTTTGTCGCGGAGAAAGGCAAGACGCTGATCAGCCTCGACTATTCGCAGGTGGAATTGCGTATCCTGGCACATGTTGCGGGAATTGATGCCCTCAAAGCGGCGTTCCGTGAGGGGCATGACATTCACGCCATGACCGCGTCAGAGGTGTTTGGCGTGCCGATGGAGGAGATGACCAGCGAGGTGCGCAGCCGTGCCAAGGCGATCAACTTTGGTGTGATCTATGGCATTTCCGGCTTTGGCTTGGCGCGCAATCTGCGCATTCCACGCGGTGAGGCACAGGACTTTATCAACCGCTATTTTGAGCGCTTCCCGGGCATTCGCACCTACATGGATGACACCAAGGCGTTTGCCAAAGAGCACGGTTATGTACAGACGTTGTTTGGTCGTAAAATCCACACGCCGGAGATCAACGCCAAAGGGCCGCGGGCGAGCTTTGCGTATCGTGCGGCGATTAACGCGCCGATCCAAGGCACAGCAGCAGATATCATCCGTCGCGCCATGATCCGGATGCCTGAGGCGATCAAAGACCTGCCCGCCAAGATGTTGTTGCAGGTGCACGATGAATTGATCTTTGAAGTCGAGGATTCAGCGGTGGAAGACACCATCGAAGTGGCACGTGATGTGATGCAGCGGGCCACCGAGCCGGCGATCAAACTGGACGTGCCGTTGATTGTGGATGCGGGACGCGGAGCGAACTGGGCGGAGGCGCATTAACGCGCCTCGCCATTAAGCGAGCCAGCCAAGCCCCTGCTCGGTGCGTTTGGACGGCTTGTATTCCGCGCTGACGGCTCCGGCGTAGCCGGTATCATCCAGCATCGCAAAGAAAGCCGGGTAGTCGAAGTGTTTCGACTTCACCGGCTCGTTGCGGTCAGGCAGGCCGCCGATTTGGATGTGGCGCACGCGGGCTTTGTGTTTGTCCCAGCAGGCCAGCACGTCGCCATGGATTTTATGGGCGTGATAGGTGTCAAACTGCAGCGCCAGATTAGGCGCGTTGACCTCGTCCAGAATCTCGGCGGCGAGATCAAAACTGTTCAGAAAATAGCCGGGCATATCAACGTCATTGATCGGCTCAATGGTCAGTTGCTGTTTGGGGGCAAATTCGCAGGCCCATTTCAAGTTTTGCACAAAAGTGGCGCGGGCGTCGTCGCCCGATGCGGCGCCAGCCATGATGTGCACAATGCGGGCGCGCAGCATGTCGGCATAACGCAGCGTGCGGCGGAAGTCGCGTTGGAAGCGGTCTTCCAGGCCTGGCACAGCGGCAAAGCCACGATCCCCGCCAGTGTAGTTGGGCGGCGGGCAGTTGATCAATTCCAGCGACAGGCCATTGCGCAGCAAGGCGCGCTGAGTTTCCGGTGCGGGTGTTTCGTAAGGAAAGAGAATTTCCACCGCTTCAAAGCCTGCTTGCGCCGCTGCTTCGTATCGGTCCAGTTCCGGAAACTCGGCAAACAGCATGGATAGGTTCGCGGCAAATTTGGGCATCGGGCTCTCCTCTGATGAGGGTTATCCCAGCTTTGTTAGAACGACAAAAGTCTGAAATTCCGCAAGTTTGAATGGTTCGGCGGAAGCTTGCTTTAGTCGAGCGCCTCGGATGGCAGGAATGGGAAAAACACGCCGGAAGACATAACGCCAAACATGCTTTGGCCGTTGATGTCCTGGTGGCTAGCCAACTCCACAAGCCGGTAAAACGCTTTGCGGGTGATGCGGGCTTCGAGGTTTGCGCGCACTGTCACATAAGGCGCAGGTTCGTCGGTGTCTGGGTCGATCACCACGCGAATGGGATTGTCCGGACCTGCGGCGGCAAAATCGCCGACATGGGTTTCGAAAGTCAAAACTTGCGTGTTGCCGTCACCGGACACCTCAAAATCCTCGGTAATAAACGGCGCGTCTTCGACGGTGATGCCGACTTTTTCCACCGGCGTGACCAGCATGTAATCGTCGCCGTCCTTGCGCAGGATGTTTGAAAACATCTTCACCATGGCGGGGCGGGTGATGGGGCTGCCTTCGTGAAACCACGTGCCGTCGCTGGCGATACGCATGTCTAGATCGCCACAATGCGGCGGGTTCCACAGGTGCACAGGGGCCGGGCCGCGTGATTTCACGGCAGCTGTGGCGGAGGCGGCGATGGTGTCTGCGTCAACTTTCACAGGAAATTGTTCCCTCATTGCTTTTGCCATTTCATCTGAGCGCGTTACTGTCAACGGAAGCAGGTAGCGTTTCGGGAGACACAGTATGGCGGATGCGGACAATCTTGTCGCAGAGATAGAAGAGCTGGGCGGCAAATTGGCGGAGGCCAAGGCGGCGATCACCAAACGCTTTATCGGGCAGGAACAGGTTGTAGATCTGACGCTGTCGGCCTTGCTGTGTGGGGGGCATGCGTTGTTGATTGGCCTACCTGGTTTGGGCAAAACACGGCTTGTGGACACGCTCTCCACCGTGATGGGGCTCAATGGCAACCGGGTGCAGTTCACACCGGATTTGATGCCCGCGGATATTTTGGGCTCTGAAATCCTTGAGACTGGCGACAGCGGCGCGCGTGCGTTCCGATTCGTGCCGGGGCCAGTTTTTTGCCAATTGCTGATGGCGGATGAGATCAACCGCGCCAGCCCGCGGACGCAATCGGCGTTGTTGCAGGCGATGCAGGAGAAACAGGTGACTGTGGCCGGGGCGGACCGTCCGCTGGATGCGCCGTTCCATGTATTGGCGACGCAGAACCCAATTGAGCAGGAAGGCACCTATCCACTGCCGGAAGCGCAATTGGACCGGTTCTTGGTACAGATCGATGTGCCTTATCCAGATCGGGATACGGAGCGCGATATTCTCTTGGCCACCACGGGGGTTGCCGAAGAAGAGGCGCATGCGGTGTTCACTGCGGAGGAGTTGATTGCGGCGCAGACCTTGTTGCGGCGCATGCCGGTGGGCGAAAGCGTGATGGAGTTGATCTTGGATCTGGTGCGGGCCTGTCGCCCGGATGATGAGACCGCGACGGAGGCCGTGCGGGAGAATGTGGCCTGGGGGCCGGGGCCGCGTGCGGCGCAGGCATTGATGATGACGGTACGGGCGCAGGCGTTGTTACAAGGCCGTCTGGCACCCAATGCGCAAGATGTGATTGATATGGCGACGCCGGTTTTGAGCCATAGGATGGCGCTGACCTTTGCGGCGCGAGCGAGGGGCGAGTCCTTGGCGAGCCTCATTGCTGAAACCGTATCGCGATTTGACGATGTGGGAGCCGCCGCGTGAGTGCAGCTCCGTATCTGCGCAGTCAGGCTGAGGCGGAGGCGTCCAGCCTACCGCCACTTTTGGCGCATGCGGAGCATTTGGCGGGCACGGTTTTGCTGGGGGAGCACGGACGGCGGCGTGCGGGCATGGGCGATGACTTTTGGCAGTACCGGCCGGTGCAACCCGGCGACAGCTTGCGGCACATTGATTGGCGGCGGTCGGCCAAATCCGATGCGCAATTTGTGCGGCAACGGGAATGGCAGGTGGCGCAGTCGGTGATGATGTGGGTCGATACGGCGCCGTCGATGTTGTTTGCCAGCGACAAAAATACGCCACAGAAAGCGGATCGCGCGCGGCTGTTGGC
>NZ_CAJXIV010000032.1 GCF_913054185.1 uncultured Shimia sp.
GAACAGCTCTTGGGCATGGGCGACATGCTTTACATGGCCGGTGGCGCCAAGATCACCCGCTGTCACGGCCCGTTTGTGAGCGACGAAGAGGTTGAGGAGATTGTGAACCACCTCAAGAGCTTTGGCCCGCCGAGCTACATTGGCGGCGTGATCGATGGACCTGCCGACGATAAGGTTGACAATATTGACGCGGTTCTCGGGCTGAATACCGGCGGTAACACCAACGGCGAAGATGCGCTTTATGATTCCGCCGTGGCAATTGTCATTCAGGATCGCAAGTGCTCGACTTCCTACATTCAGCGCAAACTAGCGATCGGCTACAACAAAGCCGCTCGTCTTGTGGAGCAGATGGAAGACGAAGGTCTGGTCAGCCCGGCCAACCACGTTGGCAAACGCGAAATCCTGGTGCCTGAGCAGTGATGCTCAGGTCCAATCACATTTTTTTGTAACTTGTATCCGGGTAAGCGGGCAAAGCGCCCCTATATTGGACGTATGAGCAAACTCAAAACCATTGTCTCCGCCGCCGTTCTGTCTCTGGCTACTGCTGTTCCAGCCGTGGCTGAGAAGCTTTCGCTTTCTCAAATCAGCGCGTATTTCAACACCTTGAAGACGGCGAAGTCTGACTTCATGCAAGTTTCCGACGACGGATCCGTGCAAACCGGCACCCTCTTTATCCAGCGCCCCGGAAAGATGCGGTTTGAGTATGATCCGCCGCAAAAGGCGTTGGTGCTTGCCTCCAACAACGCGGTGGCGATTTTTGACAATCGTGCCAAAGGCGCGCCGGAAACCTATCCTCTTGGCCGCACGCCGCTGTCGATCATTCTGGCACGTAAAGTGAACCTGCAATCCGCCAATGCAGTGGTTGGTCATTCCTATGACGGCAAACATACCATTGTCACCGCGCAAGACCCCAAAAATCCAGACATCGGCCGCATTCAGATGAAGTTTTCTGCCTCACCGGTCACGCTGGATGAATGGGTGATCCAGGACGCGCATGGTGGCAGCACAACTATTCGGCTGGGCGACACCGAAACCGGCATGACCTATCCACGCGCTCTGTTTGACATCGACACCGAACGCAGCAAGCGCGGTCGTTAACAGTGGGGTCTACGCGATGATGTCCGGTGTCAGCCGGTCTTCAATCCGCGAGATGATGTCTTTAAGGCGCAGCTTCTGCTTCTTTAGGCGTTGAATCGTCAACTGATCCCCGGTGCCACGATGTACCAACGCATTGATTGCCTCATCCAGATCCCGATGTTCTTGCTTAAAAACCTCAAGCTCGACACGCAAAACGTCATTCGTTTTCATCGACAAGTCAGTGTTGGCATTCATGTCTGGGTCCTTAGCCTGGGCGGACTCCTAAGATAGGGCTTTCCTGACCCGCTGAAAAGAAGGCGATTTGTCCATTTTTTAGAACCCTGTTTAGCATTCCTGTGTGCACCACTTGCAGCATACGAAAGGCTGCCCCATATTCACATAGCGCAGAGGTTGCCGGAAGGGGCCTTCGCGCGGACTGTCGCTTTGCACAAGGACGGGTCAATGACCAAACTATCTTTGGGGTCGCATCCCCACATGCTGGGCTTTGAACAGCTCGAACGTCTCCTCGAACGGACCGCCAAATCCTCCGAGGGCTATCCGCCATTCAACATCGAACAGACTGCCGATTATGCCTATCGCATTACTCTGGCTGTCGCCGGCTTTCGTGAAGAAGACCTGAGCATCACGGTGGAAGACCGTCAGTTGGTGATCCGTGGCCGCTCATCGGAAGATGCGAGCGAGCGGGTTTTCCTGCACCGTGGCATCGCTTCCCGCCAGTTCCAGCGCAGCTTTGTGCTGGCTGACGGAGTTGAAGTTGGCGAAGCCACAAGCGAAAACGGCCTGCTGCACATCGATCTGTCACACGCGCGGCCAGAGACCGTTGTTCAAACCATCCAAATCAAGAAGGGATAGACCCATGCACAACGATGACACACAAAGCGAATTTTCCGAAGATCGCACGGTCTATGTGCGTGAGGTTATGGTTTCCGACCTGCCGGAAGAGATGCAGGAGGAGGCCGACGGTGCCAAAACCCTGTTTGCCGTGCACGCCACGGATGGCGAGCGTCTGGCGTTGGTAAAAGACCGTGGATTGGCGTTTGATCTGGCCCGGCAGAACAATTTTTGGCCGGTGACCGTGCACTGAGCGCGCCGCAGAAATGAAAGACATCACGAGGGCGCCCAAGTGGCGCCTTCGTTAATTTAGGGAGACTTTTGTTGTCTCCTCTCCCCAGTCATCTTGATTGCATTTGCTGCGCACAAAGATGGTGGTGATCTCAGGTGGAATCCAAACTCGCGTAAGGCTGCGCCGAAATGGCTGTTCGTTGACATGTGGATGCGCCAAAATGCGGGTGCCAAGCACTTGCCCGTCTTTAGTTTCAATCCGCCATCCATCTGCGTAGTGATCCCACCCGGTGTCCGGGTGTGTGATTGTGACATCAAATCGCCAGCCCTCTTCAAGATCCCAGGTTTTGACGGCAGTGATTTCTGCTGGGTCAGCCAATGCTGCGTTGGCGGCTAATACAAAAGGCAAAACAAGATATCGCATGGGCGCAGCCTAGCAGCGTGACGTGGCCCTGTCGCGGTCCCAATCGGCAAAAAGAAACCCGGGCCGCATAGGCCCGGGTCAAATTTTCGTGTCTCTTTGGAGCTGTTTAGCCTTTGGAGAACTCAGGGTAGGCTTCCATGCCCAATTCCGCCATGTCCAGACCGTTGATCTCGGTCTCTTCGTCGACCCGCAGACCCATGGTGGCTTTCAGGATATACCAGACAACGCCGGAGACGATCACAGTGAACAGGCCGACCACAACGATGGCGTAAAGCTGGGTGCCAAGCGAGGCATCACTGTTGGTGAAGACCACCGCAATGGTGCCCCAGATACCAGCGATCAGGTGTACCGGAATGGCGCCAACCACATCATCAATTTTCAACTTGTCCAGGAAGGGAACTGCGAAGACCACAATCACACCGCCAACAGCGCCGATCAAGGTTGCTGCGCCCAATGATGGGGTCAGCGGCTCTGCGGTGATGGACACGAGGCCCGCCAAAGCGCCGTTCAAAACCATGGTCAGGTCAGGCTTTTTGTACAGCAGCTGTGTCAGGATCAGGGCTGCAATTGCGCCACCAGCGGCAGCTGTGTTGGTGTTGGCAAAGATGCGCGATACGTCACCCACGTCACCCACTGTGCCCATAGCCAGCTGAGAGCCGCCATTGAAGCCGAACCAACCGAGCCACAGGATGAATGTACCCAAAGTGGCCAGTGTTAGATTGGAACCTGGGATTGGCACGGTTTTGCCAGCTTTGTTGTATTTGCCGATACGTGGTCCAAGGATCAGCGCGCCGGTCAATGCGGCCCAGCCACCCACAGAGTGCACAACGGTGGAGCCTGCGAAGTCCAGGAAGCCCGCAGCATCCAAGAAACCACCGCCCCATTTCCAGGAGGCCTGCAACGGGTAGATCACGGCAGTCAGAACGATGGTGAAGATCAGGAACGGCCACAGTTTGATGCGTTCTGCCAGGGTGCCCGACACGATGGACGCGGTGGTGGCACAGAACATCAGCTGGAAGAAGAAGTCAGAACCGGTGGAGGCATAGGAATAATCGTCCGCGCCTTCGGCTGTCACGCCAACCGCTTCAAGAACACCTGGTCCCCAAACACCGGACAACACGCCGTCGATGCCCCAAGTGCCTAGCGGGTACATTAGGTTGTAGCCAATCAGGTAGTAGAAAATCGCCGCAAGCGAGAACAAAGAGATGTTCTTGATCAGCTGCATGGTCACGTTTTTGGAGCGCACTAGGCCCGCTTCCAGCATGGCGAAACCCGCCGCCATCCAGAACACAAGGATGCCGCCTACAAGGAACAGCAGCGAGTTGAGAATGAAGACCGTGTCGGTTGCGGCATTTACGCCAGCGACCGAAGCATCTTCTGCGAGGCTTAGGCTCGGCAGCGCGATCAGCGCGGCGGGCAGGGCCAGTTTTGCGAGGGTAGTCATCAGAGTATTCCTTCCTTGCGGCGCCTTAGATGGCGTCTGCATCCGTTTCGCCGGTGCGCACGCGAATGGCTTGCTGCACGTCCAGTACGAAGATTTTGCCGTCACCGATCTTGCCGGTCTGCGCGGTGTTGGTGATGGTTTCGACCACCTGGTCGGCCATGTTGGCAGCAACCACGAGTTCGAGTTTGACCTTGGGCACAAAGTTCACCGCGTATTCTGCGCCGCGGTAGATTTCTGTGTGGCCGGATTGGGAGCCGAAGCCCTTAATCTCTGTGACCATCATGCCGCGCACGCCGATCTCGGTCAGCGCTTCGCGGACCTCCTCCAGCTTGAACGGTTTGATCGTTGCGATAATCAGTTTCACCTTGTTCCCCTTTTGGCAGTGCGGGGAGTGGCCCGCGAATTTTGCACCTGCAGCAAAGCGCAGCAGGCCCCCAAAAACGAAGGTCTGAGGTCGAATTTCGGGCAAAAACTTGGCTTGATTGGCGAAAAAATGGGCAAATTGGTCGGTTTGCGTGAAAAATAGGCGGTGAAAGAATGGTTTTGCCCCATTCGGTGGGTCTACATCGGCGCCCACACGCGCTAAAATGCATGAAAAGAACATCCCGGGCAGTGGGCAGAGCATGAGTGATTCAAGACGTCGGAAACCACCGTTGGTGGCGGACAAGCGCTACACGCGCAAAGCCAGCAAGCCTGCGCGCAAGCCGACCAAATCCAAAGCCAAGCCTGCACCCAAACGCCCTGTACGTCGTAAAACTACCCCGAAGCGTCCTCGTAAACAGTCGCGCAATCCTATTGTCAGGTTCTTTAGCAGTATTGTTCGGTGGGTTTTGCGCCTGATCTGGACCATCGTTTGGCGCACGTCGGTTGTCGTTGGCTTGATTGTCGCGATTGCAGTTCTGTTAGACTACAGAACCCTGCCCGAAGTGGATGACTTGCTGGACGGCCGCGCGCGCGGTTCGGTCACTCTGTTGGACCGTGAAGACAAGGTTTTTGCATGGCGCGGGGACCAATTTGGCGGCGTGGTCACTGCTGATACCGTGTCCAAACATCTCAAAAATGCGGTCATCGCCACCGAAGACAAACGCTTCTACCGCCACTTTGGTGTGAGCCCGCGCGGTGTTGCCAGTGCGGTGCGCATCAACCTCAGCGAAGGTCGAGGTCCTCTGTCAGGTCATGGCGGCTCTACGCTGACGCAACAGACCGCGAAGCTGCTGTGTCTTGGCGTGGAGTACGACGCCAGCGCGTGGGAAACCGAAGCGGACTATGTGCGAGACTGCCGCCGGGGCTCTCTGGGCCGTAAGGTGCAAGAGGCGGTCTACGCCATGGCGATGGAGGTCAAATACACCAAGGATGAAATCCTCTCCGTCTACCTCAATCGCGCCTATATGGGCGGTGGCGCTTATGGCGCAGAGGCCGCGTCTCAGCGCTACTTCGGCAAACCAGCGGCCAATCTGACCCCTGCTGAAGGTGCAATGATTGCAGGGCTGCTGACCGCGCCGTCCTCTTTGGCGCCCACGGCCAACTTGAAACGCTCCCAAGACCGTGCGGCCACAATCCTGCGCTTGATGAACGATCAAGGGTACCTGTCGGACAAGGAGACCAAATACTACCAATCCAATCCAGCAACTTTGTCCGCCGCCGCCAAAGCGAACGCGGGCGGCTACTTTGCAGATTGGGTGATGTCCTCGGGTCCAGAATTCTTCACACGCAACACGACTGAAGACGTAATCCTGAAAACCACCATGGACCCGCGTATTCAAAAGGCAGCTGAAAACGGCCTCAAATGGGTGTTTGAAAATAAGGTCCGCGAAGGGTCCAAAGCGCAGGCCGCGATTGTGGTCATGTCCGCAGATGGCGCCGTGCGCGCCATGGTGGGCGGGCGCAAAACCAAAGTGTCCGGCGCGTTCAACCGCGCCACTCAGGCCAAGCGCCAGACCGGCAGTGCGTTCAAACCCTTTGTTTATGCCACCGCTCTGGAGCGTGGTGCGCATTACGACGACAAAGTTCTGGACGAACCTTTCTGCATGAATATCGCGGGCTCTGGCCAGTGGTGCCCCAAAAACTACACTGGAAAACACTACGGCAACGTCTCCCTGACGTTTGCCCTCATGAATTCTTTGAACATCCCGGCTGTGAAGGTCTCTGAGAAGGCTGGCCGTGAAAATGTACGCACCGTTGCCAGCATGTTTGGCATCGAAAATGATCTTGCCGCTGGCCCCGCTTTGGCCCTCGGCGCGTCGGAAAGCAGCCTGTTGGAAATGACCGGCGCTTATGCGGGCATTCTCAATGGCGGCTCTTCAGTAACGCCCTATGGGTTGGTTGAGCTGCGGCTTTTGGGCGAAGACAATGCGCTTATGGGCACCGGTGGTGGTATTGGCGAGCGTGTGATCTCGGACGCGGCTGCACGTGAATTGATCTGGATGATGGAAAAGGTGGTCAGCGAAGGCACCGGCGGGCGCGCCAAAATGGACGGTTGGCAGGTGGCGGGCAAAACTGGCACCACCCAGGCAGCACGGGATGCATGGTTCATTGGGTTCACCAATGAATATGTTGCCGGTGTTTGGATGGGTTATGACGACAACACGCCGCTGACCGGTGTAACAGGTGGCGGTTTGCCTGCCGAAATCTGGCGCGAAGCCATGGTGCGTGTGCATGAAGGTATGACGCCTACGCCACTGCCAGCGTTTACACCCAAGCCGCAAAAGGCGCCAAAGCAACCCGCGCGGCCGCGCAAAAATCAGGGGATTGATGGCGTTGTGAATGGTATCCTGCGCGACATCTTTGGCGGCCGGAACTAATCCGGCCTGCCACGTTGTGTCGTTAAGCAGGCTTAGCCCGCTTTCTTCAGGTCTTGGATCAGGCCGTTGATGTCGCCTTTGCGGCGATCCAGCATTGCGCCAATTTCTGCTTTCTCAGACAGGCGCAAGCTGATGCCTTCGATGATCAGGTCAAAGAATTTGTTCTTGCCAGATTTGTCCGACACCAAAAAATTCACCTGAAACGGTTTCTGGCCACGCAGGGTCACCTTAGCGTTGACTTCATAGAAGCTTTTAACCGGCCGTCCACCGGTCACTTCCACTTTGCCGCCAACAAACTCGTTAAACCGTTTGCCATATTTGCGGGAGATATAGCCCTGAAACGCTTTGGTGTAGGCGTTCAGCTGGCTCTTGCTCAGGCCGCGTGCATCGGGCCCAAGCGCGGAGCGGGCAATGATGCTCACATCACCGTATTTCACAAAGATCTTCTCAAAATCCTTGATCATCCGATCTAGCGATTTACCGGAGGATATCACTTTGTTGATGTCAGCAACCGCTTTGTCGATCAGCGCTTTGGCCTGCGCATCGTTCAATGCAAAGGCGGAAGAGGGCAGGGCTGCCACTGCGCCAGCAGCGGCAGATAGGGTGACGAAATTGCGTCGTGTCAGCTTAGAAATCAGCATAGGGATCCTCGTACGGGTCGAACTCTGGATCGACATAAGTCTCCTCGCCTTGATTTCCAAGGCGGAAGCGGCGGTTTTGCAAGTAGAGGATGCGGGCCTGGGCGTAGCTGTCGGCACTGTCATACAGGATGGAATCAACCGTGGCGTCATAATCATACCGATCGCCCATCTTGTTCACGACATACGCCACACCGCCAATATACCGCGTTGGCTCTCGCACCACGACAAAGAACGGATCGAGAATCACGTCCACCGCAAACCCGTAGGCATCGCGTGTGGTCGAAGGGCCAAAGAACGGCATTTCTGTATACGCACCTTCACCCGCGCCCCACACGTGGAGGGTCTCGCCAAAATCGGTGTCGTGCCGTTCCATGCCTGCGGCTGACGCTGGATCAAACAGGCCACCAACGCCAAAGGTTGAGTTCAACACAAACCGAAACAGCGATGATCCGGCTTGCGGCAACTTGCCTTGCAAGGTGTTGTTGATCACATCGTTGGGCAGTGACAGGTTGTCGGCAAAATTGGACACGCCCGTGCGCACAGGTCGGGGTATAATGGTGCCATAGCCATTGGACGCTGGTGACAACAGGATTGTGTCGACCCGCTTGTTGAACGCATGAATGCGTCGGTTGGCGGCTTCATTAGGGTCGTGAATCCCGCCAGAGGTGACATCTGTTTTGGCGCATGCTGTGAGAGTTGTGCTGACGACAAAGGTCAGTACAATAGAGCGCAACAATTTCTTAGGAACCAGTTTCAAAAGGCGACCACACGTTTTTCATTTCGCGACAACACTCCACCATTTAGTTTAATCGATTGCTTACCCCAATGTCATAGTGATGTTCGTCACATGATGTGGCAGTTTGGGAACATACACCTGACAGGTGAACAGGCAAAATTCACCGGACGCGTCCAATTTGGCTAACGCGGCCCGGCTCACAGGGACCATTTGATGACCACACAGATAAAAGAACGCGGGCTTCAGGAGCTTCGGGCCGTGCGGGCACAAAGCCGTGGCTTGTACTGGACAGTTGCCGTGTTCAGTTTCTTCGTGAACCTGCTTATGCTGACCGGCCCACTGTATATGTTGCAAGTGTATGACCGCGTCTTGGGCAGCGGGTCTCGTGAAACCCTGTTTGCGCTGTCTTTGTTGGTTGTGTTTCTATTTGCGATTATGGGGCTGATTGATTTTGCCCGTGGCCGCATCATGGCGCGGGTTGGCGCCCGCTTTCAGGATGCTTTGGATCAGCGCGTGTTTGATGCATCTCTGCGCCGCGCGTCAGTCGGAAAATCAACTGGGTCTGAAACTGCGCTTCAGGATCTGGAGTCGGTCCAGCGGCTCCTAACCTCTCCGGTTCTGACGTCGGTTTTTGACATGCCGTGGACTCCACTGTTTCTTGTTGGAATTGCTTTGTTCCATCCATGGCTGGGCATGTTGGCCATCGCGGGGGGCGGCGTGCTTATTCTGGCTGCTGTGTTTAACCAGTTTGCTACCCGCCGCCATACCGAGCGTATGTTGACCACAACCCACAATGCAAACCGTATGTCCGCGCAAATGCAGTCCGAAGCGGAGCTGGTCTCCGCATTGGGCATGCGCGACTCGGCGTTTAAGCGCTGGAAAACTGTGCGGCGCATGTCGCTTCAGGAAACCATGGCCACTGCAGATGTTGGCGGCGGGTTCACAACCTCGATCAAAACCTTCCGCCTGTTTTTGCAATCTGCGATGTTGGGCTTGGGTGCTTTTCTGGTGTTGAAGGGGGAACTCACACCCGGCGCCATGATCGCGGGGTCGATCCTTCTGGGCCGCGCTCTTGCGCCTGTTGAACTGGCGGTGAACCAATGGGCCGTTGTGCAGCGTGCGCGCAAAGGCTGGAGCAACTTGGCTGAGCTGCTCGGGACGGTGCCTCCAGTTCAGCCGCGCACAGAACTCCCGGCTCCGGCCGCCAAATTGCAATTGCAACAGGTGACCATTGTGCCTCCGGGCGAAGCGCAAGCCACTTTGCGGATGATGTCCTTTGACGTGATGCCGGGGGAGGCCATTGGTGTGATTGGCTCGTCTGGCGCCGGTAAATCGACCTTAGCCAAGGCCATCACCGGTGTTTGGCGTCCAGCCGGCGGCAAAATCCGCCTGGATGGTGCGTCGTTGGAACAATACGATCCCGCAGCCCTGGGCCGCTACATTGGGTATTTGCCGCAGCGTGTGGAACTGTTTGATGGCTCGATTGCAGAAAACATCGCCCGCCTGCAAAAAGATGCGCCAGCAGAAAAAATCATTGATGCGGCCAAAAAGGCGGATGCGCATGAGATGATTCTGAAGCTTCCGGACGGGTACGAAACGCAGGTCGCAGCCCATGGCGGGCGACTTTCCGGCGGGCAGTTGCAGCGAATTGGCTTGGCGCGGGCCATGTACGAAGACCCGGTCATTCTGGTGCTGGATGAACCCAATTCAAATTTGGACAACGAAGGCTCCATGGCGCTCAACGCCGCCATCCGCCATATGAAGCAGGCGGGCAAAAGCGTGCTCATCATGGCGCACCGTCCTGCTGCCATTCAAGAATGTGATAAATTGTTGGCCTTGGAACATGGCCAGAAGCGCAGCTTTGGCCCCAAAGATGAGGTGCTCAAAGAAGTGTTGCGCAATCACAATGAAGTACGCACGTCCGTCGGGCCGGGAGGTGTGCAATGACCACTGACAAAAACTGGAGCGCCCGCAAGCCGCTGTGGATTGGTGGGCTGGCACTTGCCATGCTTGTCCTTGGATTTGGCGCCTGGGCGGTTGGCACGGAAATTGCCGGCGCAATTGTGACTTCCGGTCGTGTCGAAGTGGACCGCAATCGCCAGATTGTGCAGCATATTGACGGTGGTGTGGTCACAGATATCAAAGTCGAAGAAGGCGATCGGGTCGAGCTTGGCCAAATTCTGATGCAACTGGACGAGGCGGAACTGACGCTGGAACTCACCGTCACCGAGGGCCAACTTTGGGAGCTGATGGCGCGCCGTGGCCGTCTGGATGCTGAGCGCGACGACGCGCAGGAGATTGTGTTTGACCCCGGGTTGGTGGAAATTGCGGAGACCTCGCAAGAGGCCGCAGACCTTATGGCGGGGCAAAGCCGCCTGTTTGCGGCCCGCACCGATACTCTCAACAGAAACCTCGACCAATTGGGCAAGCGCAAAGCGCAAATTCAAAGCCAGATCGTTGGTATCGACGCACAAAATGTTGCACTCAATCAACAGCTTGACCTGATCAAAGCGGAACTGTCCGATCAGCAGGCGCTGTTGGACAAAGGCTTGGCCCAGGCCTCCCGTGTTCTCTCCCTGCGCCGCGAAGAGGCCTCATTGGCGGGGCGTGTCGGCGAATTGCTGGCCAGCCGCGCCCAGGCTGAAGGTCGGGTCACTGAGATTGAAATCGAGGCGCTTAAACTCGCCAGCACCCGCCGCGAGGAGGCGATCACGACCTTGCGTGATCTGCGTTACCGGGAGCTGGAGCTGTCCGAGCGCCGCCGCCACCTGTTGTCCAAAATCGAAAACCTCGATATCCGCGCCCCCGTTGCCGGCTTGGTTTACGGTTTGCAGGTGTTTGCCTCACAGTCGGTCATCCAACCCGCAGAGCCGCTGCTGTACATAGTTCCGCAAGACCGTCCGCTAATTGCGGCTGTTCAGGTGCCCACCATTCACGTGGATCAGGTCTTCCCGGGGCAAACCGTCACGCTGAAGTTCTCAGCTTTTGATCAACGCACGACACCGGACCTCGAAGGCAGCGTGGTGCACATCTCTGCGGATGCGTTCCAGGATGATCAGACTGGAGGCTCATTTTACAAAGCGGAAATCGAACTGCTTGAGGGCGAAGTCGAAAAACTGCCCGCCGAAGCGTCGCTTGTGCCGGGCATGCCCGTGGATGCCTTTTTCCGCACCCGTGACCGAACCCCGTGGGAATATCTGACAAAACCACTAACGGATTATTTTGTGAGGGCCTTCCGCGAAAGCTGACCTTGCATTTCGCGCTTTTCAAATTCGATTTTGCGGTCTAGCGTCGCCGCAAACATCGCATATGGAGAGCACGTGATGAGCGCGATTGAAGCACGCCTGAAAGAACTGGGAATTACTCTTCCGGACATGGCCGCCCCTGCGGCCAATTATGTTCCTTACGTTGTTGTGGGTGACATGGTCTATGTCTCTGGTCAGATTTCAATGACAGAAGCAGGCTTTACCACCGGAAAAGTGGGCGCCGACCTGACCACAGAAGAAGGTGTGGCTGCTGCGCAGACATGTGCCGTGGGTTTGCTGGCCGCCCTAAAAGCAGCTTGTGGTGGTGACATCGATCGCTTGGTTCAAGTGGTCAAACTGGTGGGCTTTGTGAATTCCACTCCAGAGTTCACCGATCAGCCAAAGGTCATCAACGGCGCGTCGGACTTTATGGTCGAGGCGCTGGGCGATAAAGGCCGCCACGCCCGGTCTGCGGTTTCTGCTGGCTCGCTGCCATTTGGCGTGGCTGTGGAAATCGAAGGCATTTTCCAGATTTCCTAACATGCTCGACAAACGGTTCTTGGATGCGCCCATTGCGCACCGGGCCCTGCATGATGTCGACGATGGCCGCCCGGAAAACAGCCGGGCGGCGATTGAGGCGGCTATCGCGCAGGGCTTTGGCATTGAAATTGACCTGCAACTGTCCTCAGACGGGGTGGCCATGGCGTTCCATGACTACCAATTGCAGCGTTTGGCGAAAGCCAAGGGCGCCGTGCGTCAGCACACTGCTGCGGCGCTGGGCGCGATTCCGTTGATTGGCGGGGACGAAGGCATCCCAACCTTTGCCGAAGTGTTGGACTTGGTGGCTGGCCGCGTGCCGCTTCTGATCGAATTCAAAGATCAGGACGGCATCATGGGCCCCAACGTCGGTGACCTCGAAGCGTCAGCGGCACGAGCGGTGCAAGGCTATGACGGACCACTGGCTTTCATGGCGTTCAATCCCCACTGCGTCGCTGCCCTGCGCGATCTTGCGCCAGATGTGCCACGCGGATTGACCACCGATCCGTTTCATGCGGACGGATGGCCCTTGTTGCCAGAAACGGTTCGGACGCGACTGAAGTCCATTCCGGATTATGACGCGATTGGTGCCTGCTTTATCAGTCACAGCGTGGACGATCTGCAATCGCCTGAGGTCGCGAGGCTCAAAGCGCACGGTGCCACAGTCCTATGTTGGACCGTGACGTCCGCGGTACAAGAGCAAGAGGCGCGCGGTATTGTCGATAACGTCACTTTTGAGGGCTACGTGCCAAAGGGCAGCTAGTATTGGTTGCCCTAAAAGTGATTTGTCTCGCGCCTTACATCGTAGCAGGTACACTACCATTAAGGAGGCGCGGGCATGGATGGTGATCCCATCGAAATCACACTACACCAGTCGCTGGACAGCATTCCGGCGACTGAGTGGGACGCCTGCGCCGATCCCGTGCCGAGTGCATCTGGCCGCCCACAAAACCCGTTTGTCACCCACCGCTTTTTACGCGCACTTGAAGAGAGCGGCAGTATCGGCTCTGGCACCGGCTGGCTGCCCCGCCACCTAACCGCCCAAGCGGGCGGCGAGACCATCGCAGTGGCGCCCATGTACATCAAACAGCACAGCCAGGGCGAATACGTCTTTGACCACAATTGGGCCCATGCCTATGAGCAGGCGGGTGGGCGCTATTACCCCAAACTCCAAACCGCTGTACCGTTTTCTCCGGTCACAGGTCGCCGCCTGCTGACCCGTCCGGGCTGGGAAGCCACTGGCCAATCCGCCTTGGTGCAAGGCATGGTGCAGGTAGGCACCGACAACGGTCTCAGCGGCGCGCACATCACCTTTTGCACCGAACAGGAGGCGCAAAACGGTTTGGCCATGGGTCTGCTGCATCGCACTGGTCAACAATTTCACTGGCTGAACGAAGGTTACGCCAGCTTTGACGCCTTTTTAGATGCACTCTCGTCGCGAAAACGCAAAAACATCCGCAAGGAACGTGCCCAAGCCCAAGCCTTTGGCGGTACCATCACCTGCCTGACAGGCGACGACATCAAGCCGTACCACTGGGACGCAATGTGGCGGTTTTACCAAGACACAGGCGCGCGCAAATGGGGCACGCCTTACCTGACCCGGACCTTCTTGGATATCCTTCACCAAACCATGCGGGATGACACGCTTCTGATCTTTGCCGAGCGCGACGGTGTGCCCGTCGCCGGGGCGATGAACATGATTGGCAGTGACACATTGTTTGGCCGCTATTGGGGCTGCATCGAGCATCATCCGGCATTGCACTTCGAACTGTGCTATTATCAAGCGATGGACTGGGCCATTGCGCAGGGCCTATCTTCGGTGGAGGCCGGCGCACAGGGGGAGCACAAGCTGGCACGTGGTTATCTGCCGGTGACCACCCACTCACTGCACTGGATCCAAGACCCGGGCTTTCGCGACGCCATTGATCGCTACCTGCAGGAAGAGCGGATGGCGGTTAGCCAAGATGTCGAAGTGCTCACCAGCTACGGCCCGTTTAAACGCGGCAACGAGGAGGACCACGAATGACCGAAAAACTCAGTCAGGCCGCCCGCGATGCGGTGATGGAGCCGATTTTGCAAAGTGGCTGGGCCTATTGCGAAGACCGCGACGCGATCCGCAAATCCTTTGTGTTTGCAAATTTTGTTGAAGCTTTTGGTTGGATGACCAAAGCCGCCATCTGGGCCGAGAAATGGAACCACCACCCGGAATGGACCAACGTTTACAAAACGGTGGATGTGACGCTGACCACCCACGATGTGGGGGGCATTTCTGCTCTGGATGCCAAGCTGGCTCGCAAAATGGATGTTCTATTCGGAGAGGCCTGACACGCTCGCGCAGCCCGCCAGGCCAAATCTTACGCCGCTTATAGCGCGGAAACCATAGTTTCACCCGCGCTGATTTCGCAGGTGCCCGGTGCCTCTTCGACGTTCAAAATTTTGAACTCACCATCTTCGATCATCGCCGCATAGCGCTTGGAACGGTTCACAAACCCAATCGCCGGTACGCTGAAGTCCAGGCCCATCGCAGTGGTCAGATCGCCCGTTGGGTCTGCCAATAAAGTCACGCCTGCATCTGCCGCGTTGTTGGCCTTGTCCCAAGCATCCATCACAAACGGATCGTTGACCGACACGCAAATCACTTCATCCACGCCTTTGCCTTTCAGCGCGTTCACATTGCGCATGAAGCTTGGCAAATGTGCGCTGCTACACGTGGACGTAAAGGCCCCCGGCAGGCCAAACAAAACAACTTTGCGCCCTTTGGTCAGGCTCTCAACTGACACTGGCTCCGGTCCTTCTGCGCCCACTTTCATCAGCGTGCCTTCGGGGATTTTATCTCCGATAGAAATACTCATCTGTGATACTCTCATTGCGTTTCCCTGAACCTGCGATATAGGCTCGCCAACGGCTTAGGCAATGGGTTTGAGGGAGAGTGACGTGACGCACGTTGTTGTGATTGGGGCAGGGCAGGCAGGCGCGGCTTGTGTGGCCAAATTGCGCGCCAAAGGCTTTGACGGGGACATCACCCTGATTGGGGCCGAAACCGCGCCACCGTACCAACGTCCTCCGCTCTCCAAGAAATACCTACTTGGCGACATGGACCTCGAGCGCCTCTACCTGCGCCCGGAGAGCTACTATCGGGATCAAAACATCACCTTGCGTCTGGGCACCACTGTTGAGGCCATCGACACTGCCACGCAAACCGTCAGCATGCCCAACGAAACGTTGGCCTACGATCATCTTGTCTTAACCACCGGCGCGTCGCCCATTCGCTTGCCAGCTGCCATCGGCGGTGATCTCGACGGCGTCTATACTGTGCGCAATCTGGCAGACGTCGACGCCATGACACCGGAATTCACCGAAGGCCGTCACGTCTTGATTGTTGGCGGGGGATACATCGGCCTCGAAGCCGCTGCTGTGGCCGCCTCCAAGGGTCTGAAAGTGACACTGGTGGAAATGTCCGGCCGTATCCTGCAACGGGTCGCCGCCAAAGAAACCAGCGATTACTTCCGCGCCCTGCACAGCTCGCATGGTGTTGAGATCCTCGAAGGCACAGCTCTGGAAAGCCTCTCTGGTGACACCCGTGTGACCTCTGCCAAATTGTCCGGCGACCGCGAAATGGCCGTGGATTTCGTGATTGTCGGCGTTGGCATCCGCCCTGACACCCCTCTGGCCAAGGCCGCAGGCCTTTCGCTCGACAATGGCATCGCCACCGACGATCAAGGCCGCACCAGCGCGCCCAACGTCTGGTCCGCAGGCGACTGCGCCTCTTTCCCTTACAAAGCCGCCCGCATCCGACTGGAAAGCGTGCCCAACGCGATTGATCAGGCCGAAGTGGTGGCCGAAAACATCCTCGGCGCGGAGAAAACCTACATAGCCAAACCATGGTTCTGGTCTGACCAATATGACGTGAAGCTGCAAATCGCAGGTCTCAACACCGGTTTTGACACCATTGTCACCCGCGACAGCAGCACCGGCGCAATCTCGTTTTGGTACTACAAAGGCGACACCCTGTTGGCGGTTGATGCCATGAATGCCCCGCGCGACTACATGGTCGGCAAGCGTCTGATCGAAGGGGGTAAATCCCCATCACACGATATGGTGGCCGACATGAACACCGACATCAAAGACCTGATGCGTCTCTAAGGAGCCCCTATGCGGATCATTGGCGGAGAATGGCGCGGCATCGCGCTTGCGGCAGTTGGCAAAGGCGATCAGGGCAAACACCTGCGCCCCACCACAGATCGTGTACGCGAAAGCCTATTCAATGTGCTGCAAGGCGGTAAGTTGGGCGACCCGATCACTGACGCCCGCGTATTGGATCTCTTCGCTGGCACCGGCGCGTTGGGCCTTGAAGCGGTCTCACGTGGCGCCACGTCGGTGACCTTTGTCGATGACGGTCGCGTGGCGAGCAACCTTATCCGCGACAACATCCGCAAAACCTGCGGTACCCAATCTGCCAATCTGATCAAAGCTGACGCCACGCGCCTGCCGCAAAACCCCGATGCGCCTTATGATCTGATCTTTCTCGATCCGCCTTATGGCAAATCCATGGGCCAGAAAGCCCTGTCCGTCGCCACGCAAAACGGCTGGATCAGCGACGATGCTCTGATTGTCTGGGAAGAAAATACACCCCAAGTCGCACCAGAAGGCTTCACGCAGCGTGATCAGCGTAAATACGGCGATACATGGATGACGTTTCTGGAGGTCGCGGGCGCAAAAGACTAAGCGCCCGCCAACATCTCAAAAGACCACTTACTTCCAGGTCGGGTGATACAGCCCGCCTTTGGACAAGGTGAAAATGTCCACACCATCTGCGGTCACACCCACGGAATGCTCAAACTGCGCCGACAGGGATTTGTCCCGCGTTACCGCTGTCCAATCGTCGGCCAGCACTTTGGTTTCCGGACGGCCCATGTTCAACATCGGCTCAATGGTGAAGAACATGCCTTCTTCCAGCACCGGTCCACTGCCCGCGCGGCCATAGTGCAGCACGTTGGGTGGTGAGTGGAACACCCGGCCCAACCCGTGACCACAGAAATCGCGCACCACCGACATGCGCTGGCGCTCGGCATAAGTCTGGATCGCGTTGCCAATGTCGCCAAAGGTGTTGCCCGGCTTCACCGCTTCAATGCCCAGCATCAGCGCGTCATGGGTGACTTGAATGAGCTTCTTGGCAAAGCCTTTGGGTTTGCCTGCCACATACATGCGGCTTGTGTCGCCGTACCAACCATCAACCACCACGGTCACATCGATGTTCAGAATATCACCGTCGCGCAGCTTGTCGTCATCGCGCATCGGGTCTTCTTTGCGCGCGCTGGTCTCTTTGTTCCACTTCGGGATCGGGCTGCCGGGGATGCCGTGACAGACCACATGGTTCACGCTGATACAACTCGCGTGTTCGTAGCCGCGATAGCCGATGGTTGCTGAGGTTGCGCCTGCCGCATCAACCTGCGCCTCGATCAGCCGATCCAGCTCCTTGGTGGTCTGGCCCGGAAACACGTACTCTGCGATGTTATCCAGAATCTGCGACGCCAAGGCCCCAGCCTTGTGCATGCCCGCGTGGTCTTCTGGCGAGTAGAGGTCGATGCTATCGCGAGTCTTGCGGCGTTTGCCGATCATGTGAAGTGCTCCATCACGTGTGGTTTGCGGCTATGTAAGCGTAAATTCTTAAAACTGCTAGAGCTTAGGGATGCCACTTTGTGTCACTGGCTCGCATAGGCAAAGGGCAGGGGGGCACCAATCGTAATCTGCGTTGGAGAAATGTCACACCCATAGGCCAACACTTGAACACCCGCCGCCCGCGCCCGTTGGAAAGTCGCCGCATAGGTTGGATCAATATCTGGGGCGAGGGTGACGCGCTCTGCATCGGTGCGTTGTACCAGATACAACATCATCGCCTCATGGCCTTGGTCAATCATGGCCATGAGTTCCTCAAGATGTTTGGTTCCCCGCGCGGTCACGCTGTCCGGAAACTCTGCCACGCTCTCTTCGCGGCTCAAGGTCACAGACTTCACTTCCAGGTACAGGTCCTTGCGTCCTTCACCCGACAGCAGAAAATCAATCCGGCTGTTTGTGCCGTACTTCACCTCCGGCCGCACACTCTCATAGTTCGCGAGTTCCGGCACCTTATGCGCCAACAATGCGGCCTTTAACGCACGGTTCGGCACTGAGGTATCTACGCCAGTGAAATGCCCATTCTCATGGTCTACCAAACGCCAGCCATATTTCAGCTTTTTCTTGGGATCGTCGTTCGGCTCCAGCCAAATTTTGATGCCCTCCTCCTTCAGCCCCATCATCGAGCCGGGATTGGCGCAATGCGCGGTCACTTCGCGCCCATCTTCAAGGCGAACGTCAGCAAGGAACCGTTTGTAGCGGCGAATAAGCACGGCGGGAACGAGAGGGGTTTGAAAGCGCATGTCACAGGCCTATACCTGCGGTGACGCACTGACAAGGACATGAGATCATGGCAAATCCAACCGCAGCCATGCTGGTGATTGGCGACGAAATCCTTTCCGGCCGCACCCGCGATGCCAACATGTATTTCCTTGCCGGTGAACTGACCAAACACGGCATTGATTTGACCGAAGTGCGCGTGGTGTCCGACAATGCGCCAGCCATTGTGGTCGCGGTGAAGCAACTGTCAGACGCCAATGAACATGTTTTCACGTCAGGCGGCATTGGCCCCACCCATGATGACATCACCGCCGACTGCATTGCTGAGGCCTTTGGCAAACACATCGACGTGCGTGCGGACGCCGCTGCGTTGTTGCAGGCGCATTATGACAATGCTGGACAGGAGTTTAACGACGCCCGCAAACGCATGGCCCGTATTCCGGACGACGCCACGCTGATCGACAATCCAGTCTCCGTTGCACCGGGTTTTCGTTTGGAAAACGTCTACGTCATGGCCGGCGTGCCTGCCGTGTTTCAGGCCATGGTCGCCAGCGTTCTGCCAACTCTCACAGGGGGGGCGCCACTCTTGAGCCAAACCCTGCGCATTGAACGCGGCGAAGGTGACATTGCCGGTCCTCTGGCCAAACTGGCCGAAGAGTTTTCTGACCTGTCCATTGGCTCATACCCTTATCAACGCAACGGTGCTTACGGGTCTAATATCGTCATTCGTGGCACAGACGGCGCGCGCATTGACGCGGCCATCACCAAACTCTCCGGTCTTTTCCAATGACAAAAGACATCACTGCCCACACCCTCTATGACGTGATCGACGGCACCTGGCCCGCCGCCGCAACTTATCACAGCGGATGTTTCACCCTGCGTGACGGGCAGGGCGGCGGCAAACGAGTCTGCTCAGCGACGCTAAACGGCGAGTTGGTGGTGGCAGATATCGACACCGCTGAGCAAGGCATGGTGGCCCTCAACCAGCAGCCAATCTTTCAAATCCGCGAAGGTGACACCGATCTGGACGCCGCTCTTGATGCGCGTGGCTACGACATCGTTGATCCGGTGACCATGTATGTCATGCCGGCCAAGGACCTCGCAACAGAGCGTCCCCCACGCACCGCTGCCATCCCGGCATGGGAGCCTCTGCAGATCATGAAGGAAATTTGGGCTGAAGGTGGTATGGACCTTGCCCGCCTAAAGGTTATGGACCGTGCGCCCATGCCCAAAACCGGTTTTGTCTCCCGTTGGCAGGACAAACCCGCCGGAGCATCCTTCCTTGGCCTGCACAACGGCATCGGCATGGTGCATGCGCTGGAAATCCTGCCGTTTCAACGTCGTCAAGGCGTGGCTCGCTTTCTGATGCACCGCGCCGCTTTCTGGACGCTGGAAAACGGCGGCACGCATTTGTCGGTGATTTGTACCAAAGCGAACGCAGCGGCAAATCGGCTGTACTCTTCCCTCGGTATGACCGTTGTGGGAGAGTACCACTACCGGTGCAAACCCACCGCTTAAGGGAGGCCAACGTGGCAGAAAATACCAAACCAACCGCGCTCGATATTCCAATGATGGACCCGCTGCCACCAGAGACCCAACGCTATTTTGACATCTGTCAAGAAAAGCTGGGCATGGTGCCCAATGTGCTGCAGGCCTACGCTATCCATGCGGACAAGCTCAACGCCTTCACCGCGCTCTACAATGACCTCATGCTGGGTGACAGCGGCCTGTCTAAGCTGGAGCGAGAGATGATTGCGGTGGTGGTCAGCGCGATCAACAAATGTTTCTACTGCCTTGTTGCCCATGGGGCTGCTGTGCGGCAACTCTCCGGTGATCCGGCGCTGGGCGAGATGATGGTGATGAACTGGCGCGTGGCAGAGCTGGACGCCCGCCAATATGCCATGCTGGCGTTTTCTGAGAAAATGACCATCGCCTCCGCCACCATCGAAGAAGTTGATCGCCAAACCCTGCGTGACGTCGGTTTTTCAGACCAAGATATCTGGGATATCGCCAACGTCGCGGGCTTCTACAACATGTCCAACCGCGTGGCCTCGGCCACCGCCATGCAGCCCAACCCAGAGTATCACGCTCTGTCCCGATGAAATCTGGCACACTCATAACTTGGCTTCTCTTATGCCCGGCCGCAGGCTGGGCCTTTGAGCCGCGTTTTGAAACACCGGGACAACTCCTGGGAGAAGAAATCCTGCCGCAAAGCGTGCTTTCTCTCGCGCTTGAACCCGCAGACGACAACACCGTGCCCACCATCCCCGTGGCAGGCACCCAGCGCAAACGCAGCTGGCGCTTCTCCAGCGGCTTTCCCGGCACCGGCCGCGTTAACAGCGACCTTGCTGCCCAGCTGTTGGATGAGGGATACGAGCTGATCCTGTCCTGTGATGCGGCGGCCTGCGGCGGGTTTGATTTCCGCTTTGCCATCGACGTGTTGCTGCCACCCAAGATGTTTGTTGACCTCTCCGACTACTTCTACCTCTCCGCCCGCCGCGAAGGCGATGCAGGTCCCGAAGGTGTGGCCGTCCTTGTGAGCCGCACCGCGCAAGCAGGCATGGTGCAGGTCTTTGACGTCCGCCCGGACGGTGTTCCTGCCCCCGAACCCTCAGAGCCAAGCGTACCGCCAAAAATCGAAGAACAGCCCCAGCCAAAACCAGAATCTGAAGTCGCCATACCGGCGCCAACGCCCGCTGCCCCCACGCCGGAAACCGCCACCGCGATCGCCACAACCCTTGCCCAATCCGGTCATGTGGTACTCAGCGATCTGAGTTTCGAAACCGGCGCCTCGAAGCTGTCCAACGGTGAGTTTGCCTCTCTCACGGCCCTCGCGGAATTCCTCAAAGACGACCCCAACCGTCGCATCGCGCTTGTCGGCCACACCGACAGCAAAGGTTCGCTTGCGACAAACACCAGCCTCTCGCAAAAACGCGCCGCCGCCGTGCGCAATCGCTTGATCAAGAACCACGGCGTGCCCAAAGCCCAAGTCGAAGCACGCGGTGCGGGCTACCTCGCCCCGATCGCCACCAACCTCACCGAGGCCGGTCGCACGTTGAACCGCCGCGTCGAGGCGGTGCTGCTGTCTGGCAGCTAACGGCTGACCCAGAGTCGCCCACACACAAGACCATTGCACCCGATTCGCCGCTGAACTAGGCTAATCCCATGGCCATCTGCATCCTGTACAAACCTGCCAAACGCACCCGTCCCCGCTTCTACCGCGTGGAAATCGCCATGAACCTGTTTGAAGAGGTCTCAGTATTGCGCGAATGGGGCGTCGCCGGTGGCAAGGGCCGCAGCATGGTGCGCATCTTCAGCAACCTGCGCGACGCGTCATTGGCGGCAGATCAGTACCGGAACGGTGCCCAAAAACGCGGGTATGCGCGGGGGTAGGGGGAAGGCAGTTCTGCGGGACAAGGCTGTCATTGTTTTTGTCAAACCAAAGGTTCGCTAGGAAGAAAGCGCACTTATCCTGTTGGTTGGTTTCGCCTAAAGAAATCTATCCTTTTTCGCACACCAACATTCGGATCGTCTTGAAGACTTGCGGCGATTGCGTCCAGATCAACTCTTAACTCGGGGACATTTCGCAGTGCTATCAATTCATCTGCTGCACGTCTTCGAACCATCGCAGAACGATCGATGGCACCGGTGGCGACAAGGTCAATTTGAGCGACTGTTATTGATAGTTCTCGATGGCCATAAATGGCCTCGGTTCGATACTCACCCATCGAGCGGTTAAGCCAAATGCGCTTCGATTTACCTGTCGGCCAGCGCGCCTTTCTAGATAGAAGCATGTCGAGAGCCATAGTTCGAATGTGCGGTAGAGGTGCGGTTACAAAGATACCTTCAATATACTGATCGATCACAGAGTAACGGCTTAACTCGCGAAAAATCTGCCCCAGACGTGGCTGTCGTGTCGTCTTTAAGTTTTCTACTAAGCGACTAGCTACATCAGACCTGCCCATGATTTCACGGACGGCCTCCGGCCCCTCACTAGACCAACGCCCCCAACTATTTAGGTGTGGTAATATGGCGGTAAGTGCAGGAACAAGGACCATCGCAGGTGTGGAAGGCATGACTCTTTTGAATGCTTGATGCGACAAACTCCTTACTTGTGGCACCCAATCATTCAAGCGCAAAAAAAGTGCATAGACACTCGCGGGAGAGCTCAATGGACCGCTCAAGTTTCGAATTGCTTCTTCTCTAACTCGTCCGTCACCATGGAAAATGAAGACTTGAGAGAGAGCAGGCATTTCCCGAACTGCTAGAATTTCTTCTCGCGCAGCTTTGAGGATACCGCGTCTGTTTGAAGACCAACGGTAGTGAAGGCCCAGCTCTGACCTAATTTTTGCTTCTAACTGGTTTAGAGCATTGGGATCATTGGTCGAGTGCAATATGGAATTACCGTGCTCCAAAATACGAGCAATTTTTTTAGAGTTCTCTGCGCGCTGCGGAGAGAACTCACATCCAACGACTTTGTCCAAAAATGTCCTAAACATATCTCATACTTTTTTGGTTAGATTTCGAACAGCTTGGTATTATTGGCGTCAATATCGCAAGATATCAGACTTTTATGATCCGTGCAGTGTCGCGTAATTTGGACTCAAACCGGCAATTCTCTGCAAGCCCGCAAAGTGTCCTCCCCAAGCAAAAAAAAGACCGCCCCACCGGACGGTCTCCCAACTCTCTCAAAATCCTGACAGCCCTCAGGCCACCTTGTCTTTGAAGTCCTCGTGGATGAATTTGCAGTCACAATAGGGGCATTCAACCCAGCCATGCTCATTTGGGATTTGCAGATATACGCGCGGGTGGCCCCCCTCACCGCCGTCACATGACACACGGTAGCTGTCCACAATCTTGGTTTCTGGGGCTTCAATTGTCATTTGCGATGTCCTTTGTGGCTTCGGAGTGGGTCCTCCGATGGCGGTGTTTTCTGGCGGCTGCGGTTGAGCTTATCGCCTGCATTGGTTAGGGCGAATAATAGGCATTGCGCAGCGGGGAGCAAGAGTGGCCATGACCAACAACGCGATTGAAATCCGAGGGTTGCAAAAGACCTACAAAGGTGGCCGTGGCTCCCCGGCAAAACACGCCCTCAAAGGCATCGATCTGACCGTCCCCGCAGGCAAGATTTTTGGCCTGCTTGGCCCCAATGGTGCGGGCAAGTCCACCATGATCAACATTATGGCAGGGCTGGTCAACAAATCCGCAGGTACTGTGAAAATCTGGGGCTTTGACCAGGACGAAAATCCGCGCCAATCCCGCGCCGCTATTGGTGTGATGCCACAAGAATTGAACCTTGATCCGTTTTTCACCCCGCGCGGCGCGCTGGAAGTGCAGGCCGGTCTTTACGGTGTACCCAAACATCAGCGCCAAAGTGATGAAATCCTGCGTATGGTGGGCCTGTCAGACAAAGCAGAAGCTTATGCCCGTACGCTCTCTGGCGGGATGCAGCGTCGGTTGCTGCTTGGCAAAGCGCTGGTGCACCAACCACAGGTGCTGGTGTTGGATGAACCGACTGCAGGTGTGGATATCGAGCTGCGCCAAATGCTGTGGTCTAACATCCGTAGGCTCAACGAGGAGCGCGGCCTCACCGTGATCCTGACCACGCACTACCTCGAAGAAGCGGAGGAGATGTGTGACGAGATCGCCATCATCAACCACGGCGAAGTTGTGGCCCGTGACAGCACCTCAAACCTGCTGGGGCAGGTGGACAGCAAATGTATGGTGATTGATCCCGTGGCCCCGGTCGACACTTTGCCTGAAGCCCCCGGCATCGAGGTCACTCGTCGCGGCGACGGCCGTATCGCGCTGACCTATCAGGCGCGCGAAACTTCTGCCGAAGATGTGCTGGGCGCTGTGCGCGCGGCGGGCATTGCCATTGCGGATGTGAAAACAGAGCAGGCTGATCTGGAAGATGTATTTCTACAGCTGACCAAATCGGCCTAGATCAAAAGGGGCAGGGCGGTGCCATGCCGCCCGCGCCCTAGATTTCCTCAACCGCCATCACGCCTTCAACAGACTTCAGCGCGCTTTTGATCTGCGGGTTCACCGGGAAACCGGCCCCCGCATCAATCTCCACCTCGCCCGGCAATTCCATATTGGTCAGGCAGAACCAGATCGGCCCCTTGGGCAAGTTCTTCATGGTCTCTTTTGCGCCCTCAAGGATGTTGGCCACAGGCCCCACCGCGCTGGCATCATCGAGATAGATTTTCAGCCCCGTGTTGCCCGCATCCGCCACAATGGTCTCCACCGGGGTCATCGATTGCGCCAACAGCTTCAGCTGGTCACTCTCCATCTCCGCCTTCACGGTCACCACCACCTTGGAGCCCGTCTCCAGATGCTCGCGGCATTTCTCCAACGTATCAGAGAAGATCGTGACCTCATAAGCCCCCGTGGGGTCCGACAGCTGCGCAAACGCAAACCGGTTGCCCCGCGCGGATTTGCGTTCCTGCCGCCCGGACACCCGCCCGGCCAGCTTGGCAATGCACGGCCCGCCGCGCGCCTTGTCAGTCAGCTCGTCCAATGTCAGCACGTTTTTGCGTTTCAGCGGTGCCATGAAATCTTCCAGCGGGTGGCCCGATAAGAAGAAACCAATCGCCTTGGCCTCCTCATCCAGCCGCTCCGCCTGCAACCAATCGCCCGCCGGTGACAGGCGCGGCTCCGGCAAATCATCACCCGCCTCGCCAAACAGCGACACCTGATTGGAGCTCTTCTGCTCATGGATCGCGGCGGAATAATTCACCAGCCCATCCAGGCTCTCCATCACCCGCCGCCGATTGCCATCCAGCTGATCAAACCCCCCGGACCGCGCCAGCATCTCCAATGGGCGCTTGCCCACCTTCTTCAAATCGACCCGTCGCGCCATATCAAACAGCGTCGCAAACGGCTTATCGACGCCATCCACCTTGCGCCCCTCGGTCACCAGCTTCATCGCTTCCAAGCCGACGTTCTTCAGCGCGCCAAGTGCATAGACCAGCGCGCCGTCGACAACCTTAAACGTCGCATCCGAGCGGTTTACGCAGGGCGGCACATAAGGCAGTTTCAGCGCCTTTTTCACCTCTTCAAAGTAGACCGCCAATTTGTCGGTCAGGTGAATATCGCAGTTCATCACACCGGCCATGAACTCCACCGGATGGTTCGCTTTCAGCCACGCGGTTTGGTAACTCACCACCGCATAGGCCGCCGCGTGTGATTTGTTAAAGCCGTAGTTCGCAAATTTCTCCAGAAGGTCAAAAACCTCGCTGGCTTTCTTGGCTGGCACGCCGTTCTCGGCCGCGCCTTTCTCAAATTTCGGGCGCTCAGCGTCCATCGCCTCTTTGATCTTCTTACCCATCGCTCGGCGCAACAGATCCGCGCCACCAAGCGAGTAGCCCGCCATGACCTGGGCAATCTGCATCACCTGTTCCTGGTACACGATGATGCCCTGGGTTTCTTCGAGGATGTGGTCAATCAACGGGTGCACAGACTCGATCTCTTTAAGCCCGTTTTTGACCTCACAATACGTTGGGATGTTCTCCATCGGGCCCGGACGATAGAGCGCCACAAGCGCAACAATATCCTCGATGCAGTTGGGCTTCATCCGCTTCAGCGCATCCATCATGCCGGTGGATTCCACTTGGAACACCGCCACGGTTTTGGCCGCTGAATACAGCTTATACGTCGGGTCATCATCCAACGGGATGGCGTTGATCTGGTTCTCTGCGCCTTCCGCGGGCTCATAAAGCTGCGTGCCATCGGCGGCCACATGCAGCGGGCGGTCCGAACTGTGGATTTGCTCAATTGCGTTTTGAATGACGGTCAGGGTTTTGAGGCCCAAGAAGTCAAATTTCACCAGCCCGGCCTGTTCCACCCATTTCATGTTGAACTGGGTGGCTGGCATGTCCGAGCGCGGATCCTGATAGAGCGGCACCAGTGCATCCAACGGCCGGTCGCCAATCACAACCCCGGCCGCGTGGGTCGACGCGTTTCTCAAAAGCCCCTCCACTTGCTGCCCGTAGGTGAGCAAGCGGTCGACAACCTCCTCGTTTTTGGCCTCTTCCCGCAGGCGCGGCTCTTCTTTCAAAGAGTCCGCGATGGACATAGGCTTTACACCTTCCACCGGGATCAGCTTGGACAACCGGTCCACCTGACCATAGGGCATCTGCAACACCCGCCCGATGTCACGCACAGCAGCCTTGGACAGCAGCGCACCAAAAGTGATGATCTGCCCCACCTTGTCGCGGCCGTATTTCTGCTGCACAAACTTGATCACCTCTTCCCGGCGATCCATGCAAAAGTCGATGTCAAAGTCAGGCATCGACACCCGTTCCGGGTTGAGGAACCGTTCAAACAGCAGGGAATAGCGCAGCGGGTCCAAGTCGGTGATGGTCAGCGCATAAGCCACAAGCGAGCCCGCCCCAGAGCCCCGGCCTGGACCAACCGGGATATCGTTGTCTTTGCTCCACTGAATGAAGTCCGCAACGATCAAAAAATAGCCGGGGAACCCCATACCCTCAATAATGCCCAGCTCAAAATCAAGCCGTTCTTGGTATTCCTCTACGGACACCGCATGCGGGATCACCGCCAAGCGATTTTGCAGTCCCTCATTTGCAATCCGGCGCAGTTCGGAAACCTCGTCGTCGGCAAATTTTGGCAGAATTGGATCGCGCAGATAGGTCGCAAAGGCACAGCGTCTGGCAATCTCTACCGTGTTTTCAATCGCCTCTGGCAGATCAGCAAACAGCGTGATCATCTCTTCCTGCGATTTGAAATAATGCTGTGGCGTCAAACGTCGTCGACCGTCCTGCTGATCGACATAAGCGCCCTCAGAGATACAGATCAGCGCGTCATGCGCCTCATACATTTCAGTGGCCGGGAAATAGACGTCATTGGTTGCCACCAAGGGCAGATCCATGGCGTAGGCCATTTCAATGAACCCGCGTTCGGTCAGCTGCTCCGCCTCGGGTAAGCCGTTTTCGCCGGGGTGCCGCTGCAACTCCACATACAGCCGGTCGCCAAAAATCTGCTTGAGGCGCGTCATCATCGCTTGGGCCGTCTCAAGCTGCCCATCGCGCATCATCCGCCCCATTGGGCCATCCGGTCCACCGGTCAGACAGATCAAGCCGGCAGAGCGCTCCGCCAATTCTTCGAGTGTGACCTGCGGAAGCTGGCCATCATTGTCCACGTACAGACAGGACGACAGTTTCATCAGGTTTTCGTAGCCCTCTTCGCGCTGTGACAGCAGCACAATTGGGGCCGGTTTTGGCGGGGCTGTTCGTCCCGATGGGTCGTCATGCGGCATCTCAATGTCGACCTGGCAACCAACGATAGGTTGGATGCCCGCACCTTGCGCGGTTACGGAAAATTCAAGGGCAGCAAACAGGCTATTGGTGTCGGTGATCGCCACTGCTGGCATGCCCATATCGGCACACATGCCGGGCAGCTTTTTACAGCGCACCGCCCCCTCCAGCAGAGAGTATTCGGTGTGGGTGCGAAGGTGGATGAATCGAGGTGCGTTGGTCATCCCGACAAGCTATCTCAGCCGCTCTGGGGAAGAAACTGCTGTCCGCTTCATTTGGCCAAAAACTTCTAGGAGACACCACATCATTGATGGGGCAGGGGCGCTGCCCCTTGCACGATGCTGTGCGGGATGATGCGGCTCAATAATGTGGTGGACGTTCGTCGCCTACCACAATACCGCCGCCGCCGTCTTTCTCGCGACCGGCTTCTCGCTCCATCAACATCTGCACGCGCCGGGTCAAAAGCGCGATTTCGGTGTCCTGACGGGCGACAACGTCACTCAACTCCTCGACAGTGCGAGTCAGATGGGCAATCTTTTCTTCAAGCTGTTCCATAGGGGCGGCATAGGCTGCGGCCCCTTGCGGGTCAAGCGACGCCGTGTCTTTCTTGCTTTGCATATCAAGGTGCGGTCTGTGATCTAGGGAGGTGTCTCATGTCGGTTATGGTTCAAACCAGAGGTCGGGTCAGGGTGGTGAGCATCAACCGCCCTGCTGTGCGCAACGCTGTAAACCCCGAAACGGCGCGGCTGTTGTTTGATGCCTTCATGGATTTTGAGACAGATGACACCGTGGATGTGGCGATCCTAACCGGTGGCCAAACCGGCTTCTGTGCCGGATTTGATTTGAAAGCTGCGGCAAACCTTCTTGGGAGCGATTGGCAAGACACTGTGGCTATCCCCGCCAATTGGCAGGACGCTCAGGCGCAGCCCATCCTCGGCCCCATGGGACCTTCGCGCCTGATGTTGTCGAAGCCTGTTATTGCGGCTGTTGAGGGGCACGCTGTGGCGGGGGGGCTTGAATTGGCGGCATGGTGTGACATGCGGGTTGCATCGACGACTTCGGTGATGGGTGTCTTCTGCCGCCGGTGGGGCGTGCCACTGATTGATGGCGGTACGGTGCGTCTGCCGCGCATCCTTGGACAAGGCCGGGCCAATGATCTCATTCTGACAGGGCGTCCTGTGTCCGGTGAGGAAGCGTATCGTATTGGTTTGGTGGATCGCCTTTGCCCCGAAGGCCACGCCATGGAAGAGGCGTTGATCTTGGCCGACAGTCTAACGCGGTATCCACAAGGCTGCATGCGGGCTGATTTCTTGTCCGCCCGCCCAAGTGGCGTCGCGCTTGCCGATGGGCTGCGACGCGAATGGGCGTCCTTTGAGACCTTTGCAGCTGAGGGCCAAAATGGCGCCGCCCGGTTTGCAGCCGGCAAGGGGCGCGGCGGCGGCTTCTCTGACATCTGACACACGCGGCAACGGCATAGGCCTTAGTGTTAAGAGTTTTGAGGACCACAAATACCTGCACCACCGCAAAACAGACGTCATACCGACACGATACCGACGTCGAAATGGGAGGTTAACAGACCAAATCCGACGCAACGGCAGGACCGCTCTGCGCTCCGTTTGACGCCGCGTCGGACGTGACAATGACACTGGTTTACGTTTTGGTCAACTCAACTGAGGAGGCACCTTTGGAGGCACCTATGACCCAATATCCGCACATGCTCGCCCCGCTTGATCTGGGCTTTACCACCTTGAAAAACCGCGTACTTATGGGCTCCATGCACACCGGTCTGGAGGAAACCAAGGACTGGAATCGCGTGGCCGAATTCTACGGCGAACGCGCCCGTGGCGGTGTGGCCCTGATCGTCACCGGCGGCATGGCCCCCTCCCGCGAAGGTGGCGTGTTCCCGGGTGCAGCAGGCCTGTTTACAGACGAAGACATCGCCCACCACAAAATCGTAACCAACCGCGTCCACACCGCCGGCGGCAAGATTGCGATGCAGATCCTGCACGCCGGGCGCTACGCTTATGGACCTGAATGTGTGTCGTCATCTGCAATCAAATCCCCAATCTCGCCGTTTCCACCAAAGGAGCTGGACGAAGAGGGAATTGAGAAACAAATCCAAGACTTTGTCACGGCCACGGTTCGCGCCCGCGAAGCCGGATACGACGGCGTTGAGATCATGGGATCAGAGGGCTATTTCCTCAATCAGTTCATTGTTACCCATGTGAACAAGCGGACCGACCGCTGGGGCGGCTCTTATGAAAACCGCATCCGTCTGCCCATCGAAGTGGTGCGCCGCTGCCGCGAAGCGGTGGGCGAAGACTTCATCATCATCTACCGCCTGTCGATGATTGATTTGGTGCCAAACGGCTCTACGCACGATGAGGTGGTGCAACTGGCGCAAGAGATTGAGAAGGCGGGTGCTACCATCATCAACACGGGCATCGGATGGCACGAAGCTCGCATCCCCACCATCGCCACCTCTGTCCCGCGTCGCGCTTTTGCTTGGGTGACCAAAAAGCTGATGGGCAAAGTTGGCATTCCAGTCATCACGTCCAACCGTATTAACACACCAGATGTTGCTGAAGATGTGCTCGCAGAAGGCTGCGCCGACATGGTCTCCATGGCGCGTCCGTTCCTGGCCGACGCTGACTTTGTAAACAAAGCTGCAGAGGGCAACGCAAAACAAATCGCCCCTTGCATCGGTTGCAACCAGGCCTGCTTAGACCACACCTTTGGCGGCAAACTCACTTCTTGCCTGGTGAACCCAAGGGCGTGCCACGAAACCGAACTGGCCATTCCTGGCGCTGAAAATGTTAAGAAAATCGCGGTAGTCGGTGCCGGTCCTGCAGGGCTGTCTGCAGCCATCACAGCAGCGCAACGTGGGCACAAAGTCACGCTGATCGACCGAGCGAACCAGTTGGGTGGACAGCTCAATGTGGCCAAACAAATTCCAGGTAAAGAAGAATTCTGGGGGCTGGTTGATTGGTATGAAGCCATGGTGGCCGGGCTGGACATCGAGGTGCAACTCAACACCGAGGCAACTACCAACACCCTGGCTGGTTACGACGATGTCATCATCGCCTCTGGTATCGTTCCGCGTGATCCCGGCATTCCGGGGCAGGACCGCCCCGAGGTGTTATCTTATCTGGATGTGCTGCGCGACAAGAAGCAGGTTGGCAAAAAAGTCGCCGTGATTGGGGCAGGCGGCATCGGCTTTGATGTGTCTGAGTTCCTTGTGCATGAGGGCGAGAGCCTGACCGAAAATCTGCCAGAGTGGATGGAGGAATGGGGTGTGTCTGACCCAGCAGAGCACCGTGGCGGTCTTGCGCCTGAGGGACCACAGCCGCACGCGCCTGCGCGTCAGGTCACGTTGATGCAACGCAAAGCCAAAGCGCTGGGCAAAGGCTTGGGTAAAACCACGGGCTGGATTCATCGCGCTGCGTTGAGGATGAAAAATGTCGAGATGCTGGGCGGTGTGAACTATGAGAAGATCGACGATGACGGTCTGCACATCTCTTTTGGCGAAACGCGTGAGAACCCACGCGTCCTGGATGTCGATAATGTGGTGATCTGTGCGGGCCAGGTCAGTGATCGCAGCTTGGCTGATGCGTTGGAAGATGAGGGTGTTACCTGTCACGTGATCGGTGGTGCTGACGTCGCCGCCGAACTCGATGCCAAACGCGCGATAAATCAAGGTACACGCCTCGCGGCCACGCTCTGAATCAACGTCATACTGTATTTGAAGGGGGCGCTTCCGGCGCCCTTTTTGCTTGGCGAAAAAAGAAGGCCCGGGCGAAGATCGCCGGGCCAAGGTGCTTTCTCTTGGAAAGCCAGGGAAAATCAAATTCACCAGTCAGTGGGGCCTTTTTCAGCAAAGGCATGCACCAGAAAGTCAATAAACGCGCGGACCTTTGGCTGCGTGAAGCGACCTGGTGGGTAGACGGCATAAATGCCTTGAGTCTCCACCGGCAGGTCTGGAATGGCTTCTTCAACCAAACCCTGCTCCAGCGCGTCTGCGTAAAGGAAGCTTGGCAGATACGCGATGCCAAGACCCGCCTGTGCGGCGTTCAACAAAGATTGTCCATCATTCACCGACAGCCAGCCAGCAGTGCGCACCTGGCGCTTCTCACCGGATGGTGCGGTCAGCTTCCACACCGCGCCATTGGACTGGCTGGAATAGTGCAATAGCTTGTGGTGGTTCAGATCGTCAATCTTTTCCGGGCGACCATATTTTTCGAAATAGGCGGGGGAAGCGATCATGCGTTTTGTGGTCTCGGTCAGCTTTCGGGCTCGTAGCGTGCTGTCTTCCAGCTCACCAATCCGGATGGCCATATCAAAGCCTTCGGAAATCAGCTCCACATAGCGGTTGTTGAGCACCATATTCACGGTGATGTCCGAGAACTCGCTCAAGAAATCGCCCAGAACTGGCGAGAGGTGGTTCACGCCAAAGTCGGTCGCCACTGAAATACGAAGCAGGCCGGACGGCGCCGATTGCATCGACGTGACCAAGGCATCCGCTTCTCCGGCGTCATTTAAAACACGACGGGCGCGATCATAGTAGGCTAGGCCAATTTCTGTTGGGGACACTCGGCGTGTGGTCCGGTTGAGCAAACGTGCGCCCAGACGTGCCTCAAGCGAGGACACATGTTTGGAAACGGCAGATTTGGAGATGCCCATCTTCTTTGCGGCATCTGTAAATCCGCCCTGATCCACCACAGTGGCGAATGCTTCCATTTCGGTCAGGCGATCCATGTTTTGATCCTCTAATGTCTTCCTTGGGGACAAGATATGCCGGTGAAATCGGGCAGGAAGAGGGCAGGGGCCGGACAATGTTGGGGTTTTGGTGGGATCGTTTTTGTCTTGGAAACGGAGAAACGAAGTGTTTCTCGATTGGTTGCGCGCTACCTAAAGTGGGCTTTCAGTCTCAAACAGCACCTCTCCGAGCCTTTTTGCCGAAGCCTGCAAAAACGCAACGTGTGCCATTGCGTCCGTCAACGTCATACGGGGTTTCGGACCGTGATAGGCAAGTGCGGCAATGAACCGTCCTTGTGGATCGGTCACTGGAACAGCAATTGCCACCATTCCGTCCATGAATTCTTCGCGATCCAAAGCAAAGCCTTCTCGTGCGATCTGTGCGAGCTCTGTCAGGAGAGCTTCAGGAGACAAATGGGTTGCTTCGGTGCGCGCCTCTAGTTTGAGTGATGCCACCATCTTCCTGCGAGCTGTTGGGCCAAGGCTGGCGAGAAAGCACTTGCCACTGGCGGAGCAGTGGAAAGGCACTTGAGTGCCAATGGGCAGTTGAATTCGGAAAGCCCAGTCTGTCTCTACACGATCCAAATACGTCATTCCGGTATCTTGCGGGATCACATAGTTCACGCTTTCGCCAACAGTTTGCGCAACATCTTTTAGAATTTGATGGCGAAACACATGGTCTCTTGAGTTGTAGAGCAGACCAGCGCCCATTTCGCGTAGGCGTCGCGCAACTTGATACCGTCGAGACGTGCCGCGCCGGATGAGAAAGCCGTTTTCCTCAAGCGTTGCGCAAAGGCGGTGCACGGTCTGTTTCGGCAATCGTAAGGATACATTGATTTCTGTAGCGGTCATTGCCCGGTCACTTTTCCCCAAAATTTCAAGGATTAGAAGGGTGCGAAGATTGGTAGGGATTCGCTCAGGGATTGTCATGACATGGGCACTCTAAGATTTGTTTTGAAATGGTTTGGAAACACTGTAGCGTCGAAATTCGGTAAAAACAGGACAATAAGTCTCATTTTTTGACATTTGCCGAATTGAAGGTGTTGGAGGAAAAGGATGCGGACATATATAAAACGAGCCCGCCGGAGGATCGAAGCTGACTGCTCCGACGTTCAGAGCGCGGTTGCGGATATCTTGGCAAACATCGAGCAAAATGGGGATGCCGCGGCTTTGGCTTACGCGGCAAAGTTTGATAAGTTTTCAGGCCGCACATTGGTCTCTGATGATGAGATCGAGCGCGCCTCCCGCAGCTTGTCGCAGAAGCTCAAGGACGACATCCATTTTGCACACGACAATGTACGCCGATTTGCAGAGCTGCAGAAAGCCACGGTGCAGGATTTTGAAACAGAAATCTTGCCAGGGTTTGTGACCGGCCAAAAATCAATCCCGGTGGATTGTGCCGGATGTTATGTGCCGGGTGGGCGCTATAGTCACATTTCAAGTGCGATTATGACGGTCACAACGGCCAAGGTGGCCGGGTGCCGCAATATCACCGCGTGTTCACCACCGCATCCAACTGACGGCATACCCTCGGCAATCATCTATGCGGCGCACACTTGTGGGGCGGACCAAATTCTAGCTATGGGCGGAGTTCAGGGCATTGCAGCAATGACCTTTGGCATGTTCGGCCTGCCAAAAGCCAACATTCTTGTTGGGCCAGGCAACCAATATGTCGCGGAAGCCAAACGCCAGCTTTTTGGCCGGGTTGGAATTGATATGATCGCGGGTCCAACCGACAGCCTGATCTTGGCAGATGAAACCGCAGACCCACACCTCGTTGCCACGGATTTAGTGAGCCAAGCTGAGCATGGTTACAATTCACCGGTGTGGCTGGTTACAAACTGTCGGAAATTGGCAGAGGCGGTGCTCGCCGCTGTTCCGAAGTTGATCGCAACCCTGCCAGAATTGAACCGTATAAACGCTGAAGCGGCCTGGCACGATTATGCGGAGGTGATGCTTTGCTCCACTCGCGAAGACATGGCGGCGACCTCAGACGAATACGCACCGGAACATCTCACGGTCCAAGCCGAAGATCCAGATTGGTGGCTGTCGCGACTGACATCGTACGGATCCCTTTTCCTAGGTGAAGAAACAACGGTCTCTTATGGTGACAAGGCCGCAGGTACAAACCATGTCCTGCCCACGTCCCGCGCAGCGCAGTACACAGGAGGGCTATCAGTGCACAAATACATGAAAATCGTGACATGGCAGCGCGCCTCGCGTGAGGGGGCCAAAGCGGTCGCGCAGACCACGGCCCGCCTGTCGCGTCTGGAAGGTATGGAGGGGCACGCGCGTGCTGCGGATGCGCGTTTGGCCAAATATTTTCCGGCGGAAACCTTCGACCTGTCCGCCAGTGATTGCACATAAGGTTTGGTGGTCAAAATTTTAGAGAAGCGGTGAAAACAGCCGCGTGATGGGCGCTCCAATCTGAATGCGGAGCGGCTGTTCATTTAGGGTCTTTTCCAGAAGGAAAGACTTGGCGAAGTCGGTCTTGAACATGTCTTCAAGATCATCCGCAGCCCGCGCGTCAAACATCACCGCCATCGTTTCGAAATTCAGGATGAAGGAACGGTTGTCCATATTTGTGGTGCCCACAGCGGCCAGAGTGTCATCAACCAGAACCGCTTTTTGATGCATGAACCCGTCGGTGTACCGCCAGATCTGTGCCCCCGCTTCACGTACTTCGTCAAAATAGGCAAAGGCGGCCAGCCAGACCATTTTGTGGTCAATACTGTCCGGCAGCAAAATCCGCACGTCGACACCATTAAGTGCGGCATGTTTGATGGCTGTCAGCACGTGAACATCCGGAACAAAATAGGGCGAAGCAATCCACACACGTTCTTTGGCATTTGCCAAAGCAGAGAAAAAGAACATCGCGCCGGTTTCGAGTTTATCGCCTGGCCCAGTTGGAACCACCAGGCCAGACATGTCTTCTTCCGCCCGACCACTTTGCCAATTGAGATTTGTCAGGAGGTTTTCTTCTGTGGTCCAGTGCCAGTCTTCGGCAAAGATCAACTGTAGCTGGCTCACCACAGGCCCTTTAAGTTGCACATGAGTATCTCGCCAATTGCCAAAGTAGGGATTCAAACCGAGGTATTCGTCTCCGACATTTAGCCCCCCTGTAAAGGCCGTAGTGCCATCAATGACCACAGTTTTTCTATGGTTGCGAAAGTTGAGTTGAAACCGGTTTTTAGGAACGCGCATTTGTGATGGTTCGACAATCTGAATGCCCGCATCCCGCAGCGCTTGGCGGTATGCGTGTGGCAGCTTCACGCAGCCGATAGGATCGTACAACACACGGACAAAAACCCCGCGTTTGGCCGCCGCAATCAGTTGGCTTTGTAGGCGCCGACCCAAACCGTCGTCACGGATAATATAAAACTGCAGCAAAATGTAGCTTTGTGCGCCATCGATCGCCGTGAAAATTGCGTCAAACGCTTCTTGGCCATCAATCAGTAATTCCATCGCGTTGCCGCGCGTGACGGGCAGGTCGGAAATCGCTTCCAGAGCTTTAGTTGGAAACTCCGGCGGTACTTTTGGCTTCAGCGCTTCCTTGACCTCTTGAATGCGCTCAATGACTTCCTCACTATCTCGCCGCCCGGTTACGTAGTGCTGAAATTTGTGATGACCCAAGAACAAATAGGCCGGAACCGAAATGTAGGGGGCGGCAATCAGGAAGACCACCCATCCCACAGCCCCCTGTGAGGTGCGGGAGTGTTGGATCGCGCGCCAAGCCATTACCAGAGCGGTCAACTCCAATAAGACGAGGAAGATTGCCAAAAATGTGCCCACTTGGGTCTCCTTGTGCCGCACAAGGCACCGGCCTGCGCGCTCAGAAAAAAGCCTATCTCACAGATGTAGGTTGCGCCAACTGTGAACTTTTCTCCGTCTACCGTGAGAATAGCGGCAGTGTTGGTAATGGGGACGCTGGCGCCTTGACGTGCTTAATCTTTCTCAAAACACTTGCCAGTTGCCAGAATCGTCTGTAAAGGGCGCGAGTTCCTTACTGGAATCTTGAGGCGGGGTGATTCCCGCCTTTTGGGTTCGACGAGGGTTTGCGGTGGTCGCAAATCCTCCTCTCAACTCCAACGCCTATACAAGGCTGACGAAATGCAAAGTCAAAACATTCGCATTCGGCTGAAGGCTTTTGATTACCGTGTACTGGATGCCAGCACACAGGAAATCGTGAACACTGCAAAGCGCACCGGCGCGCAGGTTCGTGGCCCGATCCCACTTCCCAACAAGATTGAGAAGTTCACCGTTCTGCGTGGTCCACACGTAGACAAAAAATCCCGCGATCAGTTTGAGATCCGTACGCACAAGCGTCTTCTCGACATCGTTGATCCGACCCCGCAGACCGTAGACGCGCTGATGAAGCTCGATCTGGCGGCCGGCGTGGACGTCCAGATCTCTGTTTAAGGAGAGTATCTGATGCGTTCCGGTATTATCGCGAAGAAAGTGGGCATGACCCGCTTGTTCTTGGAAGACGGCAAACAGATTCCTGTTACCGTACTTTCGCTCGACGGCCTTCAGGTTGTTGCACAGCGCACAGAAGAGAAAGACGGCTACACAGCTGTTCAACTCGGCGCTGGTACAGCCAAGGCCAAACGCACCTCCAAAGCCATGCGTGGCCACTTCGCAGCAGCGAAAGTGGAACCAAAGCGCAAGCTGGTTGAGTTCCGCGTTCCATCCGAAGGCCTGATCGAAGTTGGCGCGGAAATCTCCGCCGAGCACTTCCTTGAAGGTCAGAAAGTGGACGTTGCGGGCACCTCGATTGGTAAAGGTTTTGCCGGTGCCATGAAACGCCACAACTTCAGCGGCCTGCGCGCGACACACGGTGTCTCGATCAGCCACCGCTCACACGGCTCTACTGGTCAATGTCAGGATCCCGGTAAGGTTTTCAAAGGCAAGAAAATGGCCGGTCACATGGGCGCCGTTCGCGTGACCACGCAGAACCTCGAAGTTGTCAAAACTGACGCCGATCGCGGTCTGCTGTTCATCAAAGGCGCCGTACCTGGCTCCAAAGGTGGCTGGGTCTCCGTTAAGGATGCCGTGAAGAAGAAAGCTCCAGAAGGTCTGCCTTTCCCGGCCGGTCTGAAAGCAGCAGCGACCGAAGCTCCGGCTGAAGAAGCATCTGCGGAAGGTGGTGAAGCATGAAACTTGACGTGATCAAACTTGACGGCTCCAACGCCGGTTCGGTTGAACTGTCTGAAGACCTGTTCGGTCAGGAGCCGCGCGCGGATATCCTGCACCGTGTGGTACGCTGGCAGCGTAACAACGCTCAGGCGGGCACCCACAAGGTGAAAACCCGTTCGGAAGTGTCCTACTCAACCAAGAAGATCTATCGCCAAAAAGGCACCGGTGGCGCACGCCACGGCGCCCGTTCGGCACCGATCTTCCGCGGTGGTGGCGTTTACAAAGGTCCAGTTGTGCGTTCGCACGGCCACGACCTGACCAAGAAGTTCCGCAAGCTGGGTCTGAAGCACGCCCTGTCCGCCAAAGCGAAAGCTGGCGAACTGGTAGTGATCGAAGATGCAGCCACCGAAGGCAAGACTGCCGCTCTGGCCAAACAGGTTGCAAACCTGGGCTGGAAACGTGCTCTTATCATCGACGGCGCTTCCGTAAACGAAGACTTCCTGAAAGCATCGCGCAACATTGAAGGCCTGGATATCCTGCCAACAATGGGTGCGAACGTTTATGACATCCTCAAGCGTGACACTCTGGTGATCACCAAAGCGGGGATCGAAGCACTGGAGGCTCGCCTGAAATGAGCGCTAAAGCAGAACACTACGATGTGATCCGCGCGCCGGTCATCACCGAGAAATCCACAATGGCGTCCGAAAATGGCGCTGTGGTTTTCGAAGTGGCGATCGACAGCAACAAACCACAGATCAAAGAAGCTGTTGAAGCGCTCTTTGGTGTGAAGGTCAAAGCGGTCAACACCACCATCACCAAGGGTAAAGTCAAACGTTTCCGCGGCCAGCTTGGCAAGCGTAAAGACGTGAAAAAGGCTTACGTGACCTTGGAAGAAGGCAACACGATCGACGTGTCCACCGGACTGTAAGATCAGCCTTTTAAAATTGGGGCCGTCCGAGAAATCGGGCGGCCTTTTTGCTTTTTTTGTTGAGATTTTTGCGCATCAGCTTACTTGTGGGATGGTGCAGGTCATATTTGAAACCAGCAGGGTAATGCCGTGTATTCACACACAATATCTTTTCGGGACGACGAAGCGTCGCGCTCCAACAATCAGCGCACGTTTCTGATTTTTGGTGTCAACCGTGGCGGCACAACCGCGACCGC